>JBILXT010000306.1:0-8846 GCA_044378235.1 Planctomycetaceae bacterium
CAGACTCAGTTGCTTCGCGCTGTGCTTCGAAACTCATTGGCGAACTTTCCACGCATTCTCTCAGGCAGTGCTGTCACAGGCCGCTATGCACGTTGCCGACAACTTGCAGTTTAACGCTGTTAATGCGAGTAATGAATTCATCAGCCGACACGCTGTAGCCTCTGGTTCCCCGCTGCTTTTAGCGTAACAGCGCGAGCTGTCTGGTGAAGAAGATCAAAGGCCGTACAAACACCGGACGGCTCGCGCCGTTCCGCTTCAAATTGAACACAAAAGCAATCGCCGTTGGACCAACGCCCGGCGGCTTAATACTCAACGCACTCAACACTTTGTCATCCCAAACATCAGGGCCAACACGATTTCCACCCACGTCCTGAAACCTCCTCGCCCCGCGCGGAACGCGAACTGCGAAGTCGCGACCGGTCGAGCCGCGCGCCCGGTTCGATGCGGCTGGTGTCATCCGGAATCCGTCCGGAAGTTTGCCGAACAGTTAATGAGCCAGCAATTGTGGTGCTGGGGACGCGACATCAAATCGCCCTCCGGCAATCTGCTGATGAATTATGGTTTTGAACGTCATCGAGAACCCGGAAAAGGAAGCTCCGGATCAACCTGCTATCGGCTGGATGACGGCCCGCTGCATGTTGCCCTGTGGGGCTTCGGAATGTTCTACGGCGAACGCAGTCTCGGTGGACTCTTTGTCGGAAGATTCGACTTCCGACCTCGCTGGGCGAATCTCGAATCTCTATCCAGCGCCGTGCATTATCCGGATGATCTTCCGCCCTTCGGTCGCCCGGCCGGAGTTCGACAATGGAAGGCGGCTCATCGACTCTGTCGCAATATGCTCGACTGGATCGTCAATTATGAAATGTGGGTGATGCAGCAAGCTGGAGCCGCCTATCGACAGCGGTGCGTCAAAACATGGCTGCATCCGTTTGTTACCGCGGAGAAAATGCCGGCCGCATGGGGCCTGCTTCGCAATCGTTGCTGGGATCAGCAGACAAGTCAGTGGTATTTGGCGGTCGACCGCCTGGGAATTCTGGACACCAAAGGAAAAAACAGATGAAGAAGTTACCCGTCACCGTGCTCTCCGGCTTTCTGGGAGCCGGCAAGACCACGCTGCTGAATCACGTACTCGCCAATCGCGAAGGCCTGAAGGTGGCCGTGATTGTTAACGACATGAGCGAAGTCAACATTGATGCTCAGCAGGTCGCCGGAGGTCCAGCGCAGCTAAGCCGAACCGATGAGAAACTGGTCGAGATGTCCAATGGCTGCATTTGCTGCACTCTGCGAGAAGACCTGTTGGAAGAAATCACCAAGCTGGCTCGCGAAGGCCGATTCGATTACCTTCTGATTGAATCAACTGGAATCTCGGAGCCTCTGCCCGTTGCCGAGACTTTCACCTTCGCCGATGAGAATGGCAACTCACTCAGCGATGTCGCCATGCTGGATACGATGGTGACCGTCGTCGACGCAGCGAACTTCATCAACGACTTTTCTTCGCAGGATGAACTTCGCGACCGCAAGATGGGCATGGACGAAACGGACGATCGAGATCTCTCACTGCTGCTGACAGACCAGATTGAATTCGCCAACGTAATCATTCTGAACAAGACGGATCTGATTTCTGAGGCCGATCGAAATCGTCTGCACAGCATTCTGCAGAAGATGAATCCCGAAGCGATCGTTCTGGAAGCTGAACGTGGCCGAGTTCCTCTTGCCGCAATTCTGAATACCGGACGTTTTCAGATGGAGTGGGCCGAGTCCTCCGCAGAATGGCTCAGTGTGCCGCGCGGTGAGGAACAAACGGAGACCGCCGAGTACGGCATCTCCAGCTTCGTGTATCGTTCTCGTCGTCCATTTCATCCGCAGCGATTTTATGACTTCTGGGTCAACGATGACGCGGCTTCATCGATTCTGCGATCCAAAGGTTATTTCTGGCTGGCCTCGCGGCATAGTCTGGCCGGATTCTGGTCACAGGCTGGTGGCGTGATCAGTGCGGATCCGGGCGGGCAATGGTGGGCCGAAACTCCTCGCGACGATTGGCCTCTTGAGGATCCTCAGCAAATCGCCGAGATCGAATCGATCTGGGATGAAAAGGTCGGCGATCGTCGACAGGAAATCGTCATCATCGGTCAGGACCTTCAGATCAAGGAAGTGACTTGTGCCCTTGACGGATGCCTCCTGACGCTTGCGGAATTTGCCCTGGGGCCAGCAGCCTGGGAGCAGTTCGAAGATCCGTTTGCGCCGTGGGAAATTGCGGACAGCGAGATGGATGAAGGCTGTGAACTGCCCGGCGATGACGACGAGGCGGAAGAACGATGAAACTTCTGCCCGTGACCGTGCTGTCCGGATTTCTCGGTGCCGGAAAGACGACTCTGCTGAATCATGTCCTCGCGAATCGCGAGGGCATGAAGGTGGCCGTGATCGTCAACGACATGAGTGAAGTCAACATCGACGCACAATTGATCGCCGGCGGCTCGGCTGCGCTGAGTCGAACGGAAGAGAAGCTGATCGAAATGACCAATGGGTGCATCTGCTGCACTCTGCGAGAAGATCTGCTCCGAGAGATCAGCCAGTTGGCTCAGGAAGGGCGCTTTGATTATCTGCTGATTGAATCAACAGGAATCTCCGAGCCTGCTCCGGTGGCTGATACGTTCACTTATGCGATCGCCAACAATCAGTCGTTGTCGGATATCGCCGAACTGGACACGATGGTGACAGTCATCGACTGCATGAACTTCCTGATGGACCTCCGCATCGGCGAAGATTTGCAGTCTCAGGGAACCGCGGCCACGGCGGATGATGCTCGCACAGTCGCCGATCTGCTGATTGATCAAGCCGAGTTTGCAGATGTCATTGTGCTGAATAAGACCGATCTGGTTAGTGCCGAGGAACTGGCTCGAGTCGAAGGTTTCCTCGAGCAACTGAATCCTTACGCGTTGAAGGTGCGTAGTGAGTTTGGAAAAGTTCCACTGAAGAAAATCCTGGGAACTCATCGCTTTGATTTCGAACGCGCCAAAACCTGCAAAGGCTGGCAACTGGTGCTGCGTGATGATGGGGCGAGCGAAGTCGAAGAGTATGGAATTCGCAGCTTCGTTTTTCGTTCGAGATTGCCGTTTCATCCGGAACGATTTTATCGCCGACTGACGGCCGAATGGTCGGGTGTCCTGCGATCGAAAGGATACTTCTGGCTGGCTTCGCGAGTCGACAAGATTGGCGTCTGGTCGCAGGCCGGGCGAGTTGCTCGGCTGGACGTCGCGGGCTTCTGGTGGGCCAGTGTACCACGTGAAGAATGGCCTCCGACGCCGGGTTTCGCCGAAGCCGTGATGAAGAATTGGGATCCGAATGTCGGAGATTGCCGACAGGAACTGGTCTTTATTGGTGTCGACATGGACGAGATGGCTATTCGCCAATCGTTGGAAGAGTGCCTGCTCACTCCGGATGAATTCGCCTTCGGGCCTTTTGAATGGCTGAAGTTTCCGGATCCGTTCCCACGCTGGGATGTTCAACGAGCTCCCACCGGAGCGCAGGAGGTGAATGCATGAACGCTGAAATTCAGACGCCAGTGAACTTGTCGCGTGGATCTGCTCGAGACGGACTTTTTCGTGTAACGGTCCTTCGTTCAACACTGTTGGGAGAATACGCTTCGCTGTTGATGATGGCGCATGCGCTGTTTGGAGCGATCTGGTGGGCGGCCGCGATACCGAAGAACCCGGCCGTGCTGATCATGGTGCTGTCCGGACTCTGGATCGCCTTCCGTGCGGTCGGAGGACTCGCAGGCGAGAAATCGACTGCTGCGGTTTTAGTCCTGATGCTGATCATGACCGGTGTGCTGGCCATCACAGGAGTTTCCCGGGTTCCTGAATGGATGACCGGCAGCATCATTGCCCCGATAGTCTCGACGATCATGTTGAGTGTGTTGCTGGTCGTCGAGTTTATGGATGGTCGAATTCGCTCACAGGCTGGATTAACGAACCCGGAACGGCGTAGACGCGACGGCGTTGCTTTGAAGCTGGCATTTGTAGGGCTGTTTCTGGCCTGGGGGGTGGGCGTTCCAACGGTGAAGGCGATTTATCGAGCCAGTCATCCGGTGCCGGAGAAATTGGCGATGGAACGCATGAGCTTTATCGAAGAGGCCGGATTCCGTTGCGGGGAAGCGATGGTCACGGCTTGCTTCTTTGCTCTGGGAGCCAACATCGGCAGTTTTCTCAACGTGGTGGTATGGCGTATGCCGCTGGGCAAATCGATTGTCCATGGAGATTCGTGCTGTCCCGTTTGTTCAACGAAGATTGCAAGTCGAGACAACATTCCAGTCTTCGGCTGGCTGGGACTTGGCGGCCAATGCCGCGCGTGCGGAACGGAGATTTCGCCTCGATATCCGATTGTCGAAGCGATCACCGGGACGGTGTTTTTGCTGTTCTATTTCGCGGAGCTGATCTCTGGCGGTGCCAACTTGCCGGTGCGAGGGATCAACACATACCGCGGTGTTCTTTGGATCATTATGTATCCCAAGTGGGATGTTATTGGACTCTACTTGTACCACTGCTATTTATTCTGCGTGCTGCTCGTGCTGACGCTTATGGCATTGGATCGAAAGTTAGTTCCTCGTCGGTTGTTGATCTTTGCCTTTACCGTTGCAATGGGACTGCCGCTCGCTTTTCCGGATCTCGCTCTTGTGCCCGCGTCACGATTGGTGACGGTAGGCTGGATGTCATCCGCGATATTTGTTGGAGCGGGAGCTCTTGTCGGACTGCTGATCGGTTACGTCCTGAATTGGGCGTGGCGACGAGGCTTGCGAAATGAACCGAGCGAGCTCATGGCCATAGTTCCTGCGTTCGCACTGATCGGCTCTGTCCTGGGTTGGCAGGCGGTGTTGTCGATCGCAACATTCTTCTGTGGGCTAATGCTGCTGAGGAACATGCTGATCGATCGTGTCGATCGATTGTTGTGGCATCTTTTTGCGGCCGTGTTGATGCATCACCTCCTGTGGCGTGTGATGTCGTATTGGTCCGGCCATGTGTGGCCTCAAGCAAGTGCTACGGCAACCTCGGTGATCCTGCCGTTGTTAATTGTTGCCGTTTGCGTTGTGGTCATCAAAAGGAGCGCGTTACGCTCTTCAGAGAATTGCTGACGAGTGGCGTGAACAACATATTTCGATTGAGAGCGTTGCAAAACGCCCCCTACCGAAAAAGCCTATGCGGCGGAATCGGTGATCAGTCGCACCAGATAGATCAGTCCGATCCCCAGAATCAATGCCGACCGGATGTAGTTCCATGGCAGGTTGACCAGCCGTTCTGAGCGGCGGCCGAATTTTTCGCCGAAGTACTGCAACAGAATTCCGACTACGGACAGCGAACTGGCGATTCCTGCTGCGAATAGTGCAATGATCAGATACGTTGCGCCGGGAGATCCCGAAGAAAGTCCGGTAAAGTAAGCGGCCATGGCTGTCGGGCACGGGAGAAGTCCGACGGCGAGTCCCAGAATTGCAGTCGTGCGATAACTGGCTCTTGAAGGTGTGGCTGCCGCCGGCGCCGCTTCTGGCGAAGCAATGGGAAAAACTGCGGCTGTGGAATCGGATGTGGATGCAGCAAGGATCGGAGATGAAAATCCACCGAGTTGAACCAACTGCGGTTCCATCGCGTAAGCGTTGTGCTCGTGAGCATTCCCGTGAACATGACCGTGCGACTGATCAGAGCATGCTCCATCGTGATGATGGCCGCAACATCGCACCTTGCGGCCTCGAATCGCCTGTACGAGCAAAAATCCTCCCACCGCTACCACCAGCAATGCACTGATCCACTGGAGCACACTGGAAACCTGCTCCTCATGATGATGATCACCGGCAATCAGGTGATGAGCAATGTGGACTCCAAAAGCGATAGCGAACAGCGACACCGAATGAGAAAACGCGGTGGAAAGCCCCATCACCACCGGATGCCAGAAGCTGCGTTTTCCATCCAGCAAGTACACGAACATGGCGGTTTTGCCATGACCAGGTTCCAGAGCATGCAGAGCCCCGAGAAAAAAGCTCAGGCCGAGACTCAGTTCGTGCGAATGGGAGTGAACGTGCATACTGGTCGGATTCCGGCAAACGTTGGTTCTGAGACCAGCGGGACGAAATCAAGTCACCGCCTGAGAGTCTCCATCAGCACGCAACCGTAATGCCTCCGACCAGTGGACATTCCGGCGTTCTGCGTGGGCTTCTGACTTTAGCGTACGCCAGGGCCTTTGAAAACGCTGAACCTAAAATGGTCGCCAGGAAAATTTTTTCCGGGCCGTTTATTCCGCAGAGAGAATCTGAACACCCCATCTGTGCCCGGCTACATTCGCAGCTTCAGCACAAACACGATCCCAAACAGTGTCGTGCAGGCCAGGACGATGGCTCCACCACTGGAAATCGACAGATAATAAGACGCATACAATCCGATCACGCTGCCGCAGGTCGAGAACAGCACTGCCAGAAGCAGCATCTGATTCAGCCGTTTTGTGAGCAGCGACGCTGTGGCCGCCGGAGTGACCAGCAGAGCTGACGTGAGAACAACTCCAACCGCCTGAATCGCCGTCACGACAGACAGCGCCAACAAAACCAGTAACAGATATCGCATGCGTTCGGACGACAGTCCGATCACCTGAGCATGCAGGGGATCGACCGTTGTCAGCAACAGTTCTTTCTGAAACGCCAGCAGACAAAGAACCACAATGGCTCCGGTAACAACGATGCCGATCAAATCCCCGCTGGTTACTCCGAGCACATTTCCGAACAGCATGTGAGAAAAATCGCGGTAACTTCGAACCGTGCTGATCAGCACAATCCCCAACGCAAACATTCCGGAGAACAGCACTCCAATCGCCGTGTCTTCGCGAAGTTGTTCTCGACGACTTAACCAGCCGATACCCAGAGCGGTAATAACCGCTGCGATGATCGCTCCGAAGAACAGGTTCCAGCGATTCAGATAGGCCACGACAAGCCCCGGCAGTGTTGTGTGAGCAATCGCGTCGCCCATAAACGCCATGCGTCGCAGGACCACATAGACCCCCAGCAGCGAACACGTGGCTCCAATGAGCGTACTGGCCAGCAACGCCTGTCGCATAAAACTGTATTGCAGCGGTTCAAGAAGCCAGGTCATGTGTGATCCATGATTTGCGAATCGTTCAGCGTTTACCGCCCAGCCGCAGGCGCCGGCTTCGTTGTAGCACGGCCTTTTCAGGCCGTCGCCAAAAAAACCTAACTCGACGCCCTGAAAAGGGCGTCCTACATTTTTTCATCCTCGGGACGAAAGACGACACTGAGCCGTGTGCTTCCCATCGAGCCGGCGCCTGCGGCTGGGCGGTAAACGGAAGGATCAACCATGGCAGAACTCCCCGGTGATGGAGCCCTGCCGCAAGTAAACAGCTCGATCAAACGATTCCGACAAACGCCCCAGATCGTGCGTCGCAGCCAGCACGCTGGAACCACCGCGAGTCTCTTCACGCAACACTTCATCGACGATATCTCGAGTCGCCTCGTCGACAGCATTCAGAGGCTCATCCAGCAGAAACAGACTGGCCCCCTGAACAATCGCTCGAGCCAACAAGGCGCGTTGCTGCTGGCCGCCGGAAAGCTCACCGATCTGACGCTCGGCCAGATCAGAAATCTTCAGACGATCCAATCCTTGCCGCACTGCTTCCTGGTCCTTGCGACCCGGTCGCTTCAGCCAGCCCAGATGCACGTATCGCCCCGTCATCACAAGATCCGAAACCGTCATCGGAAACCGCCAATCGAGATCCGCGCGTTGAGGCAGATAGGCGGTTCGATGATGACAGGCTCCAACACGATTGCCGAAGAGACTGACCGTTCCCGAGAGGGGCTTCAGCAAGCCAGCAATCGTCTTCAGAAGCGTGCTTTTACCAGCACCGTTTGGGCCAACAAGGGCCACTCGCTCTCCAACAGTGACAATAAGAGACGCGCCCGAGACGGCAGGCGCAGCAGAATGCTCATAGCGCACGGTCACGTTCTGCAGATCGATCGCCGAGCAACCCGGTTGTGGATCTTTGTGACCGCGTCCTCCATAAGGCAACCATGGGTCGACATGATGAGAATGCTCCGGGCAGGGGCAGCCCGCATGGGCGGTGGTCTCGCTGCGAGGCTCTGAGGTTTTGAGTGACATTACTTCAGAGACTCCACGATCTTTGTCACATTCGAACGCATCATCTGCACGTAAGATTCCCCGTCCGAGCCTTTCTCCCCCAGAGCATCCGTAAAGAGTGTCGGGACAATGCGAACCCCGGCTTCTCGAGCAACCTGTTCGGTCAGTTGCGGGTTGAGAATATTCTCGGCAAAGATGGCAGGAACCTCTTCGCGACGAATCGTCTCGATAATGGCTGCAATTTGAGCGGCCGAGGGATCCGCCACTTCGCTGGAGACTGTGCCCATCACGCTGGACACCTGAAACCCAAAGCGTTCCGCAAAGTAGCCGAACGTATCGTGAGTCGTCACCAGCTTTCGACGAGACTCAGGCAGTGTCGTGATCTGCCCCTGAATCCAAGTGTTCAATTCCTGCAGCTCGCTGACATAGGCATCAGCATTCTTCTGATAGTCGTTAGCATGAGCAGGATCAGCCTTGATCAATGCCGCGGCGATGGACTGCACCATTTCGATTGCGAATTGAGGATCGTGCCAGACATGAGGATCAGTTTCGCTGTGGCCATGACTATCGTAAAGCATCCGCCCCTGAATACCCTCCGTCACGGTCACACGAGTCGCTCGTGAATCGCTGGCCCTGTAAAGTCGATCCAGCCAGCCTTCAAAACCGAGTCCGTTCTCGAACAGAACATTCGCATCAGCGACAGCCGCACTGTCCTGCGGCGTG
>JBILXT010000307.1:0-8831 GCA_044378235.1 Planctomycetaceae bacterium
ATGGAAGAGCACAATCGGTAGGCAGTCCAGTTGGAGTCGTTGCAGAGAGAGTTCAATGGATGCCTGGATTGCTGATTCTGCCAGTCGAGGACTCGCTAATTCCTCTGTCGTGAGGGCTCGCACTTTTGTAACGACGGTGACTTCGTCAGCGATGCCCAATTCCTTCAGGGCTCGCCCAAGGATTTCTTCGCTTTGTCCATAGGCGGACGCGGTGTCGAAACAGTTGACGCCACCGGAGGTCGCAGCATTAATGATAGCGACGATATCGCGGTATCCAGGCTGGCCGATCTGGTTCGCGATCCCATAGGGCATTCCGAACTGAACGGTGCCCAGCATCATTTGAGAAAGTGAGATGCCATTCCATGTTGTTGTCTGCATGGCAGGCCAATAACTTTGGGAGGTTCTGTAAGATCACAGAGATCTGCTGAGTTTGGTCTTCAGAGTCTTGTGGCAGGTTCGTCGCCGATTTCAAGGCCAGTGTCAATGTTCGCCGCGGACTCCTTCACGATTCCGTGAGGTTCGAATCAAGCGGCAAACACATCTCACTGAAATCAGCAGGTGGGATCACGGACGATATCGTTCCCGTGCCAAGTCCACAATCGGAGAGCGGTCTTCTGGCTGAAGCGAGCGGCTTTAGGGAGAGTGCAGATGCGGATCAAGTGCGAATAAGCTAAACGGGCAGAGCGACTGCAAGGTCTATGTGCCGCGGCATGGTCTAAGTTCGATACCGGTGTTCATCGTCGTGGATGAGGCTGCGAGTCCTTTTGGACAGGTCAGGGGGGCAGGGATCTGAAGATTCACCTCTGCCCAATCTAAGTCTGGACAACATCTAGCCCGTAGCCGCCGAATCCGGGCCTTTGGCGATTTTATACAGCGGCTCAGCCTGCATCTTGTTGGAGCATTTTGGGCACTTGGCTTTGGCAATTCCCTTGCCCTTAACACCGCCCAGCTTAGCCGCCTTACGTCCCTCTTCGCTGATTGTGGTGCCACAAGACTTGCACTTGTACCCTGCTAGCTCCAAGGTATAGGCCGCATCCTTCTGGTAGTAGATGAGTCCCTTGATGGACTCGATGCGGCTCTGATTCATAAAGCAGCTCAGAGTTTCGGCTTTGTCTGACTCAGGAATTCCGTTCTCCGTGCCGTTGAGTTCCACCTCGAACAACGATTTGAGTTGTTCGGCAATTACTCGCCATCCGCTGATGGAGAAAGACAGAAACGCTTGTCTTCCGCCGTCGATTTCGATGGGCAAGAAGACGGCGATTCGCCCATCTCCAAATACGGGCACGCCGGCAAACATGGATTCGGAAACCTTAGCGACCGGCTGCACCAGTCTGATTTCGCTCATGCGTGAAACATCAACTTTTCGAATCTCAACATTCTCCAGATTCTCGAAGCTGCCGCTTTTTGAGACCTGTTCACGAATCTGCTGGCGCCGAACCTGATGGTCTGCCTTCTTGTTGCCGCCACCGAAGCTGAAGATCGATCGCTTCTTCTTTGTACCAGCAAAGGTCAAGACGTGCAGGCCAGAACCATCAAAGGCAATATCCACTTCCGTGTGCTTGCCCGTCAGGCTCCCCGGTTTCAGCACCAATGCCGCCGGAGAGAGAATGTGGAACCACGCATCATCAATCCATGAGATGGACTTTTGCTCGACGGTCTCAGGCTTCGCAGCAGGCTTTTCCTGCTTTTCCGCTTTCTTCTTCAATCCCGGTACAACGACCGGTTGTTTACACTGTTTGCATCGCAGAGTCTTGCCAGCCTGGTCTTCATTGACGCGAATCCACGCACCGCATGTACACGGAACAAGAACTTGTTTCCGCAGTCGCTCGGCGGTCTTCTGGTTTCTGCGCTTTTTGCCTTCCTTCTGCTCTTCAACGGCAAACGACAGCAGATCGTCTTCTGAACCCTTGTTACGGGAGGTTGCCGCAACCGGAGTTTCCGCTGCAGCATTGGCTGATGCGACAACGGCCGGAGGTGTGGCTTCGGTAGTTGGAGATGAGGTTTTCGAGTTGGTGGAAACCACAGTCGTTGACTCTGGTTTATCAGGACCATCAACAGACGCAAGTGGTTTTGCGAGAGCAGCAGCAGGAGTTTTGGCTGGTGCCACTGGTACAGGCTTTACACCACCATCAATCTCAAAATCCCCGGCATCGACTGAATCGACGCCCGAGCCTAACTTGAAATCGTCGTTATCAACGGCCTTAGCGGTCTGATCATCCTTGGATTCAGCCCTCGGCGGTAAAAAGTCTGTGCGATTCTCGGCGGAAATCGTGCTGTAAATGATTGGCTGGGGATTGGTTGTGAGCTGACGGTACCGCGCTGCGACGTCCGCGCGCATGAATTGATTACAGCTCCAACAACGAACAAGACCAGAGCGCACCATTTCGCCGCAATGCGGGCATGGTTCCTGCATGCTGGCCGATTTCAATGCGTCCGGAGTGGCCGGAGCGACGCCCGACGATTCTGTTTTCTTGCGTTCGTAGAAGACGTGACCACACTCCGGGCACTGATCTGTGTCCGAAAGAATGAGGGATTTGCACCCCGGGCATGATCGAATGACTGTCGACATATCAGTCCGCGTCTTTGCCGCCGAATTTTCCGTGAATTACGCAACTTACGACTCTACGTCACAAGCACGCAAACTTGATGTCAAATTCCGGCGATACTTTTACACTCTGACGTAACTTGTTCCAGGTAGATCGGTTAAGAAGTCCCGTTCCTGGCGACTTCCGACCACAATTCCAAGAAAACATCATGACCTCTGGCAGGCCGTGTTGCTCGACTTTTTTGGATTGCTGTAGAAAAGTTCCCCAAAACGTTGCCTCTTTACATCATATCCGGGCCGTTTGGAAGAACTGTCATCGGATGTGCCCAATAGTTCCGGAAAATCGCTCTGGGGTGTGTTTTTTTGTATAGATTGCCGGTCGGGTTCTCATTACCCGTCTTTTTGGTTCGATTGCAGTTGTTGTTGTGGGGCGCGGCGGAATCACTTTCACGGACAAGGGACAGCCCGACGGTGAAGTGGCAGGTGGGCCTTTTGAAGTCTATTCGCCGTAATGGTCGCATTCGGCTGTTAACTCGAAGTCGAAACGAAGGTTTGCAGGGCGTTGAACAAGCTCGTTTTCCTGGGCGTTGGTTTTGGTCCGAAGACTATGGGACTATCAGAAGGGCTCTTCAGAGGGACATTTGACGAAGGTGAAGGTACATTCGCGAATGTCGTCGCTGAGGGTTAACCCGGGATGAATCCGCCCGTCCGGCCAGCAAGAACTCATGAAGGTTTTGATCGTGAATAAGCAGAATCAAAGAATTGCGGTTTCCGGCGCGACGGGGCTGGTTGGTTCCGACCTGATTAAGTCGTTGAAGCTCGCGGGGCATTCGACCTTAACGTTGAGCCGACGGAACGAAGGAGTTGGCTCGATCTTATGGGACCCTGCAAAGGGAGTAACGTCGTCCGAGGCACTGGAGGGAATCGATGCGGTCGTGCACCTCGCGGGAGAGAACATTGCTGGGAGTCGATGGACAGCAGCCGTCAAAGAGCGAATTCGCAGCAGTCGAGTTGACGGGACGCGGAATCTTGTGAAGTCTTTGGCCTTGCTGAAGTCTCCTCCAAAGACTTTGGTCTGTGCGTCTGCGATTGGCCTTTACGGGCATCGGGGTGAGGAACGACTGAATGAAGCGTCTCCAGTTGGTTCCGGCTATTTGGCAGATGTCTGCAAGGCGTGGGAAGCGGAAGCACTCGAGGCTGAAAAGCTTGGGATTCGCGTAGTGCGTTTGCGAATTGGAGTGGTGCTGAGCAAGAAAGGCGGAGCCCTGGCAAAAATGCTGCTGCCGTTTAAGCTTGGCGTGGGAGGCATTATCGGTTCAGGCAAGCAATATTGGAGCTGGATTGGCCTGAACGACCTCGTTCGAATTATCAGTTTCTGTGTGGAGAACGACGCCGTCAGTGGTGCGGTGAACGCCGTTAGTCCGCACCCCATGACGAACTATGATTTCACTAAAGCCGTTGGAACTGTGCTGCATAGGCCGACCATTTTTCCAATGCCTGCGTTTGCCGCAAAGTTGGCTCTTGGAGAAATGGCCGATGATCTACTGCTTTCCAGCATCCGAGTTGAGCCGGATAAGCTCCGGAGCCTCGGCTTTCAGTTTGCCCAGCCGGACCTCATTTCCTGTCTGAAACATGAGTTAGCATAACTGAGTTTACTTCGATGCTGCCGGCCAGAAAACAAATCCCTCGATGGCAGAGAGTGGCCTTGCTCGTGGCTTCTCTCCAGTGCCTGTTTTGGGGTGTCTTTATCCTGGCCTTCCCGGAGCGATCGTCGCTTGCATATGGATTCGGCAAAGTACCGACCGAGCTTTTTTTATGGCAGGGAACGGGACTGATCATCTTTCTGTTCGGTGTCGGCTATGGGATTGCCGCGACAAATCCAGCGCAGCACTGGGCCGTTATTCTGATCGGGCTGATCGCCAAGTTCCTGGGGCCAGTAGGCATGTTGTGGTCAGTAATTCAGGGGCAGGTTTCCCGGGAGGTGCTGTATCTGATCCCGATCAACGACGTGGTCTGGTGGCTGCCGTTTACCGTCATCCTGATGAATGCGTTCAGGCACCGTGGTGAGGCAGGTTCATCAGCCCGTGACCAGGTTGCCACAGAATATCCGTGAGTCCGTTATTGTTAGTTGCTCGAGCCAACACAAACAGAAGATCCGAAAGGCGATTCAGGCTGATCAGCAGAGATGGGTTAACGGGCGTGGTCGCGTGAAGTCGAAGAACGTCAATCTCCGCGCGACGGCAAACGCTTCGTGCCAGATGCAGAGCAGCCGCAGCGAGGTTGCCACCCGGCAGTACAAAACTTGTCAGTGGACCGACTTGAGCAGAAAAGTGGTCGATAAGGCGTTCCAGTTTTTCGACGTGTTCACGACTGATTCGATTCGGCAAGGGATCCGGCCCGTCCGCAGGTTTAGGCACACATAAATCAGCCCCCAGGTCAAACAGAAATTGTTGCAGGGCTGTCAGGACGCCGCTGATTTCTGCTGCCGGACTATGGGCCAGAGCGAGCCCAATCGCGCTATTGGTTTCGTCGACGGATCCTCCTGCGATGATTCGAGGATGAACTTTGGAAACTCGTTCGCCGTTGCCCAGCCCTGTTTGACCTTCGTCGCCGCTACGAGTGTAAATTTTGTCGATATGAACCATAATGTCTTCTGTCATTCGGGCTGCGATTTCGCTCGACTGCAGGAAAGAGCAATCCGCGATTAGATCCCACAGCATTTCTGGAAATTTGAAAGGCGCCGCAGGATCATAGACCGTGTTCCGTTGATTTCGTGAGGCTTGACCCGGAACTGTCACCAAATTGGCTGTGAATTCATCTTGTTGCCGACTTTCGACTCTGTGTTGGAGAATTTCTGATTCGGCTGATCCCGCAGGGGGCATCCTGCGTTCACGGTAGTTGTTGAAGCACTCGTTTTGAAACGAAGCACCGGAGAATTCCTTATGTCGAATAAGGAAGTACAGCAGAATCCGTCCAGAAAGTGGACTCGCTACAACTACGCCTTCGGCCCTGTCGGCGCGGGCCTGATTATTGATGCCCTTGATTTCGTAACGTTTGGCCCTTTTGGTCTCGCTCTTGGTTTTCCAGTTGGGGCGGCCGCCGGATACTGGCTGGCGCGCAGCCTCCGTCTGGAAACAAATCCCAGCCTGCTCTGTGCGCTGATTGCCGGTATCTACTGCACAATACCGGGTACGGAGTTGTTGCCGTTGGGTACTCTTGTTGGTGCACTCGTCAGGCTGGAGGATGTGCCCGAGACTCCGCCGGCGTCAAATTCTGTGGAAGAGACTCAAGCTGCGGTCGAGGCCAGTGATGACAACAATTTGATGATGTCGTGATTCGCCTCTCGATCCGATCTCGTAATGCGAAGAGCACGTTCTCGAAGTCTCAGGGCTTTTGAAACGAACTGTTGTAGCCCAAAAAAAACGGCACTCCTTTGATGGGAGTGCCGTTCAGTCGATTCATGTGCAACTTGCTCGAATTTACTTCAGAGGTCGAACCACAGAGATTGGACGCAGATAGTCGTTCAGAGTGTCAGGGCTGACGACGCCGCCGCCCATTCCGCTCTTGCCGACACCACCGTAGGGAACTCCGTGGACAATGACGTTGTGCGCGTTAATCCAGCCGTTGCCGGAGATAAACGCTTCTGCAACGCGAGCACATCGCTGCAGGTCTTTAGACCAAACGCTGTTGCCCAGACCGTAGTCGGTATCATTGGCCAGCCGGATGCCTTCTTCTTCCGATGAGAATGGAGCGATAAAGGCGACAGGCCCAAAGATTTCTTCACGAGCTGCCACGTTATTCAAAGACCCTGCCAGGAGTGCAGGCTTCACATAGAAGCCCTTCTTGCCTGGGATTTCAGCTGCTCCGCCTTCCAGAATCAGGTCAGCTCCGTCAGCAACACCCTTCTGGAGATAGCCCAGCACTCGAGATCGCTGCTTGCTGTTGACCAGTGGGCCCATCTGGGATGCGCCATCCATCTGGTAGCCGATCTGAACCGACTTCATCCGAGTAATACACTCGTCGACCAGGTCGTCATAGATGTCGCGCTGAATCAGCCAGCGAGTTGCATCGCAGCAAACCTGTCCGCTGTGAAATGTGATGGCCTGAACCAGCTTTTCAGCTGTTTCCTGGATATCGACGTCATTGAAAATGACCGCAGCACCCTTGCCGCCAAGTTCACACTTGACCGGGATCAGATTGCGGCCGGCAGCTTCGGCAACCATGCGGCCCACTTCTGGTGAACCGGTGAAGCTCATGCGGCGGAACTTTGGATTCTGGGAAACTGCAGCTCCTGCAGTCTCTCCCAATCCTGTGACAACATTGAGCACACCGTTGGGAAGCAGTTCCAGTTCCTGAATCACATGGCAAAGATACAGAGCAGACAGCGGAGTATCTTCAGCTGGCTTCAGTACACATGTGTTGCCAGCAGCCAGGGCAGGAGCCAATCCCCAGCCAGCGAGCAGGAATGGGAAGTTCCAGGGAATAATGAAACCGCAAGCACCCCATGCCTGTCGGCTGACCCACGCTTCATGATTCTTGACGGCAATGACCTGGCGGTAGTTAACCGCTTGTGACAGATCCGCGAAGTAACGGAACGTATCGATGAAGTTCTGCACATCACCGAGGGCCTGATCGTAGATCTTGCCGCAGTCGAGCGCTTCAACGGTGGCGAATTCTGCTTTTCGAGCTTCAACGGCATCAGCAATACGGTGCAGGCATGCGGCTCGTTCAGCCACCTGCATTTTGGCCCAACCGCTGTTATGGAACGCATCGACAGCGACGTCCACGGCTTTGTCGACATCAGCCTTCTTGAGGCTGGTCACTGTTGCGATCTTCTCGCCGGAGCCTGGATCAACAACATCAAAGGCCTGGCCGTCTGCGGCTTCAACCCAGCGGCCACCAACAAAAGACTTGTGCAGGGGCGTCGCCAAAAACTTGGCAACAGCCGGAGCGATTGTATTTGTTCGCTCAATGGAAGACGTCGACATCAGGAATCTCCTACCGGTGGACGGCAGTCATGCCGCAGAAAAAGAAGGGAAACGGCAGCGGATTAGTCAGAACCTCACCTGAGACGCCGATCCAGGAAATGGGCCATTGCCAACAATCGGTGAATTCGTCGACCATTCGTTGTCCGAGACATCTCCGAAATAATACACCTCGAACCCTCGATTGTGAATTCAGAGCCGTCCCGAACTGTCTGATCGCCCACTTCTCTGCACAGCCAATGGCCTTGGCCAACTTGCTGGGGGCCAGAGTTTGGCGAAACTGGCGAGCTTCGGTCTTTTCGGGCTGCATTCTGGCGCGCCTTTTTGTTGCTGGCAAAACAGGAGGAGGATCTCTCAGGCTCGTGCAACGCAAATAACTTGTTTGTGAAGCGTATGGTCGTCAGGTTGTTGATCTCGAATGACGTCAGTACGACTATTCTCCTCCGGCCAGGCAGAGCATTGTTCCCGGGAAATTGTCTTCAGGACACCGTATCCTGGAAAATCACTTGAACCGCTGGAGTTCAGCCTGCGGATCTTTCAACATTTCCTCAGCTGCGGGGGTTCGTGAGGGTTTCGTGGCAACCATGCACACAGTCTGATCCAAGCCGAGCAATCGAGTCTATGTTGATAAGCCTGCCAAGAATTCATCCGTTATGAATAAGCCCGGCTCTGAAATGAATCACTCCAGTCTGCTTGTTCCCATCCTGCTGCGTGCTGGCGGCGTCTTCGCTTTAGGGCTGATTGCCTTGAGTTTTCCTGAGGTGGGGCCAAACAGGATTTTACTGGGGCTTCTGCTGATGTTCGTTGTCGCTCCAATCGCAGCGCTCCTGGAATTCTTTCTGCCGCTCACCAGGTTCGGTCCGACTCAGCCTCCTTTTGATATCGCAGTTTGCGTGACTCTGATTCACCTGAGCCCGCCAGCATGGATTCCGGCTCTCATTGCGGGAGGATTGAGTGCGAACTCAACCAGCGTGCATCTTTGTCGCAATGCATTCTGGCTCTATCCGATTCTGAATGTCACGTTTCTGGTCGGGATGGTGTTTGCGGCAATCGTGAATCAGGTTGAGGACTGGCTTCTGCCGGTCCTTGCTTACGTCGCCTGCCTGCCCTCGTTGATCTTTTACCTTCACTGGAATATTCGTCGCAATCAAGAGATGACCAGTCATGGTCAGCAGGGTGCAGTCGCGGATTTCGGTGGAATGGCTTACGCGGCATTCCAGTAGGTTTTCCAGAGATCGCTGTACATGATGGAGCAAAGCCCCGCCATTCGGTTGACACGGCGGACTTTCCATCGGGCTCCC
>JBILXT010000038.1:0-31030 GCA_044378235.1 Planctomycetaceae bacterium
AAAACAGCGAGGAGTCGACTGGCAAATGCGGATCGATGATGCGCGTTGCAAACTCAAGTCCGTCTACCCCAAAATTAAAACTTGACGCTCCACTAGTGCTCCGTCAGGATCAGGAATTCGGTTTGGAGGTAGTGGATCTTGCCAAAGATCCCCTGGCTGCAGGACCTTTGGCAAGGTCCACTACCCGAAATTCAAATCTTGACAAAGCACTAGTCCTGTAACGTTAATGTGACCCTTCGAACATCCATCACGGATTTCCCGGGGATCTCCACAGCTCTCAGAGTCATCGGTCCCTGACCAGCAGGAAGACTGATCTTACCAAGCTTCATGGTGCGAAACTCTTTCATCTGGCTTTCGCCATCTGGGCGAGGCAGCGTGTCCTGATTCGTGTACAATGGCGGATCCCAGCCCGGTTCAACCTTTCCAGTAAGCCGCGAATCCTGAAACGCCAGTTCCACCAGAGAACCAGCGTCAGCAACTTTGCAGGTGTAGTCGATCGCGACTTCGTAATTTCCGGCCGTATGCACATCCAGCAGCCAGACCATGCTGTCATCAACGCTGGTCCAGTTGACAAAGTACGAACAGTTTGGCGCCGCACTACTGCGTTTGATTGTGCCACGAGGCTCACCGTCGCGAGCTGGCAGCATGGTAATCGGGAACTCACGGTAGCCGACAGGAATCGGCCGCGGATCGATCGCATTACCTCCACCTGGCTTTGCTTTTCCTCCGGACGATTTTCCCTTCGACTTTCCGTCAGCAGAGCCAAACATCTCTTCACGCCATTCGCTCACGGCCACTTTCAGTTGAGCCACCAGCTCTGGCTGCTTTTCATTGACAGGCATGGTCTGGCCGGGGTCCGCAACCATATCAAACAACAAGCCAGCATTATCCAACCGATGTGTCTGCGTTCGAACACTGATGTTGCCCGCCCATGTCGAAAAGATCATTCGCTCGGGCCATTCGATGGACTGTTTCTGCACGAGTGGACTCAGGTCTCTTCCATCCAGCGGCTTGTCGCCAACTCGCTGAATCCCCGCCAGTGATGTCAAAGTCGGCAACAGATCAATAGCACCCGCAATCTGTGTAACCGTATGTCCGGCGGGAAGTTTTTCGGGCCATCGAAGATAGCAGACCGAACGCACTCCTCCTTCATCCGTCGTCGCCTTTCGTCCTTTCATTCCTCCGGTCCAGCGCATCGAGTTGGGACCGTTGTCGGAGAAGTATATTACGATCGTATTATTCGAGAGACCATGTTCCTCAAGCCGCTTCAGAATCCGTCCCACGTTGCGATCCTGATTTTCAACCATCGCCAAAGCGCAACGAGTTTCATCCAGAACTTCTTTGGATGGATCCGTGGCCCGCTGAACAATCGAACGGTCTTTAAATCTCTGCCAGTCTTCCGGAGGTGCGGCCCACGGTGAATGTGGTGTTGTGAACGGGACAAAGCAAAAGAACGGTTTCTCTTTGTTGCGATCAATGAACGAGATCGCTCGATCCGTGCACACATCCACGATGTAGCCTGTGGTGCGAATCATGCGACCATTTTCTTCCAGCGGCGCATCGAAGTATTCGCCCCAATGGCCTGACGAGTGCCCAAAGTATTCATCGAAACCGCGAGCCATCGGATGATACGGCCATTGACTTCCGTTATGCCACTTGCCGAACGCACCAGTCGCATATCCCGCCGCCTTGAAGGCGTCCGCAACTGTATTCTCGTTAAGATCCAGCCGTTCCTGTCCGGTCGACACACCTCGAACACCGCCACGCGGATGATAGCGGCCCGTCAGAAACTCCCCGCGAGTCGGCGCACAGACGGGGCACACGTAAAAACGGTCAAGCGAAACGCCACCCTGAGCGATCGAATCGATATGGGGCGTACTGACCTGCTGATTGCCTGATTGGCTGTAGTCGCCCCAACCTGCATCATCCGCCAGAAAAACGACCACATTCGGCGGCGAGGATGCATCGACTTCGAGGTTCGCAAAGAACGCAAGCAGAGCAGCAGTCGGAACAATAAATCTTCTGAACATAGGACTGGCTTTCGACGAAAATCGCACGAATCAAGGCTTCAGCAGAAGTGGTCACTGCTCTCTGCCTGAAGTTCAGCTTTTCACAAAAAGAACCGAAACACCATGGCTGAGAGACATTTCGAACCGAAGGTATAGCCCCGCCGAAAGGACTGTACCAGCGTTGCACAATCCAAACTCCAGTCGCGATGAATGCGACCATTCCCGAAGCCCGTCACTTGTAGCGTGACGAAGGCTTCCAGATAATGCTGTGTTCGTCGAAGGCAGATCCTGCTGCCCTTCGAGATACAGCGGGCAGAGACTTACCGGGACTTAAAACCCGCTAAGTGGCATGGCTCGAAAACATCGACTGTATTCCGTCGTCTGTACCGCTGACATGTCCCACCATTCTCAAGGCGAGAATCCATGAAACTGACGTTAGCGATTTTTGGAGCATTCCTGATGACATCTGTTGTGTCCGGCGCTGAACCGGTCTCGGAGCCTTTCGGCAAGACCAAAGACGGACAGGCCGTTGAACTGTATACGCTGAAGAACAACACGGGCCTCGTCGCGAAAGTGATGACTCGCGGTGCGACTCTGGTTCAATTGCACGTACCCGACAAAGACGGCAAAGCGGCCGACGTAATCCTCGGCTTTGATGACGTCACCGGCTATGAATCCGAAGATAATCAGTACTTTGGATGTACGACGGGGCGAGTCTGCAATCGTATTGCCAAAGGAAGATTTTCCCTCGAAGGCAAAGAGTACACTCTGGCAATCAACAACGAGCCGAACCATCTGCACGGTGGACTGGACAAGAGCCTTGATAAGCTCGTCTGGAAAGCAAGTCCTTACTCCAACGAAAAAGGGCAGGGCGTTAAGTTCACTGTGACCAGCCCTGACGGCGACGAAGGTTACCCGGGAACTCTGGAAATCACGGTCAGCTACTACGTGCCGAACGACACGAATTCCATCTCCATTTCTTACACAGCAACGACAGACAAGGCGACACCAGTTAATCTGACAAACCACGCCTACTTCAATCTCGCCGGCGAAGGTAGTGAGACTGTTCTGAACCACAGCCTGCGAATCAACGCCGATACCTATACGGTCTCCGATGACACCATGATCCCGACCGGAGAAATCGCTCCCGTCGAAGGCACAGATCTCGACTTCCGCAAACGCACCGTCATCGGTAAACGCATCGAATCAATCGGCAAGACAGCTGCGATCGGCTATGACCATAACTTCGTGTTGAATCCTCGCGAAGAAGGCAAGACGATGACTCTGGCGGCCATCGTTGTCGAAAAAGAGTCCGGTCGCCGCATGCGTGTGATGACCACCGAGCCTGGCATTCAGTTTTACTCCGGAAACTTCCTGAAAGGTCAGAAGGGCAAAGGCGGAAAGACCTATGCTCACCGCAGTGCTTTGTGCCTTGAAACTCAACACTATCCGGACTCTGTGAATCACGAGAACTTCCCGACGACGATTCTGAAGCCGGGCGAAAAGTACGAATCAAAAACAACGTACACGTTTGAGATTGAGAAACCTGAACCTGCTAAGTAGGCATCAACAATTGGGGTTAGTCGCAAATGATTGTCAATGAAGGTCCTTTCTGCCGGAAAGGACTTTCGCCGAAAGGCGAACCTCGTGTGCAATTGACGGCAGAAAGTCGACTCGGTCCTTCCGTTAACGTGGACACAGGTCGCGGCAAGCCGCGAAGTCCTCCTCGGCAAGGAGGACTTACCGAAGTTTGCGACGACATCTCTACTTACAAAAACAGTTGACAGAAATGTCATTCAGCAGCGAGCTGCGGAGAACGTGTTTCCCCGCAGCTCGCCGGAGAGAATTATGTGGCCGGAAGGTGAGCAGACTCAGGAGCTTCTCAAGGGAGTCACCGATGGGGATTCGCAGGCGGTCAATCGCCTGATGGATCGGCATCGGGAAGCTGTTCGTCGCATGATCCAGATGCGACTTGATCAGGCGGTGGCTCGTCGAGTCGACGCCAGTGACGTTGTCCAGGACGTCCTTATGGAGGCTTCTCAGCGTCTGAAGGACTATCTGGCGAATCCAGCCATGCCGTTCCATCTTTGGCTGCGACAACTGGCCAAGGACCGCATCATCGACATGCACCGACGCCATCGAGCTGCCCAGCGCCGCTCGGTGGATCGGGAGCAGAACATGAGCGGACTTGGAAACGACGAACAGTCTGCTGCGGACCTTGCCGCTCTGCTGAAAGATGCAGAACTCACACCCGCCGCCGCCGCACTTCGCAGAGAAATGGAGCAACGTTTTCTCGTCGCTCTGGATCAACTGGAAGAGAACGACCGCGAGATCGTCGTCATGCGACACTTCGAACATCTCGGAAACAGTGAAGTGGCGGAAGCCCTCGGACTATCTCCGCCAGCCGCCGGAATGCGTTACCTCCGCGCCATCCGCCGCCTCCGCGAACTCCTCGGCAGCGATGATGCTTCGCTGAGTTCCTGAATCGGCCAGCGGCAGGGCGTCAGCCTATTGGCTGTCACTCTCGTCTCGATTTTGAAGCCTAACGGCGCGAGCCGTCCAGTTTGTGCACGTTACTTGAGTTTCATCACCGGACAGTTCTCGCTGTTCCGCTAACACTCACCGCCATCGGGCTCATGGCTGAATTAGCAAAGCCCCTGTTTCATCGTTTGACAGTCGTATGCGGCTGAAGCACCGATTCGTCACCTTCACACCACAGTCGACTCCGCTGCAGAATTGCGAGAACGCCTTAAACTGCAGCGAGTTCCGCTCGACTCACTCACAGACGCGGAGAGTCTTCAGGAACTCATCCACCTCAGCGACATCATCGCGCCGCAACTCGCACGCGGTCTCCTCCACAGGCCTTGATCGCCCTTAGCAAGAAGCCAGCCTCAATCACCTGATACCAACAGGATGGTGAATTCGTCAACATGCTCCTGCAAGCCCATTGAGTACGCGCGACGGATCATCGCGCAGAGTCATTTCCGATATTGCCTCGGTCGATGTGACGTCGATGTGACCGGAGCGTCGAACAACTGGGTGCAAACTCGCGTCGGTCGGTGTTACCGGAGGCTGTTGGCGCGTTATGTCACCGCGGTGGTTTGGCTGACACGATTTGCTCCCGCGCCTCGCAGAAACGAGCCCAGGCCTATTTCACATGAGCTGTTTACCAGACATTACCGCCACGCGAGGACTCGGAAGATTCCTTCACGCTGCTTGATACGATTCGGCAACGTGAGCAGGCGGTCTCGGAAGATGGCCAGAACGAGCCCGGAGCCAAAGATCAGCCCACCGCCTATTGTGATTGCCAGTGCAACTGTACTCAGACGCCCCCATGGAACGAACAGTGCCAGCGTAACGAAGTACAACATGGTCATGCCGGTGCCCGCGACCGTCGTCGACTTCAGTTGAAACATCACGCCGGTCGCCAGCAATGCAATGCTGATCGCAAGGAATCCGAGTTCATTCAGCGGCAGAAATTCACCGCGCGATCGATCGACAAGCGTAGCAATGGCCAGCGGCAGACTTGCCAGTAACGAGCCAAACAGCAGGCTCATGCTGACCAGATCAGACTGCTCGTCCTGTTCTTTGAACCAGCCGAGATGTCCAATTGTCAGCAGGATTAAGCCGCTCACAACGCAAAACAATTCGAGCTGCTGCCCTGGACTCAGGTCGATCAAACGATGAACAGCCAGTAACATTACAATGCCCTGAGCGATTGTTGTCACAGAGTACCAGTTGCGACCTGCGGGGTGTCGTGTGATAAGTAACGAGACTCCGCTAATGGACAGCATGGCAAAGCAGAATCCTGCGAATTTCCAGTCTATCTCGGCACCGGAATGACTGGCGAAGCGACTCAGGCCGAAAAAGACGGACGACACAAACGCCAGACTCAACACAGCATTCGCCGACTGGAACAGAGCTTCGGAAAATGAACCAGCAACGGTCTTTTCCAGCAGTGACAGGCGATAGATGATGAGCATCAGCAATCCGGTGATTGCAAAGGCCAGGATAAATCCCTGTGTTCCCAGACCCACGTAGTGCAGCATTTGCCAGAAAGCAGCACACGTTGTCAATGCCGACAGGTAAACGCACCAGGTCTGGCGTCGGAAGTAAGTGGCAAGTCCATAAAAGATCGCAGCTTCAGTAAAGAACGACGCCAGCAGCAAATGTCCGCGATCGTTGGCGGAGGAGGTCAGGCTCTGATAGGAAGAGGCCAGCGATGAAACCAGCATCAGGCCGGCAGCCACATGAGCGGCCCATAACAGAGGCGTCGCGGGTGATCGATCCGCATACAGTCGTGATGCGACAAGGTAGGCGATCGGGATTAACATCACGATTGGTGCATGACTTTGCCACTGATTCAATCCCATCGCTGCCAGAGCAGCCACAGCTGCAACCATCGTTGCGGCACCTGTGGCGAAGAAATAGCCGGTCGTCAGTGGCAATGATGTGTTTCGGAACTGATGAGCCCCCACACGAGATGCCACTGCCGTCAACAGCATAGCTCCCACGAATGTCCAGCGTGGCGGTTCATCGACCCAGACTGCATGAACCCCGAAGTGGTCGAGGAAGACCACGACTCCTATCAGCACGGGCAGCATTCCCAGCAGCAACCCAAAGGCAGGCAGCGATCGAGTGAACTGGTTCTTGTCAGGCAACGCCAGCTGAGCCACATGGCTTAAGAGTGATGTCACCGCAAGAACCGCGATAATTGCATCGACCCCGATTCGTAAGTCCAGAATCTGAACGACCAGTACCTCAAGCCACAACAGCATGAAAGCCGCGATATGAAGAAAGACTCCCTTCTTTCGAACCACCAGGTCAGACCATGCGTAGGCGTAAGTTCCAGCCGCGACCAGACCAAGCGCTAACCAGCGAAGCTCCCCGCAAATCGGTGATGGAGTTGCCTGCAGAGAGGTGTAGATCGACTTGAACCCAAACGGATACAGCCAGTTTCCGGCGATCTGGGCACCCAACACAAGCAGAAGACCGGCCGCCATCTGGACTTGGCCGGACCAGAAGAACGCCATACCGAACCGGCTCCGGTTGAATGGACCTTCGCCGACCTTAAACGCTCGCTCCAGGTGGATTCCGATAAGCCCCAGCACGACAAGCAGTGTCGCCGGTGAAGCGATCTCCCAGAACTTCTGTGGCGACGGCGGCAGGTCACTGAGAATCAGCAGACCTGTCATTGTGACCCCGGCGCTGAAGACATAGACGAATAGTTCGTCCTTCAGGATCACGGCAGCAAGTCCGTACAAAACGCTGATCAAAACGGCACACATCCAGAGGTGCCCATCGATCGTGATCAGATCATTCGCATGCAGGTACCAAAGATTCAGAGGCATCACAAGACATGACAAAAGAGACAATGCCTTGCCCGCGAGCTGGTACCGGCTGAAGCGAATCGTCGCCAGTCCGCCGCTCAGGAGTGCGATGTTGCTCAACGCCAGGACAATCGCCAACACGGGCGGTGTGAAAACGTCGTTGAGCCACAGCAGAATCACCAGACCGACCACCATCAGAGCGCCTCCGAGCCCCAGCAGACACTGAATGCTGCGAGGGTCAAGGATGATCTCCATGATGCTGCGTCGTGGCTGCGGCGGTTCGACAGGACGCTGAGGTCGAGGGGACTTATCGGCACGCGGCAGTTTTTCTCCGCCGGTGGTTGTTTCCTCTGAAGCATCCATGTTGTTGGAAGAATCCGGTTCTCCGCTCTCTCCAACGCACTGTGCTTCCAGGTCAGAACGGTGATTTCCCTCCAGAAAGAGTTGTCGCTCGACGACCTTCATCCGCGAACGCAGGTCAGCCTCCAGTGCGTGATATTTGCTAAGCGGGAGAATTCCGCCGGAACGCAGAAACTTAAGAAACTTCGACATGTAAATGCCCATGCGAAGGTCCTGAACGGCGGCCGTTTCCTTTGGCTGCCTCGGCAGGAAACAATCCCGTTGAGGAAAGGCTGTCCCATTTTCTGCATTCAACGAATACGACTCCGCCAGCTTGGGAAAATCACTAAGGATCCGTTTGGTGTCCTCGCTGGTCAGCAACTGTGACTTTTCCCATTCAAGGATCTGGTCTTCCGTCGATTTCAGGACCGACAGCAAAAGTTGCCAATCGGACTTTGAATCATTCTTCGCATCGGACATCTTTGGCACTCCGGAATGTGGGTGACATCAGACAGATCATGCGAAGCTCGCTGCGCAATAAAGCCCTGTCTGAACAACGAACGCGTCAAATCACCCGAAGACGGCTAAAGAAAATCAGCGATTCTCATTGAGACGGTCCGTTGCCTGCGCGACGACCGTTGCTGACACCCAGAGACGACAGCCGGGTGACCAGCAACATGCCGTTCTTCTCTCTGTCGAGCTAGCCGTTGTTCTTTCTCGGCATGCCGTCACGGTTGGCTTCCAGGCTTGCGCTGGAGCGGTTCATCGCGATGTGCTGAATCAGTCCCATCAGGGCCAGAGCCAACATCATCGGGATAGCAGTCAACACGGCCACAGGCTGATGCCGCACGATGATGGAGTCGACCCACAGTAAGCCGTAGCTGAGCATTGTCAGCACCGTAACATAGCCGATCAGCAGAGGGCGACAGCGCAGAGACGAGGCAGCGACAAGCACAAACATAGCGGACGTTAAGCCGCTGCGGGCTCCGTCGCCTGAAAAGATCACAGCAGTCAGAAGCAGCACTTCACCCGTGGCCCAGGCGTACAGAGTCCAGGCCGCACCGCCGGTTCGCTGAAGCCACCACTGCCAGATCGCAGCATTGAGTATTGCCAGCGGGACCACATAATTCACTGTTCGTTTGAAGCTTTCATCGCCGGGCAACATTCCGGCCAAGTTCGCGACGACGTGATACGAGTAGAAGACGACCAGCATGCAAATCGTGACGGCCAGCCCTGGTCGATGACGAGCCCAGCGCTGCACTCGCCGAATAATTCCCGACTGCCTGACGTGAATCGATTCTCCTTCCAGGCATCTGCGCAGATCGGCGGCAAACTCACCGGCGTTCGGATATCGCAAAGCCGGGTCGGTCTCCAGCGACTGAATGCAAATCGCATTCAGGTCATGCGAAATGCGACGATCGCGTTCACGCGGGGAGATGACGTCATGTTCTCGAATAAGCTGTATCGTTCGGGCAAAGTCGCCACCAGCAACCTCGATCGGCGGCCGACCCGTCAAGATGCGGTAGAGAATTGCTCCAAGACCGTAAACATCGGCTGCTGGAGAAGCGGTACTGGATTGGCCAGTTGCGATTTCCGGAGCCATGTAGCCGGGTGTTCCCATGATGTCTCCGGCTGACGTCAGATTCGAATCCGTTTGCAGGGTTTTGGCCAGACCAAAGTCCATCACCCATGGCTGACCAGTTTTCTGGTCGATCAGAATGTTAGAGGGTTTCAGATCCCGGTGAATAATGCCATGTTCATGAGCATCGGCGATCGCATTCGCCACAACTCGCAGCTTTTTAATGGCTTCCGTAGTCGTTAGGGCATTGCGCTGCAGTAATTTCTCCAGAGTGACTCCCTGGATGAACTTCATCACGATAAACGGTTCACCATGGACGTCACCGACCTCATACACCGGCACCACGGCGGCGTGGACCAGTTGAGATGCCGCGTTGGCTTCGTGAAGAAATCGCTCCACATCCTGTGCTGAAGAAAACGCACCCATCCGCATCATCTTGATGGCGACAAATCGATCGGGGCGAAATTGGCGAGCCTTATAGACGATCCCCATTCCGCCCCGGTCAATCTCCTCCAGGATCTCATAATTTGGTATTTCGGGCAGCCTGCGAGCCCGACTTCCGTGCAGAGGCATTCCCGAAGTGGCACTAATAGTTTCCGCAAGGGCCGCGTCATGAGCATTGGGTTCCTGAGTCTCCGCTTCGGCCCCCAGATCAGCAATCACTGCGGCCAGCAGTCGACGTGCAAGTTCTGGAGGCAGCGATTGACTGTAAACCCATTTAACGCGTTCTTCAGGCGGATTCTCGACTGCCTGCCAGAATAGTTGCTGAATTCGTTCATAGTCGCGGACAGCCTCAATGCGTCGTTGGGCTGATTTGTCCTGCCCGGAATTGTCAGATCCTGATGTTAGTCTCGTCATGATTTCTTCAGCCTTCTGCTTTCTGCGAATGGCTTCGGGCTTTTGACTAACGGCTTTCCGCTGAATCCAGTTGGGAGGCCAGCCAGGCTCTGGCGAAACGCCAGTCATTCTTCACGGTCGCTTCTGAGACTTCCAGCACTGCGGCAGTCTCTTTCACATCCAGTCCCCCGAAACATCTCAGCTCAAAAACCTGAGCCTGTCGCGGATTCACTCCAGCCAGTTGCTCCATCAGATCATTCACTGCTACCACATCCACTGGATCGGGACTTATCGACGGCAGGAGAGTGTCCTGCAGAGGTATCTGGACGCCTCCCGCTTCACGTTTGCCCGCATTCTTTCGCCTGGCATGGTCCACAAGAATGCGTCGCATCATGGTGGCGGCTACTGCACAGAAATGAGCTTTCCCCTGCCAGTTCATTCGAGTCTGATCGGCCAGTCTCAGGAATGCTTCGTTGACCAGAGCAGTTGGTTGCAACGTATGATCAGCGCGTTCGTGCTTCAGCCGGCTTGCGGCGATCGCTCGCAATTCATCGTAGACCAGTGGCATCAGCTGATGAATCGCGTTGCGGTCACCAGCGGAAATGCTGAGCAGTAAATCGGTAGCCTGGGGCACACTGTCATCCTGTCGAACGGTTGCGGACTGCTCAAACCACAAAAAACGCAGCGAACGGTCGCAGGATTTTGCCTCGACTATCTACAAAACACCCAGAGTTCCTGCGTGAGTCGATGTAGGCCGTAGCCAGCAGTGGTTGCAAGGCTGTCGAGTAGTATGTCGGAGTAGCGAAGAATGGCAATCGTTGCGAACAATAACGCAAACCTCGCCAGATGACACGGAATGGAGTGCATTGCTGAAAGTTGTTGCATGGCTCTGACCTTATCTTGCTGCGGGAATACAGGACGCGTCTCAGAGTACGCGTTCGCAGCACAAATTTGAGCTAAAGATTTTCTGGCGATACTGGAACCAGTGCTGCTTCCACATGTTTTCCCCTGCTTCACGCCAATCCTGAAAAACGTTTAGCCGAAATTCGCGGCATTAACGCGTGTGGAAATGCCTCAGGAAGAAGCTGGCCATAGCCATCACCTGCGGACTCCTCGATTCACCAACTGGTCACGAATTTCTGAAAGTCGCCGCCGATGTCGTCTTATACTCCGCCCGCCAGTGAACCTCGCTCCAGTCTCAAGTCTCCTTCATTCATCGGCTACCTGCTGATGAGTTTTCTCACGGCCGTCACGGATAACATGTATCGCTGGTTGATCATTCCGATCGCCAAGGATCAGTTGAAGGGATCGGGCCTTTCCCCGGAACAATTCAAAGCGGAAGAGTCTCTGATTCTGTCTCTTGGACTTGGCAGTCTGATTCTGCCGTTCGTCATTTTTGCTCCATGGTCCAGCTGGCTGGGAGACCGATTCAGCAAGCGGACCACCACGATCTGGCTGAAGGTCGCGGAAGTCGTGCTGGTGGCTCTCGGCATTTGGTCCATCCAGACAGGACATCAGGGAACGATGTTCGCCGTACTGTTTTTGTTGGGGACTCATAGCGCTCTGCTCAGCACTGCCAAGTACGGCATCATTTCTGAACTGGTGCCTCGTTCGTCATTGTCGGCCGCCAATGGACTAGTGGCTCTGGTGACGCTCGTCGCTTCTATTGTCGGAGCTGGTGCCGGAATGCAACTCGGCGAACACGCGATTGCCAGCAAAAGTCTCACTCTGGCCGCGATCGCTTTGGAGGCAGTTGCCGTTTTGGGAGTCGTCGGCAGCTTGTTGATCCAGCGAGTTCCCTCTGCGAATCCCACATTGGCATTTCCGTGGAACCCAATTCAGTACTCCTGGCGCGACATGAAGCTGGTCTTCAGCGACCGACCGATTCTGCGAGTTACGCTGGGCATTGCGTTCTTCTGGTCCCTGGCCTCACTGGCTCAGATGAATATCGACGCGTATGTGACGGGTGAACTCCAGAAGACCCAAACAGATGTTGGAGTTTTCCTTGCGGTCCTTTCTCTGGGAGTCGGCATCGGCAGCGTTCTGGCCGGATGGTGGTCCGGCGGCCGCGTCGAGCTGGGGATGGTTCCGCTTGGTGCGTTTTTGATGTCTCTGGCCTGTGTCATTCTTTTCCTGTGTCACGATTCTTCGCTGATGGCCGGCGCGATGCTGGGAATGATTGGCCTCGGTGGCGGGCTCTTCAATGTGCCGCTCAACGCCTATCTGCAGGAAAGAAGCCCGCACGAAAAACTGGGAGCGATCCTTGCAGCGGGGAATCAGTTGACGTCTTTGGGCATGGTCGTCGTCGCCGGATTATTCTGGTTTCTCAGTGGTCGGCTGCAGCTCAGCGCGGCACAGATCTTTTTGTTGACCGGGATCGGCATTCTTCCGATTTTTGCCTACGTCGTCTGGCTGCTGCCGCAGGCGACAGTTCGATTCTTCGTGTGGCTGCTTAGTCGCTTCGTTTATCGAGTCCGCATCTATGATGTCGAGAACCTGCCGGAGAAAGGCCCGGGGCTTCTCGTCGCCAATCATGTGTCATGGCTGGATGGCATCATGCTGCTGCTCTCCAGCTCACGCAATATTCGTATGGTGGCCTATGCGGATTACGTGAAGGGACCGTGGATCGGCTGGCTCGCGCGGTTGTTTGGTATCATTCCGATTCGTTCGGGCGATGGTCCGCGAGCCCTGCTGCAGTCGCTGAACACGGCTCGAGAAGCATTGCTCGCCGGTGAACTGGTCTGCATTTTTGCCGAAGGCCAGGTGACTCGTAACGGACAGTTGCAGAAATTTGAGCGTGGGCTGTTGAAGATTCTCAAAGGGACCGACGCACCGGTAATCCCCGTCTACCTCGATGAACTTTGGGGCAGCATCTTCAGCTACGATCGTGGCAAATTCCTTTGGAAGAAACCACGCCACTGGCCATATCCCATTTCTATCTCTTTTGGTTCACCGCTTCATGGCGTTGAAGATGTGGACGCGGTGCGACACGGGGTGCTGGAACTGGGAGCGAAATCCATGGAACGGAGAAAGCACCGCCGACTGCTTCCCGCGAAGCAATTCATCCGTCAGTGTCGAGTCGCATGGCAACGGACAAAGGTTGCCGATTCCGCCGGCACACAACTCAATGGTGGCAGATTGCTGGCCGGGGCGTTGGCACTGCATCAGCGATTGACGCTGCACGTGCTGAAGCCTGAAAACAACAACGTGGGATTGCTGCTGCCGCCATCCGTCGGTGGAGTACTCGCCAATGCGGCTGTTACTTTGGCTGGCAAAGTGGCTGTTAACCTGAACTACACACTTTCAGAAGAAGTGGTGAACTACTGCATCAAAGAAGCTGGCGTCCAGCAGGTTCTCACCAGCCGACGGTTTATGGAGAAGCGGCCGATGAATCTGAACGCCGAGCTGATCTATCTGGAAGATCTCAGTGCGCAAATCACTGGATTGGCGAAAATCAAAGCACTACTGACGGCTCGGTTTGTTCCGCTGCGCATGCTGAGTCGCCGATTGGGCCTTGAGCGTGTGAAGCCCGACGATGTGATGTCCATCATCTTTACGTCTGGCTCCACGGGGGATCCCAAGGGCGTCATGCTGACCAATGACAATGTGGCTTCCAACATCGAAGCTGTGCGTCATCTGCTCCATCTTCGCCCCACCGATTCGGTACTCGGAGTGCTGCCATTCTTTCATTCGTTTGGTTACACGGTGTCCATGTGGCTGCCCTTGTGTACGGAGCCGTCTGGTGTCTATCACTTCAATCCGCTGGATGCTTCAACGGTTGGTAAGCTGATCGAAAAACACAAGTCGACGATTCTGCTGGCTACGCCGACGTTCCTGCGGTCGTATATGAAGCGGTGCAGTGTCGAACAAATGAGTTCATTGAATATGGTCATCGTCGGTGCGGAGAAGATGCCGGATGAGCTGCGGGATTCCTTCCGCGAAAAGTACGGCTTCGAGCCCAGCGAAGGTTACGGTACGACTGAGCTTTCGCCGATTGCAGCCGTTAACATTCCTGCGTCTCGACTTGGAACAGAATACACTGGCCAGACGTCCTCGAAACATGGCACCGTTGGCAGAGTCATTCCCGGTTCCATAGCGGCCGTGTTTGATCTGGATACAAACGAGCGGCTTGGCACCAACAAAGAAGGGATGCTGAAAATCAAAGGTCCGAACGTGATGCTGGGCTACTTGAATCATCCGGAAAAAACCTCTGAACTGATTCAGGACGGCTGGTACACCACGGGTGACCTGGGAACGATCGATGATGAAGGATTCATTCGAATTACCGGCCGTCTAAGCCGTTTTTCCAAGATCGGTGGCGAAATGGTGCCTCACATCCGGATTGAGCAAGAGATTGCCCGAATCATTGACGACACGCCGGAAAATGCGACGCTGGCAGGCCAAACGCCCAACGGCCAATCGACTAACGAAGGGGCCGCCGGTGATGTTGAGATAACATGTGCTGTAACGGCTGTGCCTGATTCGGCCAAAGGCGAACGACTGGTTGTGCTGCACAAGCCTATGCAGAAAAGTGCAAGAGAGATCATCGATCAACTGCAGCTCGCCGGACTTCCGAACCTGTGGATTCCTGGCTCCAACAGTTTCCTCGAGGTCACTCAAATTCCGCTGCTCGGCACAGGCAAGCTGGACCTGCGTGCCATCAAGGAAACGGCGCTCAGTCTCTGCGAATTGAAGTAGCTCAGCGCGGTGGTGCAGAGTCAGGAAGTCCCGAGAAGGATTTGATTGTGGGGCGCAATTGCGCATGGTGTAAACGGAAGGTGGACCATCGAACAACGTCCTCAATACGCACCCCGTGGACGACGTTGCCGGAGTTCAGATCCATGCGCTAATTTTAGCAGGGCGTTTCCTCAGCACTCGCCTTCAGATTCTGATCAAGTTCCAGTGCGGGAAACGTTCTGTTCTTTCGTGAGTTCGACCTCCCCAGAATCGCAAAGCCGCCCTGAAACGAGAGACATCGGAGATAGCCGGGGCAGACCTCCGTTGTCCAGCATTGAAGCCCGCCTCTTAAGTGCGATCGCGGATTCTGAACCCCGGAGCAATCCGGGGCTCCATCCTTGTTGCGCCGTCATGTGTCATGCGATTCCAGCATTGGTCGAAATTCAGGCGTGGCTATTTCTTCGGCAGTGGCGTTCTGGCGTTTTTTAGTGCCGCCTCGTCAATGGTTGTGTTGTGGAAGTGCACGACCTGCCAGCCATCCGCCCCTTTCGCCAGCACCGCCGTGCTTCGGTGGCGGCATGCGGGAATTTCGACACCTCCTGGTCCGGTGAAAGCATCAACTTTCCATATGCTGACGGCCATGGTGTATCCCTCGCCAATCGAGTGAACCTGCACCTCTTCCAAATACTCCTCGCAGTCCTTAAGGAAGGTCGCATGAAAGTCCGTCAGATGCTTTGAAAGTTCGGCTTTGCCTTGCCAATACATCCCGACCACGTTGATGCCCTGCACATCGTCCCTGAATGCCTTGGTGAAAGCATTCATGTCATGCTTGTTCCAGGCCGTTTCCTGATCCCTGAGAATTCCCCGAATTGCTTTGTCGTCTGCCGGCAAGATTTGGTGTGTTTTAGCCGGTTGCTTCGACTTGGTTTGCTGAGCCCTCGTGTCTGTGGTCCACCCGAGCAAACCAACTGCAAAGAGAAACATAGCGACAATTTGATGTTTTGATTTGTGCATGGTTTTCACTGTTGTCCTGATTGTTTGGCAAATAAAGAACATTGTTGTCAGCACGATGCCTCGGATCAGGGAGACCGTGGAGGAAAGTCTGAATTCAGAATGGCGCGGAAGCTTCAATGAGGTGTCCACGTTGATTCTCCTGACCATCGTTTGCATCCGGGCCAGTCAATAGTTTCCAGGCGGTTTGCTCACGATCGACGAATCGCTGGTCGTTCTCTATTGCCTGCTTTCTGATCAACATGCGTGCTTCTCGCAGATAGATGCGAAACTCAAGCCAGTCTTTCCAGTCGATCGGAAACTTGTCGGCGGGCAACTGTGAAATGGCAACCGTCCATTCTTCCAGTGTCTCATCTGCGGAACGAAGTGATTCCTCCGCTTCATCCGTTCGCCCGAGTTGAAAGAGACCAATTGCCAGCGGGGCATATCCTGCTCGATGAATTCCTGCCGGCGACTTTGCCCCTGATTTCACAGACTCTCGAAAGAGGTCAACAGCTTGTGCATGGTGACCGGACCTCAATTGTGCAAGGGCCGACACGTAAACGTCATAGGAGTGACGATTGGGTCCAACCACGCTTTCTCCCAGTTTGGCCAATTCGGCGGAATCAATGACCGGAGTCTTTGAGAGCGCAAGGGAGCGTACGATCAACTCTCGATGAGCATTGAGGGTTGAGCCGGCGAACACTTTTGTGAAGTTCAGGCACGCCAGACGGTAACCAGCGCCGTCTCCGGAATACATCCGCAGCAGCGTTTGTCCGAAATGCTCCTCTGCGTGCGATAAGTTGGCCAGTCGAAAGCGATGCTCAACATCTGACGCTGCAAGATCCCACAGCCCAAATTTCAGGTATAATGACTCTCGCTGGACATAGGCCTCCCGATAGTTCGGCTCGGCCACAATTGCCTGGGTGAAATTCAGGTGAGCTGCGGCCCACTTCCCTTGAATCGTCATCTTGATTCCTTCGTTGACGAGTCGCGTCGCAGTTTGCAGCTGCGTCACCAGCAGCTCGGCTCGCTTGCGTGCATCTTCGGCCTCTCTAAGCGCATTTGTTTCATTGGCGAGTGCCTTTTCAGACGCTTCACGGGCGAGAATCGCTTCATTTCTCGCATTTAAAGCGGAGTTTGCCAGGGAGATACTCACGACGAGACCTATCAGAATGAGACTCAGGAACGAGGCGGCTGTTGCAATCGCCCACCGGTGCTTGCGAGCTGTTTTCCTCAAACGATAGAGGGTCGACGGAGGACAGGCCTCAACCGGCTCGTCGTCCAGGTAATGCTGCAAGTCTCGAGCGAAACCAATCGCGGTCTCATATCGGCGTGTGCGGTCTTTCTCCAGACATTTCATGACAATCCAGTCCAGCTCGCCATGCACCATTTTCGTAAGCTGTGCGGGCTCTACTCTACACACGGCAGCAAACTGCTTGAGCGTGCCGGAACGGCTCAGTCGATGACTGGGTCTGGGCGGTTGCTCTTCCTTGATGCGCCGCAGCATCTCCAGCCAGGCGGCCTCACGCAGGCTTGCCCCTTCCAGTGGCGTTGTGCCAGTCAGCAATTCGTACAGCAAGACCCCCAACGAATAGACGTCACTGCGAGTATCGACGCCCAAAGCGTTCATCTCGGCCTGTTCGGGCGACATGTATTCAAGCGTGCCGACCAACGTGCCGTACTGCGTAAACAACGTTTTCTCTGTCAGCGATTGGTCAACCGCTTTTGCGACACCAAAGTCAATGACCTTGGGGACAGGCTTGTCATCGTACATCGTGACCAGAACGTTCGTGGGTTTGATGTCACGGTGAATAATTCCCTTCTGATGGGCATGTTGAATCGCGTGACAGACGGGGATCAATAATTCCAGCCTCTGTCGAATTGTGAAGCGGTTGTCCCGGCAAAACCTGGTGAGCGGCACTCCATGGACGAGCTCCATGACAAAATAGGGGCGCCCAACTTGCGTCGTGCCAGCATCGAGTACCTTAGCGATACTCGGATGGTCCATCATTGCAAGTGCTTGTCGCTCGGACTCGAACCTCGCAATCACCTGGCGAGAGTCCATTCCTGGCTTGATGACTTTCAGCGCGACGCGGCGGCGCACGGGCTCAAGCTGTTCCGCCATCCAGACGACCCCCATCCCTCCTTCACCAATTTCCTGAAGTAACTTGTAAGGGCCGATTTGCAAACCAGCCGACTCCATGGGAGATTGGAGGTTCGTGGGCAGCGCGTTCAGGAAGGCGCGGCGTGCATGGTCTACCAGATCTCCATCCTGTCGGTGGGCGACCAGCAAGAGTTCAACCTCCTGACGTAACTGTTTGCTGTGGCACGCTTCATCCAAATACTGTGGCCATTCCTCTGGCGAGAGTTGCTCGACAGCGTGGGAAAAAATCGATTTGGCACTTTCTTCGGACATGTTCCGCACTCCCGGACAACGCAAGTCACTTCCAAACACGTTAACGTCATCCATCAATGTGCAAAACCCCGCCGAGAAATACCAAAAACATCTGGAATTCTGACGCGCAAACACAAATTACTGGTCAGCCTGAAGCTTCGCACGCAACCAGGCATGGGCGTATGTCCAGGAGCGATATGCACTTGTGTGAGGTATTCCCATCGCGGCGCCTGCGTCATCCACTGAGAGTCCGGTGAATAAACGCAGCTTCGCCAGTTGAGCGGCTTCGGCATCTTCCTTGGCCAGCATGTCGAGCGCATCGCTCAGTGCGAGCAGGTCGATGTCAGTAGTCTCTGCAAGGAAAGTACCATCCCCGAGTTCGACGCGGCGGTTTTCTCCGCCCCGCTTGATCGCTTGCTTTCGTCGCACGTTTTGAATGAGTATTTGCCGCATGGCCTCTGCGGCAGCCGCAAAGAAATGCCCTCGAGAATCCCAGGATCGGTTTTGATAACCATCCACAAGCTGGATGTAGGCTTCATGCACCAGTGCGGTCGGCTGAAGCGTGTGGCCTCGCGCCTCCTCAGCCATTCTGACGGCGGCCAGCTTTCTTAGCTCGTTATACACCAACGGCAAAAGCTGTTTGGCAGCGGACGGATCGCCGGATTCAATCTGGGATAGGATTCGCGTGACATCGGACATGAAACGCAGCTTATCGACACAGCATTGGCGAATCCACCAGAACGACTATAGCACGTCGGTCCAATACGCGCGAGTGGCCCCGAGCGATACGACCGACGCGGCGAGCTGGCGAGTGTTTCACTACTCCGGTCCGACACGCCAGAGTGGCATCGGCCGATGTGATCGGAGCGGCGAACGGTTGAAAGCAAAGTCGCATCGGTCGGTCTCACCGGGTCTGGTTTGCAAATCTCGTTGAGGGGTTGCCGTGTCGGACCGATCCTTCAACCTTTTCCACAGATTACCCACCTGACTCCGTACACGCCCAACTGTGCTTGCTGGGATTCCGTCTTTTGGGGGTCTCGGCTACCAGCAACTCCGCGATTGACACAACCTCGCCTGTGGACAAACCGTTTGAGACGTGATCGCCATAAGCTGTTGATCTTCCGATGAGTCAGCACCACGCCCTTGTGGCCGGCCCACGCCCGCCGTGCTGATCACATCCCGAGCCGCTCCCGTGAGATCTCCCAGTGATCAGAGGACGACCGCGACCTCCAGCTCTTCCCAGTCTCTGGCTGATCGGCACCTGACAGAGTACAACCCGGATTAATACGGCGCGATTGCGAAAGTCAAAGATCTGTCCAACAACGGATGAAGCCCGACAGAGGAAAGATATGATGGCGAACGTGAAGCGAATGTTGGGCTGGACGGGGCTGCTCTGGAGCTTGCTCGTACTCCGCGCGGGCGGGGAGACAATCTTTGTCGAAGCAGAAACCATGCAGCCGTCGTCGAGTGGCTGGGTTGCGACGAGCAACGATCAGACCGGGCGAGCTTCGCGGACGCGGACTCTGTGGGGCGCGAATGGTGCTGGCGATGCATTGGCATCAAAAACCGTGCGTGTGAATGAAGCCGGGCGGTATCGAATCTGGGTGCGGTACATGCAAGTGGCCGCCTGGCGCGGAGCGTTTCGCCTGACGGTCTCGGAGAATGAGAAGCACGTGGCGGAGAAGACATTTGATTTGGCCACTCTGCCCGACGTCGCTGACTGGGAATACACCTGGCAGTCGTTGGATGTGGATCTGTCTGCAGGTGACGTGACTCTGTCACTGACAAAGCACGAGCAGCAGAATTGCATCGGTTATGTGCGGCATGTGGATTGCGTGCTGCTCACCACCGATCTGGAACTGGTGCCGGATCATCTGCCATTCGGACCGCAGACGCTGGTGCGAGTCACCATGGGCGAAGGCTATGAGCGGCCCGTCTATCTGCACTTGTTCGCGGATCATTATCGCTCGCCGTGGTACGCGCACTACGCGATCGGGCGAGATGGCATTCGCGCAGAGTTAGCGCCGCCCGCTGAACAGATGCTGCAGCCGGGCAATGTTACACCATGGTGCAATCTCACGCCGACGATCTATCAGGATTCGGGAGCCGCGTTGAATCTGTCGGTGCGACATTCGTATCACGAGAAGGCGGCACGCTTCCGAGCGAAGCTGGAGTTCGGGCGAGCCAGTGCCGCCTTTCATTCTGCGAATGCACCCGCCTTTGCAGCCCAACCGACGGACGACGACGTCGAAGTGATCAAGACATATGATGTCGAAGCGACGCCCAACGGGCTTGTGATCGTGGCACCTCCCGACCTGGAATCGCCGCAGAACATTGCGCTACTGAAACGGGACCGTGAATTCGCGGACGAGATTGGCAAGCTGGCCGATGCATTCGCATGGCCGAGTCACGGACGCACTCCGGTCAAGATTCCATTTCTTGTCACGTCGAATATTGGTGGTTACGAGCTGCCGGTCGATGCCGCCGTGCAGGCTCGCGAGAAGAAGACGCTCGACTATTTCGGTTTCAACGGCGGACCTGAACGGATGCTGCACGGCGCGTGGTACATGCTGGGCGACTCGTATGCAAGCCCCGATCTTGACACGATTCGATTGCGTGCGAAAGATGATTTCGAGCATTTCGTAAAGTCGGGGCGTTCGCTGGATAACATCGCCGCGTGCATGTTGATGGACGAGCCGACCGGCCAACCCGCCGCATTCATGGCGAAGGATGAGGCGTATCGGGACCGGTTCCGCGAGTGGCTGAAGGCGAAGTCTCTCACGCCGGAAACGCTGCTGGTCGCGAGCTGGAACGATGTGCGGCCGGTCGTTGAAACCGAACGCGATCAGTTCCCGGCGCTGCACTACTTCACGCAACTGTTCCGCACGCGAGCCATTGGCGACTTCATGGCGGCCCAGCGAAAGATCCTGGAGGAGGTTCGCGGCCGATCGGTTCCGACGATGGTCAACTTTAGTGATGGGGCGACGTATCACGCCAACTTTTTCAGCCAGGGCATCGACTATTTCGAGCTGCTTGATGCGAACGACCAGAACGCGATCTGGGGTGAAGACTGGGCAAACAACTCTTCGACGTATCAATGCGCCGGATTCAACGTCGCGCTGATGCAGGCCGCAGCGAGGAAGAGGGGGCAAACGATCGGACACTACCTGATCGCTCACGCAGGACGTACGCCCTGGGATACGAAAACTAAGGCCGTCAGCGAGACCGCTCGCGGCGTGCGAATGTGGCAGAATTTTTCCTACGGGCCGAGCTGGGGCAGTCATGAAGGCGGTCCGCCGTCACGTAGCCATTTGTGGTGGGGCCATCCGGAGCTCTGGCGCGCCAATGCAGAAATCTCGCGGGAGATTGGAGCTGTCGAAGATTGGCTGCTGACTGCCAAACCCGCGCCCGCTGATGTCGCGATTCTGTACTCGTCGTCTTCCGACGCATGGACAATGTGGACGAATCTCGCCTCCGGATTCGACCGCATGCATACCTGGCTTGCACTCGCACATGCTCAAGTCTCGACGGACATTCTGTCGGAACGAGATGTTGAGGCGGGCCTTCTGAATCACAAAGTCTGCTACTTCTCCGGTCCGAACCTGACTCACGCAGCCGCCATCGAGTTACGCGCGTGGGTCGAAGCCGGCGGCACATTGTTTCTCACGGCCGGAGCCGCATCCCGCGATGAATTCAATCGCCCGCTTGACACACTGACTTCGCTGCTCCCTGCCGAACGAGCTGAAGTGGCCCACCTGGAGCCGTATCAGAACTCCGGTAAGTTCCTGAGCTATCTGAATTCGCAGGACACCGTGACCTGGGGTGACGAGAAACTCGAAGTGCTTTCGATGAAGCAGGAATTGTTGCCCCTTGCCCCTGGAAAGAGAACGGCTCTTTCTGACGCGAACAACGACGAAGCGAACGACGATATCGAGATCCTTGCCACGTTTCAGGACGGCAAGCCTGCGGTCGTAAGTGGCCGCGCGGGGAAAGGCCGAGTGATCGTCTGTGGCTTTCTCCCCGCGCTGTCGTACATCAAGCCTGCGCTCGTGGCGCGACGGCCGCTCGAACAAAAGCTCGACGCGCACTACGCGGCCGCGAAGCTCAGCGCCAGTGACAACAATTCTCAGCCCGAAGCGACCAACGCGACGGCTAGTTCCGCACCCAAAGCCGTCACCGTCGAAGGCATCTCGTCCACCGACCGAGAATTGCTCGACCGTTCGCATAACCCGTGGGTGTACCCGGCTGGTATTCGTGAGCGACTCCTCACGCCGATCCGTTCCGCCAGCCTCGAGCCGTCTTTGACGTGCGACACACCACTCATCGACGCCGTCGAACTGCACTGCGACCAGGGAGTGTTGATCGCGCTCTCAAATCACACGCTCCAGCCGCTGGATCGCGTCGAATTGCGATTGAACACGGGTAAGCCCGTCACACACGTCGAGTCCGTGCGGCTCGGTCCAATCCCCTTCGAGCAGCTTAAAGGCAATTTGATCCGATTCGTTTTGCCGCTGGAAGCCAGCGACTTCATGACGGTCTCGATGCAGTAGTGCTTTTTCAAGGCTTGAATTTCGGGGAGTGGACTTTGCTCAAGGCCTGCAGCCAATGGATCTTTAGCAAGATCCACTACCTCCAACCCGAATCCTTTCTCCTGGCGGGGCAGTCGTATTGCTCCTCGAAACGAAACAGCGATTCACCAATGCCGCAAAGATCTTTTAGCGAACGAATTGTTGTTCTCGTGGCATTCGCGGGGCTGCTGCTCCCCGATAAATTATTTGCCGAAGACGTGACCAAGTTGCTCGCTGCCGGAGGCAAGCCGCTTGTACCGATCGTCGTCGCTGAGTCAGCCAGTGAGGCAACTCGCAGGACAGCACAGACGCTGGCAATGCAACTCGGGAGGATCACCGACGCCACATTTGAAGTGCAGGACGGGGACGGCGCGAGTGGCATTGCTGTTGGGACGGTGCGCGACTTTCCGCAATTGGCCGATGAGCTGCCGCGCGAACCAAACGACAATGAGCGTGAGATGTATCGGCTGCAGTCGCATGAGCGGGGCGTGTGGCTGATCGGAACGACAGAGTTGGCCGTCGAACATGCGGTGTGGGATGTGCTGCATCGACTCGGCTATCGGCAATTCTTCCCGGGGCCGACGTGGGAGGTCGTGCCACATTCGCCCGACCTGTCGATCGCGGTCGACGTCGTCGAGCGACCCAGTTATCTCGCGCGAAGCATCTGGTACGGATTTGGGCCATGGGATCACGCCAAAGAACACTACGAAGACTGGTGCCGGAAAAATCGAGCGACGAAGGGAATCGAACTCGACACCGGACACGTCTATGAGCTGATTCATGCTCGGCACAAGGACGAGTTCGCCGCGCATCCGGAATGGCTCGCGCTGGTCGATGGTCAGCGAAGGTCGGATAAGTTCTGCATCAGTAATCCGGGATTGCGGAAACTGGTCGTCGAACACGCGCTCGATCACTTCTCGAAGCGGCCAAATGACGATTCGATGTCCGTTGAACCGAGCGACGGCCTCGGTTGGTGCGAGTGCGTCGAGTGTGCGAAGCTTGGCTCACCCAGCGATCGCGCGGTGCTGTTGGCGAACGAAGTCGCGGTGGCAGTCAGCGAGAAGCATCCGGGCAAACGGTTCGGGATGTATGCCTACGGCGGACACGTCGCGCCGCCGCAGCGAGATTTGCACCCGCGTCTGGTCGTCAGCGTGGCGACGGCATTCGGCAGCGCGGGACTGACGCTGGATGAATTGATGAGCAGCTGGCGCGATCGCGGCGCGACACTCGGCATTCGCGAGTACTACGGCGTGCATCCGTGGGACCGCGATCTGCCGGGTGCGGCACGTGGGGCAAACCTCGAATATCTCGCAAGGACGATTCCGCATTTTCATCGGCACGGAGCACGGTTCTTCAGCGCCGAATCGAGCGACAACTGGGGACCGAACGGTCTTGGCTATTTCGTCGCGGCACGAATGCTGTGGGACACACGCGAGGCGGCTCCCGAACGTGTTGCCGCGATGCGAGCAGATTTTCTCGATCGCGCGTTCGGCCCGGCTCGCGAGCCGATGGATCGCTTCTATCGCCTGATCGAAGGCTCTCGCCGACCGTTGCTCAGCGAGGACCTGATCGCGCGGATGTACCGGCTGCTGGAGGAGAGTCGAGTTTTACTCCTCGAAACCAGCGCTCTGCCCGCAGAGCAAACAGCGACGATCGCGGCCAGGATCGATGCGCTAATCCTCTACACGCATTATGTCGAGCGTTGGTTCGCCTACAGCAACGCGACTGGTCCGGCTCGGCAATCGGAGTTCGAGCGGTTGATCCGGCACGCGTATCGGATGCGCGGGACGATGATGATTCACACGCTCGGCCTGTATCGCGACGTGCCGACCCGCGACAAGCTGATCCACGTGCCCCCAGAAGCCGAATGGGATGTCCCCGAAGGCCGCAACCCGTGGAAGAGCTCAGAGCCATTCGCCACTGCCGAGATCGAGACGCTGCTACGTGAGGGAATCGCTCGGCATAAGCCTCTCGACTTCGAGGCCGTTTCGTTTAGCGATGATCTCGTTCCGGCGACGCCGCTTAACCTGCCGGAGGTTGAATCGGGGCAGTACGGAATGTTCTTCCGCGATGAGTTTGATCTTCACACATGGATCGAAACTGCACCGGCCGACCTGTCCTTCTCGGTCAAAGCGGGCTTGATTTACGGTCGCCTTGGTGACGCGAAGTTCTCGCTGTTTCCACGCGATGAGTTGCAGGGCAAGTCTGTCGCAAAGATCGAAGTCGCACCAGACAAGCAGAAACGAGACGTGTCGTTACGCTCACCGATTCGCGGGCTGCAGCGGCTGCACCTGTCTGACGGCGGTGACGGGACCGAAATCACGTGGCCTGCAGGAACTCCGTTGACAATCCGTTCTGACCCTGCCAATCCCGTGCTCCTGCACAGCCGGTGGACGCTCTATTTCTACGTTCCTCGCGACACGAAATTGATTGGCGGCTTCGCCGACGGCCCAGGCGAACTGCGTGATCCTGACGGCAAGACCGTTCACAAGTTCGGCGATGCTCCCGGCTACTTCAGCATTCCGGTCCCTCCCGGTCAGGAAGCGAAGCTGTGGTGCTTTCATCATGGCAATGGCCGCCGTCTCCTGATGACCGTGCCACCGTATCTCGCTCGCAACGCGAAGGAATTGCTGCTGCCGCGTGAGGTCGTGGACCATGACACTGTTCGATGAAAGACAATGTTCGTTGAAATCATAAGTATCAAGCGAAACTCTTCTAATGAAACTGTCAGCCATGATTTTTGAACCCGCGACACTGTCTGAACTCATTGAGCGGCGACGCCCCGGCTACTCGCTGGAGCAGCCGTTCTACGTCGCTCCGCACATCTTTGAGATGGATCTCGATCGCATTTATCGCCGGCATTGGCTGCTGGCGGGGCCGACGTGCCGGTTGACGCAGAGCGGGGATTTCTTTCGATACGACATTGCGAACGATTCTTTGATCGTGTTGCGTGATGACGCGGGTGAGGTGCAGGCGTTTCACAATGTGTGCCGGCATCGCGGTTCGCGAGTGTGTCTCGATGAGTCAGGTCATGCGAAGCGGCTGGTTTGCCCGTATCACAATTGGGCTTATGGCCTGGACGGAGCGTTGTGCTCGGCGCGGCATCTGCCGGAGGAGATCGACCGGTCGTCGCTGGGGCTGCACCCTGTGCATGTGCGAGTCGTCGCCGGATTGATCTTCGTCTGCCTCGCGAACGAGCCGCCGGATTTTTCGGCGACGGCTCACGATGTCACGGAATTCCTCCAACCGCATGGACTCGATCGCACCCGCGTCTGCCGGCGAACGGTCGAAATCATTCGCGCGAATTGGAAAGTCGTCGCCGAGAACTTCTGGGAGTGCTATCACTGTGCTCCGACACATCCGGAGTTCTGCAGTGTGATGTCGTACGCTCACGCGCAGAACAATGAGCGACTGTTGGCTGAACGTCGGCAGTTCGAGCTTGAATGGGAAGAGACGACTCGGCTACGAGGTCACAAAGTCGGTCGCGTCGAGTTGTCGGATCGGGGGCTGCATCAAGGAGGGCGGGTCGCGATTCGTCCCGGCTTCGTCACTCAGAGCCGTGATGGAAAGCCACTCGCGCCGCTGCTCGGCGACTACACCGAGTACGACGGAGGCATCACCAGCTTCATGCACTTCCCGTTGATCTGGTACGTTGTCAGTAACGATCACGCGCTGCTGACTCGCTTCACGCCGGTCTCGCCGCTGGAGACAGAGTTGGAACTGACGTGGCTCGTACGCGACGACGCCGTCGAGGGGCCCGACTACGATCGCGAAAGCGTCTGCTGGATGTGGCGAGTCACTGCCGAGCAAGACAAAACAATCTGTGAAAACAACCAGCGCGGCATCATGTCGAGCCGCTATCAACCCGGCCCCTACACGACGCCCGAATCGTCGGTCGATGACTTCGTGTCGTGGTATCTGCGACAGTTGTAGTTGGACAGCGCCATGTTCTCGAAAACCATTGAGAATACAAGCCCGAAGCGCCAGCGAGTGAATGAGTCGCAAAGTGTTCACTCGCTGGCGCTTCGGGCTTGTAAGGGAGCCGAACATGGCGCTGTCCAGATAGTCACGCTCTCCAGGAGCGTGCTGAATAGCCAACCGACCCACACTCTGGCGAGTGTGGCTACGAAATCATGAGTCCAGGAATTGAAAGAAGACGACGAATGCGGAACTGGAGAATAACGGCGTGTTTAATTATTCGACTTCTTTCTTTCGTTGGAATCCTTCGCCTCATTTCACTGCTGGGGTTCCTCGGAGTCGCGACAACAATACTTGCCGGAGAGGCGGCGGTCGACGTCACTAAGTTTGGGGCGAAGGCTGACGGTGAGACCGACGATACGGCGTCGATACAGAAGGCGATCGACTCGGTTGGGCTGACGGGCGGAACAGTGCTGTTTCCTCCGGGGACGTATCGAGTCACATCGGTCGGGTTGAAGGCGGGAGTGAGGTATCTCGGTTACGGTGCGACGATTAAACGGCCGGCCGGACAGGGAAAGTGGGTCCGTACGTTCGATTCGTGGAAGCCGGGGTATCAGCATTCCAGCGACGAGGACTCGACGGTGATTCACATTGAGGGCTTCGATTTCGACGGCAATCGTACCGAGCAGGACAAGTACGACCAGTATGAGTTGGAGCAGGCTCATCTGATTTTTCTCATGGCCGATCCGACGAAAGCGGGGCGGCTGCGAGTTCGCATTTCAAACTGCACCTTCCGCGACTGCGTGGCCGATGCGATCTCGATTTATACGAACGTCGAAGCTCAGATTTCGAACAGCACGGCGATCGATTGCTTTCGCGGCGGCATGGTGCTGGGAGGCGGGCACTCGCGCGTGCAGTTGACGAACTTTATTGCACGAGGCGAGACGCATCCGACGGGGATTGATGTCGAGGTCGATGGCGGCGGCTTCGGTGGAGACATGGCGGTCGAGCTGCAGATGGACAACGTCTCCCTGCCGGACGGCGACTTTGATGTTGGCGTGCTGGGGGATTCGGTGGTGCTCGGGAGCAGGATCGTGGCGAAGGCTCCTTTCAGTGTTTACGGTGATGGCACCGCGCGGCTGTCGTTCAGCGACTGCGAGTTTGGGCTGGGCGATTTCTCCGGAGGAAACCGCGTTGCGTTGCCTGGTGACATGACGTTTCGAAACTGCCGATTCACTGTCGAACCGGATCGTGCGTTGAAGGGAGAGAAAGAGATCGATACGACAGAGCCAACGAAGAAAGTCGCTAGCGTGCCTCGTGAGCCACAGCAGTTCGCTGCGGCGCACATTTTCTGGAACATCAGTGGGTCCGAAGCGCGGAGTCAGACGGTGAGGTTCCAGGACTGCGTCTTCCGCGCGGCGAACATTCCGGCCGGCGACCTTACCTACGGCATTTACACGCACGCCGACGCGCTGACTCATGGGAATCAGCTCGAAGTCAGCGGGGGCGAGATCGGTCCCGATTTTGCGCACGGAATCTTTCTCTCGCAGGGAGGCCGCGCGACAATCCGCAGCACTCGCATCGCAGCGCAGCAGGCGTTGTTTCTTGGTTCGTCCGATGGTTACTTTCTGGATGCCGTGATCGATGGCATCGATCTTCGTGGAGCACGGATCGATGAGAAGCTCAGCTATGCCCACATCAACACATTCAACACAGCGAATCGTATCACGCACCGCAACGTCGAACTCGATGACTCGCGCAACGTGCTGAGTTCCGACTACGGCCTCGCGGGCAATAGCTACTTCGGAGGTCGCGTGATTTATGGGGAAGCCGTGCCAACGGAAAAGACTCACGGACTGCTCGGTGACCTGTTTCGTGTTTCTGCATCGAAGCTTGATGAGTCCAGCGAATGGCTTTGCATCAGGACCGGCTACGGAAGCGGTGCGGAATGGAAACAAGTCCAGCGATTCAAAGGAGAAGACCAGTGAAGCGCCGTTTGGTGTTATTCGTGATCGATTTCGTGTGTGGATTCCAACTCCGTCTGATTCGTGGACTCCCCGCATTCGTTGGCCTCCTCATCGCTTCCCACTGTCCTGGAGTTGCCGACGAACCAACATCACCCGCGCATCGATTAATTGTCGGCTGGGATGACGCCGTGATCGTGTGCGGGCCGGGGACGGTAGCGGGGATGGATTCGCCGGAGGCGATCGAAAAGATGGTCAAGCGTTGGAAGGGGCGCGGGCACCAGGGCATCTATTGGCGAGTCGATGAAGCGATGCTGCCTGATCGGTTCATGACGCGGTGGAATACAAAGGTCTCGCCGGGCGTGAACTATTTGCTGGAACGCGTCGATCAGGAGCTGCACGCGTTTCCTGTCCTCAAGACGCTGCTCGCGGCGGCTGAGCGGGAGCAGCTCGAAGTCTGGGCCTGGTATCCAACCATCTACAGCAACGGAGCACCGCCGACCGGGCCAGGCTTTACGCAGTCGTGGCTCTACGAGAATAAATTTGCCACTGACCATCCTGAGATCCTGTCGGTCGATCGCGCCGGGAACAAGCATTTCATGGTTTGGGAGTACGCATACCCGGAGGCTCGCAAAGCGAAGGTTTCAGAATTCGTCCAGTTCGCTCGCGACTACGGCTTCAAGCGGTTCGTCGCCTGCCTGCGAACTGAGGCCGCGCAGATGCAGCCCGCTCCGAAGCACGCGGATCAGTTCGGTTTCAACACGCCCGTTGTCGAGGAAATGAAAAAGCGGTATGGCGTCGACATCATTACGGACTCGCGATTCGACTACTCAGATCCACAGTTCGATGTTCGCGACCCACTGGTCGAAGCCTGGAGAAAGCTGCGAGGCGAATACCTGACGGAATTCTATCGAGAGCTTCGAGCCGCTCTGAACGAAGTCGATCCGGAGATTCAGATTGCGGTGCAGATTCCTGGTGACCGTGCGGGAACATGCCTCGGCAACTGGCATCTCGATTGGCGGACGTGGGTCGATGAAGGATTAGTCAACGAGCTGGTTGTGCCGGTGGTGCTTGACGGTTACGAGGGTTACCCATCATCAGCAGCGGCGGAGGCAGCGGGATACATCGATGGAGCAATCACAGTGGAGACGGTGCGAGACTTCGTGAAGCAAAGCCGTCAGCCGACCGCACGCGTGATTCAAGCCGGTGGGCCAGCGTCGAACTATCACATTCCGCCGCCGAATGCGGATGGCTGGCGGCTGGATGCATGGCACGATCTCTGGTTCTACAACATGGCCGAGCGCTGGGAACAATGGCAGCGCGACATCGACGAGTTCGGACACATCCGATTCATCGAACAGTCGTTCGACGAATTTCCGATCGACGATGATGGCTACGGCGGTGGTTTCGGCGATTTCTGTCATCGCCCGGACCTGCGACTTGGTCCTGGCTATTGGGAGCGGCTTGGCGATGGCACGGATGAACTGCCGCATGCGCAGAGTCGAGTTCGGCGCGGTGTGGCTGGCAACGCGATTAAGCTGACTCGTGCAGAGAACGGCCTCGCCAATCTGACCGTGAGACATCACGGCCGACACGACCGCAGTCTGTTTCCGTTTCCCGGCGATACAGCGATCAGCAGCGGTCATTGTCAGTTCGACTTCTGGCTGTTCCGCCCGGACGACAAGTCGGGGGGCGTGATCACTCTGCAATACGACAACGACCCCGTGTACCGGCATAACGTCGCCCTGTACATCGCGGCCGGCGATCCTGCCGTCGTTCATTTCACGCAGGATGGAAAGTACGTCGCCTCGAACGCCACGCTGGCTGTCAACAAATGGCAGCGAGTCACGTTAAAGGTCGATCTCGAACGTAAAACCTACTCAGCCGAGACACTAGCGGAAGATGCACCGACGGATGCGGTTGCTGAAGTCATCTGCCAGGACGTTCCATACGCCGCCCAGTTTAACGCCTTCAACATGATTGAGTTCAGCCCGCAGGGAGAAACCGGAAGCATATTCTATCTGGATGACGTTTCATTGCGCTGGACACCGACGCCGAATTTTGAGCGGCCGGGCACCGAGATGCTGCTGCAAGCGAGCTTTGAGCCGGAGGAGAATGATCGGTGGACGATGCGCGAGGGGCAACCGACGGACATCATCATCGATAACGATGTTTCTTTCGGTCACGAACTCCACTCACTCCGGATGCGAGGCTCGGGTGGACGAGTGCAACTTTCGACACCGTCGCTAACCTGGCAGCCCGATGGCCTGATGCTCGTTGACTCCGATATCTTTCTTCGAAGCGATTTGCCCTATGTTCAAATCACGCCCGGCCCGAACGTCACGAGTTCGGATGACGTTGGCATCGCTTTGGTTACGACCAACGATCACAAGCCGCTGATCGAACTGCGAACTCATCAAT
>JBILXT010000308.1:0-8714 GCA_044378235.1 Planctomycetaceae bacterium
AAGATGTGAGTGAAATCGATAGCTTCATTCTCGAAAGACTTTCGGCGGCTGGACTGAGTCTTTCATCACCTGCGGATGAGGCAACTCAGATTCGCCGTGTATTTCTTGATCTGATCGGATTGCCTCCAACAGTTGAAGAAGCTGATCACTGGCTGGCGAAAATCCTGGATGAGAAGTCCGCAGGGAAGTCTGAAACTCCGACCGATTCAGCATGGCATGAGCTCGTTGATCATCTGCTGTCGCGTCCGGAGTACGGCGAACGCTGGGCTCGAGTCTGGCTGGATATGGCTCGCTATGCCGATACCAACGGTTACGAAAAGGATCGCCCGCGTTCGATCTGGCCGTATCGTGACTGGGTGATCAATGCGCTGAATGATGATATGGCATTCGATCGTTTTACTGTCGAACAGCTGGCCGGAGATCTGTTGCCAAACGCAACCGCCTCGCAGCGAATCGCCACTGGGTTTCATCGTAATACCATGTTGAACGAAGAAGGAGGCATTGATCCTCTGGAGTTTCGGTTCCATGCAATGACCGATCGCGTAGCCACCACCGGGACGACATGGCTGGGGCTAACGGTCGGTTGTGCTCAATGCCATACGCACAAGTATGATCCGTTGACTCACCGAGAGTACTATCAGTTGATGGCATTCCTCAATAACGCTGATGAGCCTTCACTGCCGCTTCCGGACGACTCAAAGTCGCAACGCGAGTCTGCGAACAGAGAACGTGCGGATCAATTGTTGATGGAGTTGCCGCAACATTGGCCCGTCGAACAATTGGAAATCCTTTCATCACGAATTCTTAGTGCTGCTGGCGGCGAAGGTGAGAAGCTGACCGTTGAGGAACCGGATGTGGTCGTTGTTTCCGGAGACGTACCGGCTCGGACGACTACTGTTGTTGAGCTCGAAGTTGCCGACATTGCGGCTGTTTCATTATTGCGTCTAAGTGCTTTCAAAAGAGATCCGCATGCAGGCCCCGGGCGAGCAGACAACGGCAATTTTGTGTTGAGTGAAGTGCAGTTGAGTCTGTTTCAGATTCCTTTGTCGTCTGATGAAAAAGCTGCCGAATCCGAAGTTCCGCTGCTGATCAAGTCCGTAACAGCATCCGTTGAGCAGAAAAATTTCTCGGCCGCGTCTTGTATTGATGGAAATTCAGAAACTGGCTGGGCGATTGATGATGGACGGAGTATTCCAGCAACGGCAGAGGCGACATTCACTCTTGAAGAAGATCATCTCCGTACTGCCTTGCTGAAACTTGATCAAACGAAGGGGCCAGTAGGTTTGCGAATTCGGATGGTGCAGAATCACGGGGCTCACCATGTTCTTGGAGCATTTCGGCTGGCAGTGGGCAAATTGCTGTCACCAGAAGAACAGGATGTCCGGCGAAGTGAGCTGGTGGCAAAGAAGTTTGAAGAATGGAGAATCGAACGCAGCCAGCAGGTTGTTGTCTGGACTCCATTGAAGCCGATTGCTGCCACGTCGAACTTGCCTCATTTGACGATTCTGGACGATGCGTCGATTCTGGCGTCAGGCGATACGACGAAACAGGATCGTTACGAAGTCATCCTGGGGGCATCGACGGAACCAATCACGGCATTGCGTCTGGAAGCGCTGCCGGATGAACGACTGCCTGGAGGTGGTCCCGGGACAACTTTCTATGAAGGATCGCTCGGGGATTTTTATCTGAACGAGCTTTCTGTTTTTGCTGGTGATACTCCCGCGAAGGTGGCTTCCGCAACAGAGAGTTATACGCGAAATAAATTTGGCAACACGCCGACGTCGGCCGCGCTGACGTTGGATGGCGACGTTCAGACGGGCTGGTCAATTGCCGGAGAAGAAGGACAACGCCATACGGCGGTTTACGTGTTCGAAAAACCAATTCCGGCATTTACGGCGTTGAAGATCCAGATGGTCTTCGGGCGGCACTTCGCCAGTTCACTCGGACGGTTTCGATTCTCTTCCGTAAACAGTCAGCGTACGCCGATCGCAATACGGGTGTCGGATCTTGATGAGCAACTGCTGCTCAAATCCTCCGAGCAGTTGACCTCGGATGAACAGTCTCGCTTGATGAATGCGTTTCTGCTGAACGCACCGGAAGTTGCGAAGCAATCGGAGCAGATCAGACGGCTTTTTTCTCCGGTTGAGTCCACAACCACACTGGTCTTGCAGGAGCGACCTCCTGAGAATCCGAGGCCAACTTATCGCCACCATCGCGGTGAATACCTGCAGGCGAAGGAGCAAGTGACGTCGGGGACGCCGGAGTTTCTGCACCAGTGGCCTGTGGAGCTTCCACGAACCAGACTGGGATTCGCTCAGTGGCTCGTGCATCGCAACAATCCTCTCACCGCCCGAGTCATCGTGAATCGTCAATGGGCCGCGTTCTTTGGGCGAGGAATTGTTGCGACGGTTGATGATTTCGGTATTCAGGGAACAGAGCCCAGTCATCCGGAGTTGCTCGACTGGCTGGCTGTGACATTTATGGATGCAGATCACTGGTCGTTGAAGTCATTGCATCGTCGAATTGTTCTAAGTGACGCGTATCGGCAGGCTGCGACAAAGCGGGAGGACGCGGTTGTTCGGGACCCTGAGAATCTGCTTCTATCGTACGCTCCGCGATTTCGGCTGGATGCGGAGGTTGTCAGAGACACCATTGTTCAGGCGGCTGGAGTCCTGTCGAAGAAACGTGGCGGTCCGCCGGTTCGACCGTTGCAGCCAAAGGGAATTACGGAGGTAGCTTTTGGCAGCCCGGGCTGGAACGTCAGCGAAGGCGAAGATCGTTATCGGCGGAGCATCTACACGTTTATCAAACGTACCGCGCCATTTGCGATGGTCACAACATTCGATGGGCCAACGGGAGAAGCCTGTATTGCTCGACGAAATCGTTCGAATACTCCGCTGCAGGCACTGACTCTGTTGAACGACCCCATGTTCGTCGATCTGGCCCGAGTATCGGGCGAACAAATTCTGCAGCATAGTGCTGTCGGTGATGATGATCAGAGAATTGTTGCCTTGTTTCGACGGCTCCTGACTCGGGCGCCAGATACAACAGAAATGGCGGCCTTGAAAGATTTTGTTGTTCAGCATCGTGAGATGTTTCTTGATCATTCTGAACAGGCAGAAGAATTCACAGGGAAGAAAATCGAGAACGGTGATGCAGCGGCCGTCGCAGAATTGGCGACATGGACTGCTTTGTCGCGAGCCGTGTTTGCACTGGATGAAGTTGTGATGCGGCCTTAGTTGATCGCGCGGCTGTCAGTGTTTGGATGGACTTGTTGATGTTTTGTGGCTTCGTTCAGGACCGTCAATCATGAATTTGTTTTCTCCTGTTGCTCGACGATTCTGTTTGTCTGAACTGACGTCCGGACTCGGCGCGTTTGCGTTGGGAGGACTTCTGAACGATCAAGCAAAAGGTGAAGTCATATCGACTGATCCGCTCTCCGTTCGGCCTCCTCATTTACCCGGGAAGGCAAAGGCCGTCATCCATCTGTTTATGGCGGGTGCCCCAAGCCAGCTGGAAATGTTCGACAACAAGCCAATGCTGACTGAGTTATCCGGGAGACCTTTACCGCCGTCCGTCATTGGCGGCCAGCGTTATGCGTTTATTCAGCCTGACGCGGCAGTTATGGGGCCTCAGTTTGAATATAGACGCCATGGACAGTCCGGGGCTGAATTATCTTCCGCCCTACCCCACCTGGCTTCAATTGCCGATGAGATCTGCCTGATTAAGTCGATGCACACAGATCAGTTTAATCATGCTCCGGCGCAGTTGCTGATGAATACCGGTTTTTCACAGCCTGGACGTCCAAGCATTGGTTCGTGGCTGTTGTATGGACTTGGTTCAGAGACGAAGGAGTTACCATCATTCGTTGTGATGAGTACCGGCGATGGCATCAGCGGAGGCTCATCACTTTGGTCCAGTGGATTTCTGCCCACCGTATATACCGGTGTGCAATTTCGCAGTCAGGGCCCACCGATCCTGAACGTGTCGACTCCCGGTGGAGTCAGCAGCGAACTGCAGTCTGAGACATTCTCATTGATCAATCGACTCAATAAGCATCGTCTGGACACGGTTCACGATCCTGAAATTTCCACGCGGATTGCGTCGTTTGAGATGGCGGCTCGGCTGCAGTCATCGGCCCCGGCTCTGATGGATCTGGGAAGTGAAACTGCGGCTACTCTGGAGATGTATGGTTGCGAGCCTGACAAACCATCATTTGCCCGAGCGTGTTTATTGGCGCGTCGTATGGTTGAGCGTGGCGTCAGATATGTGAGTATCTTTCATAGTGGCTGGGACGCTCATGGGAATGTGAAAGGCAATGTCACGAACAATTGTAAGGTGACTGATCAGGCGAGTGCTGCACTCGTCAGGGATCTGAGGCAGCGGGGGCTTTTGGACGAGACTCTGGTCCTGTGGGGCGGCGAATTCGGGCGAACTCCGATGGTCGAATCGAATGCTGCTCTGGGGCGTGCTCAGGGCCGCGATCATCATCCACAGGCCTTCACAGTCTGGATGGCCGGCGGAGGGATTCGCCCAGGAATGACGTTGGGGGCGACCGACGATTTTGGATTTCACGTCACGGAGAATCCGGTTCACATCTACGACCTGCAGGCCACGCTGATGCATTGCCTTGGTCTGGATCACAAGCGACTCACGTTCCACCACGCCGGTCGCGATTACCGACTGACGGATGTGCATGGTGAGTTGGTCAGCAGTGTGCTTTCCTGAATGCGAATGACTTCAGCCGAAGAAAATTGATTTGGAGAAAGGTGAGCCGGGGAGCTTTCTTCTGACTATTGCAAACTATCCGCGTTGGAACTGGTCATTGTTCCACCATCATTCGCGGAGTCCGGCATTGAGCTGTTCGAGGCCAATCTGTTGGTTTGCTTGTGAGGGTGCGAAGCTGATACGCTTGGGGTGCAGACGGCATAACCGCATACACAGTCGCTGAAGTGAGGACTGTCTGCTGGCCGCGAATAGAGTTCTGTAAGAGGGATTTGCTCATGAATTTTTCTGAAGACTTTATGTTTGCCGCCCGAACCGCTCCGGCTCCGCGGGATGGTCTTCAGCTAATCGATTTTCTGGGATTAGCGGTCTACCTTTTGATCACGATGGGAATCGTGGTTTGGTCGTCCAGACGCCAGGCCAGTACCAGCGAATTTTTTCTGGGCGGGCGACGAATGCCCTGGATCGCTGTGGGACTCAGTGTGCTGGCCACGTTGATGTCCAGTATTTCTTATATGGGCGTTCCCGGGGAGATGATCAAAAACGGCGTCGCCATGTTCGCCCAATACCTGGCGCTTCCTTTAAGTATGTCGGTCGTTCTGGTCGTCTGGGTTCCGTTTTTCATGCGGCTCCGATTCACCAGCGCGTATGAATACCTGGAGCGACGATTCGATGTCCAGACTCGAATCATCGGCAGTGTTTTGTTTCTCTTCCTGCGACTGGGCTGGATGTCGATGGTGACCTACGTTGGGTCATTAGCGCTCACGCAAATGGTCGGAACTCTGATACCTATTGAGACTCAGGATCCGGTTGCTCAGTGGTTTAGTTCCGCCGCGAGTTCTCATCCGCTGCGCGAATCGTTTCTGTATTGGATTATCGTTGCCGTAGGATTGTCGGCGACGGTTTATGGAAGTGTGGGAGGATTTCGAGCCGCGATCTGGAATGATGTTCTGCAGTCGTTGATGCTGTTCGGCGGGACCATCATGACTCTGGGATATGTGATTTGGACGACAGGCACCGGACCAGCAGAATGGTGGCGACTTGCTGCTGACAATTCTGCTGGTCACACAAAGTTGATTGTGTTCAGCATGGATCCCACTGTTCGAATGACTGTCGTGACGGCAGCGATGCTGAACTTCTTTTGGGTGATCTGTACCCATGGCTCTGATCAGGTGGTTTTGCAGAGGTACTTTTCGACAACCTCGTTGAAATCCGCCAGACGCAGTTACCTCGTTGCGGCGTTGACTGATGTTACGATCGGAGTGCTGCTGGCATTGTGCGGCCTGGCTCTGCTGGCGTTTTATCTGCAACACCCGACATACCTGCCGGAGGGGATCTTTGTCGTAGAAAACGGGCACACCGTCGTGAAACAAGGAGACAAAGTGATGCCTCATTTCTTTGCTCATCAGTTGCCAGCAGGGATTGGTGGAGTCATTCTTGCTGTGTTGGTTTGTGATGCCATGCAGACATTGGTTTCGGGTGTCAACAGTATCAGCGCAGTCTTTGCTGAAGATCTCTATGGACGTATTCGTCAGGGAGCAAAGAGCAGCCTGACGGACGTGGGATTCGCGCGAATACTTTCAGTGGTTGTCGGTCTGGTTGTGACATCTCTCGCTATCGGAGTTGCCTATCTGGCACAGAATTCCGGTCGCAATATTTTTGATCTGATGGCTCCCGCGTTCAATATGTTTCTGGGGCCGTTAGCGTCGCTGTTCCTGATCGGGATGTTTCTGCGTTGTGATGGTCGCGCAGCGAAGATTGCTGTGACATTCAGTATTCTGATTTCGTTCTTCTGGAGTTATTGGCAAATTCTGTTTGGCACCAGCTATCAGCCAACGATTACTCTGACCACTGCGGTTCCGTATTTGTCCAGTTTTTTGATTGCTGCCGTGGTCAGTCGATTCATTCGTACGGCTCCGGATTTTCCGGGACTTGAATACACACGAGCCGTCGTCATGCGTCGTGAGTTACCTTCAGAAGTTGAGTCTCAGTAGCCCCTGAAACTACCGAGACTTGAAGCCCCATGAGTTGCACACTCGCTGGCTGAATGCGTAACGTGCTCCGTCTTGTTGCCACCCCACCCACTGGTATTGAGTTTCTAAGGGCCACGTTTGATGTCTGATGCTGATAAGAATGATCCATATTCGCTTGTGAAGGATGGCCCGGACCATTCCCATGTGGTTGAGAAACTGGACGATGTTGAGTACGACCCCTATGCGCTTCCGAAAGAAGCAATTCAGGAGCCCCCCGTTTCGTTATGGGCAGCGTTGAAGATGATTGGCCCCGGCATCATTCTGGCAGGAACGATCGTTGGGTCAGGAGAGCTGTTGCTGACAACTTCGCTGGGGGCGAAATATGGATTTGTGTTTCTTTGGTTGATCCTGTTCAGCTGTATCATCAAAGTGTTTATGCAGGTGGAGTTGGGCCGCTACGCGATTTCGTCCGGTAAGCCGACTCTCGGCGCGATTAACGAACTGAGCGGACCTCGTCTGGGAGCCCATTGGATTGCCTGGTGGTGGCTGATCATGATGCTGTCGACCGTGTTTCAGCTGGGAGCGATGACAGGGACCGTGGGGCAGTCACTGAATCTGGCGTTTCCGTCGGTCTCTGAGGGCTTTGCGAATCTGCTGGATACATTCCTGCCCTCATTGGCCACAGCGACTCGCCAGCGTCCGGAATTTCCGTGGGCCGTGCTGACTTGTCTGGCGGCAATGGGACTTCTGTGGAGCGGTACTTATCGCAGAATTGAAATCGTCACGACAGTCCTGGTTGTCGGGGTTACTCTGTTAACAGTCACTGCGGCCTGTGCACTGCCTGCCACGAAGTTCCCCATCAACTGGTCGGACGTTGCGAATGGTCTGACATTCGGAATGCCTGCAGAGGGAATTGCGGTCGCGTTTGGGGTCTTCGGGATCACCGGAGTTGGTGCGACGGAACTGTTCTTCTACCCATACTGGTGTCTTGAGAAAGGATATGCTCGCTACACCGGAAAAGCTGAGCCGGGGCCGGATTGGGAACGTCGAGCCAAAGGCTGGGTTCGAGTCATGCATCTGGACGCCTGGGTCAGCATGATTGTGTTTACGGTCTCAACGCTCGCCTTTTACTTCATGGGAGCAGCCGTCCTGCATTCTCAGGGGCTGCATCCGGAAGGCAAAGACATGATTCAGACCTTGGCGCGGATGTTTGTAGATACGTTTGGTCTCTGGACAAAAATCGTATTTCTGATCGGGGCGGCCGCTGTTTTGTTCAAGACGTTGTATCTGTCAAGCGCCGGGAATGCTCGTCTTGTGGCCGACTTTATGAGTCTGGCCGGATTCTTCACTTACCGCGAGCCAGCGCAACGTGGCCGAGTAATTCATTGGGTGTCACTGATGATCCCGGTGCTGGCTTTGGTGCTGTTCCTTGCGTTCAAGGAGCCTCGGTGGATGGTCGTCGTTGGCGGTTTCGGTCAGGCGTTGACGCTTCCGATTATTTCTGCGGTCACCATTTACTTTCGATACCGCAAGCTGGATCGCAGAATCACGCCAGCATTCTTTCTGGACGTATGCATGTGGCTGGCGTTCGTGTCAATTACAGCGGTCGCTATATACGCGTTGCGAGATCAGTACTTCAAGTTCTTTCCGGTGGCCGTTGCAGCAAAGTAGTTGGTTCTGGTGAGGAATCAAAGCGGTTTGCACCACAGACCCTTCTGGCGGGTCATGGTGCAGAAGCCGATTGACCACTGGGGCAGACGCCAATGGCGTGGACTTAAGCTCGACTTGCCGCACTGGGGCTTGTCCTGAGGTGTGAAAACTCTGGACTGCAACGAGATTTAGTGACACAACTGTCGTTCTGATTTCGCCTCGGAGAGGCGGCAGCAGGTAGCCCCAGGCTTTAGCCTGGGGGAGACGTTCGATCATGAACATTAAGCCGTGAAACGGCGACAGCAATGTGATGATATCGTGGAAAAAAATCATCGCTGTCGCCGCAGCTACGCTGCGAAACACAAC
>JBILXT010000309.1:0-8692 GCA_044378235.1 Planctomycetaceae bacterium
AGTGACGACAGAGTTTAGCCGGACTTCAGAGCGGCTTCTTGAATCGAAGATGCAGAGAAACGTCAATCTGCGCACAGTCTGGCAAACATTCAGCTCGCCGGATGATTTCGCCGCTGAGATTCGGGCGGACAGACCCGTGCCCCCGATTGACCAAACACCTTTTCGGACCAACGACCAGCCAGTTCATGGCTCAGACGCGGATTCCGGTCGCCTCGGGACTCTGCGACCGTGGCTCCTTCATTTGCACCTTCATTTCAGCAACCGGCGTTACTCCAGCGGAGCATCCAAATGCAGGACATTGATGTCGGCGGACCGTTCCAACTTTCGTTCTCGTCGCCCGACGCTATTTCGATTGAAATAACTCACTGGCGACGATGCAGTTGATCATCGTTGCCAAACCGTCTCCCTGCTGGCGAACTTGTGCCGTGATGCTGTCGATGTCAGCATGGTCGCTAAAGGTCAGCGGGCGTCCAAGAGCGAAGGTCGCAAGTTTATGCACCATCGCTCGTACAAACTGATCCTGTCGGTTCAGCAGCAGGAATCTTTTCAGGCCATCGGCTCCCTTCAGCTCCTGCTGATTGAATAACAGGCTGGAGGCATCAACCGGCGCACCGTTAACCTGATCACGCCAGCGTCCAAGGGCATCGTAGTTTTCGAAGGCGATTCCCCAGGGATCAATCTTGGCGTGGCAGGAAAAACATGCGGCCTGATTACGATGGTTTTCAATTCGTTGCTTCAAGGTCATCTTTGCGATCTCAGGATCTGCGAGGTCGATGATCGGAACGGCGGCTGGCGGCGGTGGAGGCGGATCGTTCAGTACGCAACGCAGCAACCAGACTCCTCGTTTCAACGGATGCGAATCACTGCCGTTGGAATTCATCGCCATAAGCCCGGACTGAGTCAACAAGCCGCCGCGATGTTGAGTTCCATTCAACGCAACTCGCCGGAAACTGTTTCCTCGAACATCCGGCAACCCGCAATGGACTGCCAGTCGTTCGTCGGCCATCATGTAGTCGGCATGAATAAAATTGAGCACGCTTTCGTTATGTCGCAGCATTTCATGGAAGAATGCGACTGGCTCTTTCTGCATAGATTCTTTGAGCTCTGGTTCGGCGTTCTTCAGAGTCAGAAAATCCAGCAACTGCATGTCGAGCCATTGATGGACGAACTGATCCGCAAACCGTTCGGCCCGCGGATCCTGCAGCATGCGATCAACTTCCTGCCGAAGGACGCCTGCATCAGCCAGCGTTCCACTGGAAGCACGCTTCCGCAACGTATCGTCCGGAATGCTGCACCACAGGAACAATGACAACCGTGACGCAAGTTCTTCGGATGAGAGACCAGTTGCCCCGGAGGATCCCTCTGCTGAGTCTTTGCCGGCCTCACCATCTTCATGAACAACGTACAGGAATTTTGGAGATGACAGGACGGCCGCGAGAACTTCCAGCATCGCCTCTTCAAAGCTGTCGCACTGATTGCGAATCGCATGAAACAGTTTTAGCTTCTGCTGGATTTCTTCATCGCTCAGATCTCGCCGCCAAGCACGGGCCATAAACTGAGTCAGTACCTCTTTAGCATAGATCGCTTCATCGGCTCGATGTTCACTGTCGAAGAAGATCTGCTTGTGAGTTTTCGGAGGCCATTCCTCATAAAACGGAGCGAGCACCTGAACGTAATCGATCTGAATCGCCCCATGCCCGCCTCGAGGGACAGAGCTGTTGATGAAGCGGATGTACTCCGAAGGGCTCGGCAGATCCCCCATCTTTGACTCGCGACGAAATGCGTTGCGTGGATAGATTTCTCCCAGAGGCACATCCCATTCATAAATCGCCGGCTTATCCGCCGTGGCAGAAATCTGAGTGTCCAAAGTGCTCACACGAATCTCAGCCCGGCCTTCATTGCTGGCCTGAAATCCGAATTCAAGCTGTAAGCTGGGAACGCGATTCTCTTCCGTGGCTTCTTTCGAAGCACGCACGCGAACTCGCATGATGCCTACGTCTGGAATCGTGTCACCCAGTTCCACCGTCAGTTCCTGATTGCGTCCAGACGGAATCACTGCGACATGATCAAACGTTTCCGGAAACTTCGGTTCGGCGGCCTCGGGGTCAAACGCATACTTTGCACCGCCGTAATCCCAGGCCGCGCGGACTGTGTCTCCACTTGAGAGTTCTCGATAATACGGCCGATCGTGTGGCTGCTTAAAACTGGCTGTCAGTCGATCCACTTCCTCCTGCAGCTTGGCCGGATCATCCTTGAACTGCTCTTTGGCTTTAGCAAGTTGCTCCTGCTGTTTCGGCCATTCTCGATCAGCCGCTTCTTCCATGGAGATGCCCCAGTGAATCACAGGCGGCCGTTCGCCTCGCACCGTGACTCGTCGCAGCGCGGTGAGAGCGATCTGGCGATAGGCCTCCAGTTGCCCAACCGACATATGCAGCAGCTCGGAGCTGTTCTGGAAGCCATCGTCGGAGTGCGATTCGGGCGGCAGATCCTTCGCAAAGTTCCACTTCACGCCCAGCAGATCCTGCAGCGCGTAATTGTATTCGTATCGCGTCAGCCGACGAAAAGACGAATGCCCGCCTGTCTCTCGTCGAATTCTCGAAGCTCGCTGGATTTCGTCCGCCAGCCATTCAACCACTTTCGCGCGATCGGTGTCTTTCAACTCTTTGGCATCCGGCGGAGGCATTTCACCGTTGCTAAGCACAGCCTGCACTTCCAGCCACCAGTGCGAATCAGGGCCGTTCACAAGGTCAGGATTCAGCGTATCAATGCGGATGTTGCCTTCAACATGATCCGGCCCATGACACTGCACACACGCTTCTTTCAAGACCGGTTTAATCAGCTGTTCGAACTCAGCGACAGTGTCCTTCGCCTGGGTTTCTTTGGTCGCCAATGCAGCCTCAGTATGTTGACGGTATCGCGACTTCTCAGCACCTTCCGTCTTAAGCTGTTCCAGCGTAAGCTTCGCCGATGCATCAGCGGCGACGTTGTCCTGAGCAATGCTCAATCCGGTTCCTGTGCAGAAGATCAAGCACAGCAACAAAGAGAACCTGACCCTCTTCTTAATGTTCATAACTCGTGAACCTTCCGAATTGTCAACAGGTGGGAAAAGGTGATCAGGGCGGGCGAGAAAACAGTAACGTCAGAAACTGGCTTTTCCATGTGCGACAGTCTACTTCGTTGCCGGAGCCAAGAACAGGGGGTTGCCGTTCCGGCGCAGCCGGGAATCCAAAGCTTAGAAAACGGGATTGCCGCCTGCGCGGGAATGACAAACAACCCGGGATTCATACTGAAGCGCGACTCCAGCCTTTCGCGATGAAGCCTCCAAATGGATCATCGTTTACAAGTGCATATAGGCAATCGCCGTTCGGATACACGGATAAAGACTTTGCCGGCATTGCAATCGCATGCAAGAGACCACAATATTGCTCTATGTGGGTCGCCTGAATGGTAGTACCACGTGAGGTTGAGGTTGGAGGCGGTGCCTGCGCGTTTGAACGACTGGTCAAACAGAAGGGAACACCTATGGCGATTCGAAGAGAAAGAACTTTATGCCGCAATCTTTGTCGAAAGTACTCGTCCACATCGTCTACTCAACCAAAGGACGACGGCCATGGCTCAAAGACGAAGGAATCCGGAAAGAATTGTTTGCGTATAAGGCCACAGTTCTTCGAGACAACGTTGATACACCCGCGTTGATCATCAATGGTGTTGAGGATCATGTTCATATGCTGTGTTTGCTGTCACGAAAGTTTGCCATAAAATCCGTCATTGAAGAGGCAAAAACTGAGACATCGAAATGGCTCAAGAAGCAGTCCGCTGAGCTTTCCAACTTTGCATGGCAAGGCGGTTACGGAATCTTTTCGGTGAGCGAATCGAACTGCGAACAGGTCCGACGGTACATACAGGAGCAGGAGCGTCATCACAGGGTAATGAGCTTCAAGGATGAATTTCGCCTGCTGTGCAAACGTCACGGCATCGAAATCGATGAACGCTATGTATGGGACTGATTCCAATTGTTTCCAAACGGCGGGGCCACAAAATGGATTTCAATTCCAACGCGATCGAACCCGCCAATGGGAAATCATCCGCAAACGAACACCCTGTGCGATCGTCATCTATAGGGCCGCCCCGTTGGGGCTTTTGCCTACTGGACGCGGAAACCCAGGCCGATGGCCTGGGCTGCCATAGGTCTGCCACGTTGTGGCGAAATCGCATGGCATGCTCTTACGACCGCAACTCTCGTGCAGGCAATGGCATCCGTGCATTTCCGTCCCAAAGGGACACCCCTATGTCAGCCTGGGCCAACGGCCCAGGAACGCCGAAACACAAACGTACAAAGCCCCAACGGGGCGGCCATAAAATGGATTTCAATCCCAACGCCATCGAACTGGCCAACTGGAGATCATCCGCAAACGAATACCCTGTTGCAGCGTCATCGATAGGGCCGCCCCGCCGGGGCTTTTGCCATTTGGACGCGGAAACCCAGGCCGATGGCCTGGGCTGCCATAGATCTGCCACGTTGTGGCAAAATCACCCGGCATGTTCGGAAGACCGCAACTCTCGTGGAGGCAATGGCCCCTGTGCATTTCTGCCCCAATGGAACACCCCTATGTCAGGTTGGGCCAACGGCCCAGGATCTAACCCAACGGTCGACTGATCACGCCTTCTGTGGGGCTGGACGCGGTGGCGTAGAGCTTGCGAGGAATGCGGCCGGACAGCACCGCGTTGCGACCGGCTTCGCAGGCTTGTTTCATGGCGACCGCCATCCGCAACGGGTTGGCCGCGCTGGCGATGGCGGTGTTCAACAGGACGCCGTCGCAGCCGAGTTCCATCGCGAAGGCCACGTCACTGGCCGTGCCGACGCCAGCATCAATGATCACGGGATAGTCCGGATCGTTCTCTTTGAGATACTCCAGGCAAATGCGAATATTATTGGCGTTCAGCACGCCCTGGCCGCTTCCAATCGGACTCCCGGCCGGCATCACTGAGGTTGCTCCCGCGGCTTTCAAACGACGAGCTGTGATCGGGTCATCCGATGTGTAGCACAGCACCTGAAATCCGTCGTCAACCAGTTCCTTACACGCTTCGACGGTCGCGATGGGATCCGGCAGCAACGTGCGAGTATCCGCGAGCACTTCCAGCTTCACCCAGTCCGCGCCGGGGTTCTCGAGTCCTCGCAGAATTTCCCGCCCCAGTCGAGCAACTCGAATGGCATCTTCGGTGTTAAAACATCCGGCGGTATTTGGCAGAATCGTGTATCGCTTCAGATCGATAAAGTCGAGAATATTGCGGCCCGATGCATCGACCAGTCGTTCGCGTCGCACAGCCACTGTGATCACGTCGGAGCCACTGGCTTCGAGACATTCCTGCATGAGCTCAAACGTTGCATACTTGCCCGTCCCAACGATCAGGCGAGACTTCAGAGTGTGAGTTCCCAGGACGAGAGGTTTGTCAGCAGGCAGTGCGGTCATGGTTCAAGTACTTTCGGAGACGGATCACCTATCAATTGTCGGCATTGTATCCATTCGCCAATTGTCTACACCTGCAGTTGATAAAAGCGTTTGGCAGTTTCCCCGAAGATCAGATTCTGCTCTGACGTGGACAGCGTTTGCGTGAGTTCTCGCAGAGTAGAAAAGACCGTTTCGTAGGAGCCCGCGAGTTCGCAAACCGGCCAGTCGGAACCAAACATGCACCGTTCCGGACCGAACGCTTCCAGAGCAATCTCCACGTAAGGCTTCAAGTCGACAGGCTTCCAGTTCTTCCAGTCGGCCTCGGTCACCATGCCGCTCAGCTTGCAGCAGACATTCGGAAACGTCGCCGCGCGGCGAAGGTCAAGACTCCAGTCGTGAATATTCTGGTCCTTGATTTTCGGCTTGGATAAATGATCAATCACCATCGGCAGATCGGGAAGAGCTGCGGCAAGCGTCGCCGCATGTTTCAGATGCTGAGTAAAGAACAGCAGGTCAAACGGGACCAGATGCTTCTGCAGCACCTTGAGTCCTCGCATGATGTCGGGCCGAACAATAAAGTTGTCATCCGGTTCGGCCTGAGTAATGTGACGAATGCCCACAAACTTCGGATTGCCCACGAACTCACTGAGCTGATCTTCGCATCGCTCGGACGCAAGATCGACCCAGCCCACAACTCCGGCGATGAAGTCATGGTCTTTTGTCATCTCCAGCACCCAGCGATTCTCTGCGACGTTATGCTGAGTCTGCACGAAGACTGTTTTCGTGACACCCGTCGCCTGCAGGTGCGTCTTCAGATCGGTCGGCAGGAAGTCCCGGCAGATGGGTTTGTGCTGAGGCTCGTGCAACCAGCCATACTCGAATGGCAGATCCAGTTTCCAGAAATGTTGATGGGAATCAATAACCATCGTTCTTTCCACAAATGACGTTTCTCTTGTTGCCTTCATGCTAAACGGCAATTTTAGAGACTCATCAGAGAATGAGCCACGCAGGGATGCAGACAATTCTCCCCAGCAATGGGGCGGGCGAGTTTCACTCCGAGTTTGCGTGACATCAATTGGGGCGGTTGTAGCGATTGTTTCAAACCTGGCGGTTCTGTGATGCGATGTTGCCAAAACGCAACACAGCGGCGCAGAGCATTCAAATGTGTCATTCCGGACACATTCATTTTCCAAAACCGTCCGCGCGGTGACCGGTTGTGACCTAGGCTTTCGTGAGACCTGCGGCTTCGTCGTGCACTGAGGGGATGCGCGCGGAGCCCAGGTCTTGTCATTAACTTCATCGCTGGAAAGCAAATTACGATTATGTGTGGCATTGCCGGTGTCCTTTACGCGGATTCCAATCGATCGGTCAGCGCGGAACTGCTGACGGAGATGGGGAATGCCATTGCGCATCGCGGACCGGACGGTGAAGGCACTTTTCGAGCAGGCAGCGTCGGTCTTGTTCATCGTCGCCTGGCGATCATCGATCTCGAAGGCGGTCGACAGCCGCTGTCCAACGAAGACGAATCGATCCACGTCGTATTCAACGGCGAAATCTACAACTATCAGGAACTGCGTCGCGGTCTGGAAGCTCGCGGCCATATCTTCCGCACGAACTCCGACACCGAGGTTCTGGTCCACCTTTACGAAGAACACGGCGCAGATCTATGTACTCATCTGCGAGGAATGTTTGCGTTCGCGATCTGGGATGCACGACGCCGCGAACTGCTGCTGGCTCGCGATCATCTGGGACAGAAGCCGTTCTTTATCTATCGAGACAACGAGAAACTGGTCTTCGGGTCTGAGCTCAAGGCCATTCTGGCTCATCCGAATCTGGACCGATCCATCGATCCGGCTGCGATTGAGGACTATCTGACCTTCGGATTCATCCCCGGCCAGAGAAGTATCTTCACCAAAGTGATGAAACTTCAGGCTGGTCATTTCCTGCGTATTGCGCCGAGCGAGTTTCGTGCGACTTCGAAACGTTATTGGCAATTGTCGTTCGATCATGAGAATCCGGCATCAGCGGAACAATGGAAGGAACGAGTCGATGCAGCTCTGAAGGAAAGCGTCGCCGCTCATCTGGTCGCCGATGTTCCCGTCGGAGCATTTCTCAGCGGAGGACTCGACAGCAGTGCCATCGTCGCCATGATGTCAGGTCTGCGATCCGATCCTGTGCAGACATTTTCGATTGGCTTTGACGAAGCGGAATTCAGTGAGCTGCCTCATGCTCGCGAAGTCGCGAAGCATTTCGGTTGCATTCATACGGAAGAGATCGTTACTCCGGAAGCTGTTCGAGACCTCGACGATCTGACGTTTCTCTATGATGAGCCATTTGCGGACGCATCAGCGATTCCCACAATGGCGGTTTCACGTCTCGCCGCGCAACATGTGAAAGTGGTGCTGTCCGGAGATGGCGGCGATGAACTTTTCGGCGGATACTCGCGATATGCTCACGATCTGAAAGAAGCTCAGATCCGCGATCGTATTCCTGCTCTGATCCGGTCATTGGTTCTGCGACCTATGGCGGCCATCTGGCCAAAAGCCGACTGGTTGCCTCGACCGTTGCGACTCAAAACCGCGATGGAGAATCTCTCCCGAAGTCCCGCTGAAGCTTATGCCAATACGGTTTCAACCTGTCGGAGTGCTGTGCGACGAAGTTTGCTACGTCACGATTTTTCCGCCACTTTGCGAGACTATCGACCGGAACAATCCATCATCGACGCGTTCGAAGCTGGGCATCGTGATCCGCTGAGCGGCATGCTGTCCGCCGACACGAACGTTCTGCTGCCTGACGACTTCCTGACTAAAGTCGATCGAGCCAGCATGGGCTTTGGACTGGAAGTCCGTCCGCCGCTGATTGACTGGCAGCTGATGGAACTCGTGGCTTCCATGCCTTCAGAATTCAAAATTCGCAATGGGTCCAAGAAGTGGATCCTGAAGCAGCTCTTCGAATCACGACTGCCCAAAGATCTCGTCAATCGACGCAAGCAGGGTTTCGAATTGCCAATCGATGCCTGGCTGCGCGGACCACTGCGAGAACAAGTCCGAGTCCATGTGCTGAATTCAAACAGTCTGCTGGCCCAGTATATCAACGTCGATGCGGCTCGGCTGATGTACGAATCGCACTGTCGAGGAACCGGGCGACATGGCCAGTTGATCTGGAGTCTGCTGGTGCTCGCTCGCTGGCTGGATGCGTGGGCCAAGCCAGAATCGAAACCTGTGCTCAAAGCCCCGGCTCGG
>JBILXT010000310.1:0-8680 GCA_044378235.1 Planctomycetaceae bacterium
TCGCAGTACGCTGTCCAGCATACTGTTCTGTCGCTGAGCGAAAACTTCGGCAGAGAATTTTCCAGCCGTCGGCAGGCTGAACTGATACATGTCAATGTCAGTGCTGTCCGGACGATCAATACGCTGCATGTGCACAATGTCATGATCGGTCGGGAAAATCGGCTCGCGAGATGCAGCGGTTGAAGTCGGATCTTCCCCTTCTCCCATCACAGAGATCAGGTCATAGGAGTGCTCAAGGCCCAGTGCGTGTCCAATTTCGTGCAGCGCGACGCCAAACCATCCGCCACCATACTCACTCTTGCCCCAGTTTGTATTGGCGTTCATGATTGCGAAGCTGCCAGCTGACGCCAGTCCCGCAGCAGCGTTTGGAGGCATCAGAGGTTCGAAGGCTCGCAGGTCCCCCGTGATAATCTGAATGCCGGAACCGGTGGTCTCCATCGGAACAAACCCGGTCTTCTTGGCCCAGATCTCGAAAATCTCCCGAGTTCGCTGCTTCTGAATATCCGTGATGGCGTTATTCAGCACATTCCCCTGAGGATCAAATCCATAGGCATCGCCGAAGAAGTATTGAACGACTCTGATCCCGTTCGGGGTGACAAACCCTGTCCCCGAGTCAGCGATATGCTCCTCAGCCGGAATTTCTCGATGCCCTGGCTCATCCGTCGCTCCCGCGTACTGTGGCAGAGCAATGGACTGTGGCGTAATTCCTGCGTTAACAACCTGAGTTGCAGCCCCCATTGAGCCAAGATCTGTCGCCGTTCCAAAGCTTGAATTCGTATCTCCGGGGTTGAACGCGGTCAGACTTGAGACATTCAGCTGGTAAGTTCCCGTTGTCACTCCAGCCGTCGTCGACACCACGCCAGGGGTGTAGGTGTTGTTTCCGCTGGTGCTGATTCCCAAATAATAGGTGCCGGGATTCAGAGACATGCTCAGTGTTTCTGCAGCACCGGTGCCTGCGGCATCGACAAGTGCCACCTGAGTTCCGGTGGAGTCAAACAGCCGCAGAACAACGTCATTGCCCGCAACCGGCGTCACCGAAGCGCTAATGGTGCGTACTGAGGTCAGATTGAATTTGTAGAGGTCAACGTCTCGAGCCCCATTGACGCCGCCAATTGCACCGTTCGTCTGGTACGAGTTCCCCAGCAGTGTTCCAATATCGATCGCGCCGGCCAGTGTTTCCTGTTCAGAGTGCGAGCCAATTCGGAGTGCGTAGGTTGCATTAGGAAGATTCGATGCAAACAGCAGAACGGCAGTGTTGTTAGCCGCGTCATAGACCACGGACGAAGGCACCAGAAGGGTGTCGTCCGTGTTCGTCAAAGTCCCGGCGGTGTTAATCAACCGATAGAAAGATGGGTTCTGAGCGAGGACTGGGTCTAGGTCGTCCTCGTTGAAGTGAACAATGACCCGATCGTTCCGCTGAACCAGCCCGCCATCAGTAATCGTCAACCCGGCCGGAGTCACCAGGTTCTTGACAACTGTGGGCGTAAACGAATTGCCGGTCAAAGTAATCTGACTGCCGGATCCGCCAACTGTCGCACCGAACCCAGCCCCGTTAATCTTCGTGCGAATTTCAGTAGCGACAGTTGCAGCTGTCTGCCCTGACGTAAAGTTCAGAGCCACATCGCTGCCCGAACTAATTGATCCCGTGCTGTCAAATTCGAACACTCTTCTGACGCTTCCGACGGTAATCGTCAGCCTGTCTCCGTCGGCAATCTGTGCGACGTTGACAACATTCAAATTCTTCACACGCAGCACAGGCTGAGGAACGACGCCCTCAACCAGGGCTCCCAGATCCAGTCGAAAATTTCGATCAAGATCCACGCCATTGTTGAAAATCTCATCGGCGTCATTCTTGAGTGGAGTTGCCCCGGTTCCCTTTATTCTGACCCGGTAAACATCATCGGGAAGGTCTTCGGCAAATCGCACGACCACTTCTTCCGGATGGTCACCAATCCCGACAAAACCAATGGTGACCGGAACATCACCGATCCCATTCAACGCGCGGTCTGCACCTCCGCGAGTCACCTGGATCGCGGTGCTCAATCCGACCGTGTCGATGACCTGTCCCGGATTGAACTGGAGCGTCAGTTCACGCGGAGCGACATTCCGAATTTCATTTTCGAGGAGAATGTCGCCCACATTCGGGCGGATTGCCACCAGCGTTGGGGCCGTCAGCAGCGATCGAGTTTCAAGGTTTTCAGAAGCCTGGGATGCCTGCTTCTGGTTTTGACGGCGTTTAACGACACGAGGAGCCTGAAGACGATTTCGGACTGCAGTCAACCAGGTGGAAATCAGCATTGCGTAAACCCTGAGAAAGGCACTGAAAAGTCAATCAATTTCTATCGCCGCGCTTGTGCAGGCATCGTGTCAGACATTCGATTACCGTTTTCCGAGAACGGAACTGTGCGCGCAAATCCGTCCGACAAACTTCAAGACGTGGATTTTCTCGTAACCAAACACCCCCAAGTCCAGAGGCAACCATGAAAATTTACCCAATTGTAGCCAACTGGAGTTTAAGACGTACCCTCAGGGTCCGGGGAGAATAACCCATCTCCCATCAGTCGGTCCTATTTGACTGTTCACTTCAGAGTTGCCAATTTTGTGCGGAATTTGCCGAATCTTCCGTCCCCCCGGCAATTCGCAGGACCGTTGCTCTCCGAAAAAGCAGTGCTGTCGATCACTGACGAGATTTCCTCAGCCTCAAAGACCTGCCATCCGGCGTCATTTCTTCGGCGAGTTCTGGCGAGTATTCCAGTCATTTGGTCACGTGGAAAAATATAAACGGCGACTGTCGGGAGCCGTTCATATTGAGTTCCGGTCTACTCGCTGGCGGCCGAGTTTTCTATGATCCGACCCTTTTGGTACTTTTCCGGCGGCCGGTGCTGGCGTGACAAGGTTGTCAATTGACTTGAAGGACGGCCTGTTCAAGCCTTTGTTTGTGATGGAAGGTTGTGGATTTCGACGCCCGGAATTGGGCATTGTACGTTTTTTAAACGCCGACCAGGCTTTCTGTATTCTAAAGATGTTCCACTCCGCTGTCAGATTTCCTCGTTTCCCGATTCTTATTACCGTCCACGTTTCTCTTTGCGTTGTTAAGCATACGTCGCGGGCTAAGTTTCGGTCTTCGACTGCTCAGGCCAATATTTTGGCTCCAGGGATTTGACCGATGAAATTCGCCAACTCACTCTTCCATGCGTTCAAATCCGGTTTCATTCCGTCCGCAACTCGCCTGTCACGCTGGCGAGCGATGGCCAATCAAATCATAAATCTGAGCGATGGCCTGACGACTCTCACCGATGAAGAATTATTGACTCGAGGCCGAAAAATCCGCTGGGACGCTCGAGCCGGAATTCCACTCGAAACGCTTATGCCGGACGCGTATGCCCTCGTTCGCGAATCCGCTCGCAGAACTTTGCGTATGCAGCACTTCCCTGTGCAGATCATGGGGGCCATCGCGATGTTCGAAGGCCACATCGCCGAAATGCAGACCGGGGAAGGCAAGACTCTGACGGCGACAATGACTTCTTTCCTGCGTGCTCTCCCTGGCCAGGGATGCCACGTTGTCACCGTGAACGACTACCTTGCAAAACGCGATGCGGAGCAAATGGGGCCTGTTCACGTGCGGCTGGGTTTGACGGTCGGAAAAATCCTGGAGAACATGGAGCCCGACGAACGCCGCAGGAACTACGCGGCGGACATCACATACGGCACCAGCAAAGAAATGGGTTTCGACTTTCTCCGCGACAGACTTCGTAAAGGGGCCAGCCAGGAAGACGGTGGAAATCAGATTCGCCGCTACATCCGCACTCTGCAGGGTGGCGAAGAACCGGTCCAGCGAGGCCACCACTTTGCTTTGATCGACGAAGCCGACAGTATTCTGATTGATGAAGCCCGAACTCCTCTGATCATCGGATTGACTCAGCCGAATGATCCAGCCACCGTGAATCTGTTCCGCTGGAGCAACCGCGCGACGTTTCAGCTCGAACCTCGCACCGACTACATGTACGAACCCGAACGTCGCACGGCATGGCTGACGGACACAGGATGCCGAAAGGTCGTGCTGATGTCCAAGCCGTCGCTGCTCAGTTCCATGGACACCGAACGCATCTACAGTCAAGTGGAGAAAGCTCTGACGGCCAAACACGCGTTCGAACGTGACCGTGACTACGTGATCGTCGAAAACAAGATTGTGATCGTTGACGAAGGCACTGGGCGAGTCATGGACGGGCGCAAATGGCAGGACGGGCTGCATCAGGCCATTGAGGCGAAAGAACTGGTGCCGATTACCGCGGCTACCGGTGAAGCAGCTCGCATCACGGTTCAAAGCTTCTTCCGTCAATATACGCATCTCGCGGGAATGACCGGAACCGGGATTCCTGCAAGCGGCGAACTCAAGAAGACTTATCGCCTGAAGGTCACGAAAATCCCAACAAACAAACGCTGTATTCGCGCGGGCTTGCCTTATCGAGTCTTCAAGACTCAGGAAGCCAAACGTGATGCGATCGTGGAAGAGATCCAATCACTGATTAAAGCCGGACGGGCCATCCTCGTGGGAACGCCATCCGTCGATGCTTCGGAAGCTCTTGGCCTGCTGTTGAAGGACAAGCGAATTCCGCATCAGATTCTGAACGCCAAGTATCACGAACAGGAAGCGGAGATTGTCACTGCGGCTGGTGGTCCCGGCAACGTGACGATTGCCACCAACATGGCGGGCCGTGGTACCGACATTATCCTTGAGGAAGAAGTCCGCAAAGCCGGTGGTCTGCACGTGATCGCGACCGAAATGCACAGTTCGAAACGCATCGACCGACAGCTCGTCGGACGATCGGCTCGCCAGGGAGATCCCGGAAGCTACCAGTTCTTTCTTTCTCTCGAAGACGAACTTCTGCGTTGTCGTGAGCCCAGAGAAGTCCATCGCAAGCAGCGTATGGCCATGGCGAATCGCGAGGGCGAACTGGGACGATCGTGGCTGCGTTACTTTCAACGGGTCCAGCGGTTCCTGGAGAAGACTCACCGCAAGCAACGCAAGCATCTGCTGAAGCAGGAACGTCATCGCCTTGAACAGTATGAGAATATGGGCCTCGATCCGTATCTTGAGCTGACCGAATCATGACGTGGGTGATTGCGATCTGCGGGACGATGGGCAGCGGAAAATCAACGCTGGTGGAGTATGCCGCGTCGGCACTTCCCGATTGTGCTGTTGTCTTTGAAGACGACCACAATCGTATGACAGAACGATCGCTTTCTGAGATCGAAGACTGGTTCTCACGAGGCGGGCCGGTTGACGAGTTTGACCTGTCGGATGTGATCGCCCAACTGACGAAACTCTGTCCTGACAAGCTGCCGAATCGTGTTTTGAATACTGCGTCGGCCCGTCGAATTGTGCTCCTGGAAACTCATTTTGGGCGACTGCATATCGGACTACGCCCGTGGATCGACTTTCAGGTCTGGATCAATACTCCGGCAGATATTGCCGTGGCTCGCAAAGTGATGCAGCTCAGTCAGCAGATGACTGAGCAAAATCCCCCAGTGGCGGATTCCGACGGACTGCGTTGGATTGAGAAGTTTTGCAGCGGCTACCTCACGACTACTCGAAAACTGTTCAATTTGCAGCGACAACAGGTAGGTGCGCTTTCCGATGTGACGATCGATGGTGAGGGTTCACCATGGGATGTCTGCGGACGTTTTCTGGAGAACCTGCCGACTCAGTTCCGGCCGGAAGACTGCTGATCCTGCGAGCGGTTCTGCGCTATTGCTCTGTCAAGAAACAAAACGGGTTGGAGGTAGTGGATCTTGCTAAAGATCCCAACGCAGGAGGACCTTTAGCAAGGTCCACTACCCCCAATTTAAAGCTTGACAAATCGCTATCCGCCGGTCTGTTGCTTTAGCCGTTTACCGCCCAGCCAGAAGCGCCGGCCGTCATACAAGCCGGCGCCTCCGGCTGGGCGGTAAACAGAAGCCCGCAGGATGCAACTGAACCAACGATCTTCCTGCTCAAGGCTGCTCTTCATGGGTGAGATTCTGAATATTCGGCCCGAATCTGTCACCGGCCGGCTTCCTCGCCGCATCATCATTGTGGGCAACAATGAGTCCGCCTGGATGGCCGCCGCATTGCTCGCTGCTCACTCCGCGCCGCTGGAATGTCGAGTCACCGTGCTGGCGAATGGTCCGGTGCAGTGCGAGTTCCCTGGAGAAGCTTCGCTGCCTTCTCTGCGAGGTCTGCTGTCCAATCTGCGGATTGATGAACATGAGATGATGCGACATTGTCAGGCCACCTACTGCCTCGCAACTCAATTCTCCGACTGGGTTCAGTCAGAACGAGATTGCTGGAAACCGTTTGCGGCCGAGCCTAATCGTCCGACGGCCATGTCGCTCTTCGAAGGCTGGCATGTTGAACGCAGTCGAGGTCGCCTGTTGCGTCCGTTTCATTCTTACTCACTCCACTGGGGCGCCGCGCTGGCGGGGAAGAGTCCTTATGGATTCTCAGGGCCGTCACCAATTTCACAATCCGGTTCGTATGCGTTCCATGTTGATGGTGAATCGTTTGCCGGCTGGTTGAGAAGCATCGCGTTGCAGGCGGGAACCGAAGAAGTCTCCGGTGAGATTCAGCAGGTGGCGAAGAATGGTCGTGGCGGAATTGCTCAGATTAAGCTGTCCAATGGCACGACTCTGGCCGGCGACTTCTTTATCGATTGCACAGGCGCTGAATCACGGCTGATGCGTTCGGCTCTGAATGATGAATTCATCAACTGGAACGATCGCCTGTTGACAGATCGCATGATCTGCGTCCGCCTTCCAGGTCGACGACAGATTCCGCCGTATACAAGAATTACTGGTCTGTCGGCTGGTTGGTCGTGGCAGATTCCGCTGGCGAATTTTGTCGAGTCGGGTTACTTGTTCCAGTCTGCTGTTGTCTCTGATGACGAGGCTCGAGAGCAGCTTCAGTCTTTGCTGAAACTCGATGGCGTCAATCCGGAAGATCAACTTGAGACGCCCATTCGTCGCTTTATTTCCGGTCGCCAAACATCTTTCTGGCGAGATAACCTGCTGGCTCTTGGGACGTCGGCTTGTCGCCTCGATCCGCTGGCGTCCACAGGTCGCCATTTGACTCAACTGGGGCTGGAACTGTTTTTGGAGTTGTTCCCGGATCGCTCCTGCAGTCGCACGCTGTCTGAGTACTACAACGAACGCATGCGGCTGGCGACAGAAGAGATTCGTGACGCAACGCAGTTGCATTACCTGCTCAGCAAGCGAAAAGATTCGGACTTCTGGAGCAACGCCGCGGCAACACCCGTTTCTCCGGAGCTGACTCAACGCATGGCACTTTACGAAGCCGTTGGGCACGTCGGTCACCTGACGCCAGAGGCATTGCCTGAAGCAAGCTATCAGTACTTGCTGACTGGTTGTGGTCGATTGCCTTCATCGCCAACACTGCAGGCCAAAGCCGCGGATCCAAATCAGATTCAGCAGGGCTTGCGAGATCTCCTGAAGTTCAACGAAACAACTCTGAAGAACCTGCCGCTGCATGAAGAACTGCTGGACTGGATTCATACCGCTCCGAACCCAATCCAGAAATCGGCCTGACGTTCAACGGCAAGCCGCGGAGCCATTCGACATAGTCGCCTGCGGCCTGCCGTTACGGGAAAGTACTGGAAGAAGCATTGTCTATCCCAGCCCGAAGCTGTGAATTTTTTTGTAGGACGGCCTTTTCAGGCCGTCGTTGCCACAAAAACGCATGCGATTTCGACGCCCTGAAAAGGGAGTCCTACATTCTTTCACAACCTCTTCGTGTTGGGATTCCAATGCATGGAAAGACGCCGGAAGTTGTTTTGCGATTGTCCCTGAACTAATTCTCCGTGGGCCCTAAGCGCATCCCCTCATGACCTCAACCGACTTCCTGATCATCGAACCTTTTCTGCGCGACGCGATTCAGGCTCGCACATTGCAAGCCGCGTTCGAACTGGGAATCATTGATACTCTGGAGTCCACCGCCGGTCTTTCCGAATCGCAACTTCTTCGAGGTCGTGCGTGTGATGCTGCCGGTGGTCGATTTCTTTTCCAGATACTGGCAAAATCAGGCGTTGTGAATCTTGACGGCGAATCGATTCAACTGACCGAGACGTTTCGCTCCGCGCTTCGATTTCGAGATCTCCTGCTGACCAAACTGCAGTTCAGTGAACTGGTCGCGGCGGACTTCTTCGATCGCATGCCGCAGTTGCTGACTTCCTCTGAAGCCTTCATGGAGACTTCAAAGCTCTTCGAACTCTTCGACTACAGCCGTTGCTTTGACGTCACTCCTCAGAATTGTCTGCAAGCCGCACGATGGATGAAGCTGACGACGACGTTGACGCGGCATGAAGCTCCTGTCTGCGTCGAGCATTTCGATTTTTCTGCTCACCAAAGAATGCTGGACCTCGGCGGCAACAGCGGAGAATTCGCGATTCAGGTTTGCCGCAGAACTTCCTCGCTTCAGGCGTGCGTGGCGGATCTCCCAGTCGTTTGTCATGTCGGCACGCGGCATGTGGCCGAACAGCAGATGTCAGATCGAATTCAATTTCAGCCGTTGAATTTTACTCAGGATCCGATTCCAGACGGCTACGATCTGATCACATGCAAGTCCGTGCTGCATGACTGGCCCGATGAGTATGCCATTCACATCATGCAGTCAGTCTACAACTCA
>JBILXT010000039.1:0-30733 GCA_044378235.1 Planctomycetaceae bacterium
AGTTTGACCGACCGAACAGAATTATCCGAGTCGTCTGGTGTTCCGGAAACGCGTTTTGTCGGGGTTGGGACGCTTGTGGTGAATGTATCTTCACTTGTAGCCGAGCATACTCATGATCTGCATCGGGATGCAGACGACAGCCAGAATCGCATAAATCACTCCGCACATCAGCAGGCAGACTCGCCGCCAGACCGGTGGACGAATTTCTGCCGGTAGAAACCGCATGTTGACTCGAAAAATCTGAAACGCTCCAATCGCCAGAATCGGTGTCGCCACTAATCCAAGGATCTTGAACAAACTCACAACGCTGTCACCAATTGCTAACGCGACAACTCCCCAGGCCACAAAGATCGACAACAGCGCGGCGTAAATCACCTTCGAGGAAAAGCGTCGCAGCTTCGGCCATCCAGCCCAGAGTGCATCAAAGACCACTCGAGTCAAACAGTCTGTATTGCCCAACTGCGTGGAAAACAGAATCCAGAAACCATTGATCAGCGTCAACGCCCAGAAGCCATGCCAAAGCTGCTCGGCCATAAACCGAGCCTGAAATGCACCAGCGGCGTTGTCGGCCGGAATATTGTCCGGGGGCACAATCGCCAAAGCCAGATTGACGTTCAGAAACATCCCGATCACACAACCAATCGCCCACAGAACGGACTGGTCAAGCAACGTGTATTTCCACCACGTGCCCCAACGACGAATGTTATCCGAAGTCGGCTCAAAGACTCGACCAATCGCCGACACTTCCGTATGTCCGTCGGCAAGAACTCCACCGATCGATCCGGTCCACGCGGCCATGCCGAATCCTTTGTCGCGACACCAATTCGAGATGGCCAGATTTCCAAGTCCTCCCGATCCTGCCGTGGCCGCGAAAACCCCCAGCAGAGCCCAGTCCATATTGGGAGGTAACTGCCCCGGTGTGATAAAGCCTTTGGCTGTGCGTATCCAAATCTCCAAAGGAACAAACAGGACGTTCGCCAGTGTCAGGAACACAAAGATAAAAATGATCATGGCCCACGAAAGCTTCTCGAGCACTCGTTCTATCGATTTGCCCGACAGCAACAAAATGATTGTGAGCGCCAGCACTCCGTAAGCGATCCACATCACAGTGCTGGCATCGCTGCCGTTGGAATTCGGCATCTCATTCGAATACGCCGTGAACAAAACGTTCGCGCACCCCAGAGCCAAAGCCGGAGTCGCCAGCTGAACGATGCCAATCAGAATGTAAAACGCGCCCCAGAATTTTGAGCCGGGGTTGAGTCGCATAATTCCCGTGAGTACGGGTTCGCCCGAGTACAGCGTGTATCGCACGGCCTCCAGATTGAAGATCATCTGCAGAAAGATCCCCGCCGTGGCGACCCATAGGATCTCGGTGCCATAACGCACGGTCGTCAACGGCCCGACGATCCATTCTCCGCCGCCGATGGAACCGGCCAGCAGAATCGCTCCAGGACCGATCGTGCGAAAGATATTACGAATCGTAAACGGAAGCGGTTCCGGCAGATCTCCGGTTTCCCAGTTCGGCAAACATCCATGATCACGCTGCTCCGACGCGGGCAGAGCTGCCGCAGTATGAGACGCCGTTGCATCGGATGAGCTATAAAGAGAATCAGACATGGAAAACACCTTGCCGAGCCGCATGGGAATCGTGCTGCCAGCTCGTATCGGACCATTAACGGACCGAGTCACCAGCGTGATGCACGTGTCAGGGCTCAACAGCTTATCGTTCTGCCACCGGAAGACCAGCGGGAGGTGTCTTGCGACCAAAGTCGGTTCAACGCAAAATCACAATGCGAGAGCGCCGCAGGCGAGAATCTCTGCGATGAATCCAGAAAAGATCGCAGAGAGTCGCCGGCAGACGCACCCTGTTTGCGCAGCACTGACGACAGGCTACCTTGAAATACCCCTTCCGTGGAATCGCAATGATTTTGCCTCGCGTCCGAGAACTGCGGAGTCAACGGCGATCCTTGCTGGGCTAATGTCCCAACGCGCGTTTGCGGAACCACTCGGCTGTTTGACGCAGACCATCTTCCACTGTCACCGTTGGTCCGAGCAGTTCGACAAGTCGATCAGCATCCAGCAGTGACCGTTCGACATCTCCCGGACGACGATCACCGTGAGAAATCGTGCTGCTGCTGTTCAGCGACATGCGAATCTGCTCAGCCAGTTGCTGCGTTGTGGATTCTCGCCCGGTTCCAACGTTCAGAATCCGATCCGGAATTCTTCCTTCAAGTGCCGCAAGATTCGCCTTCGCCACATCATCAATGTAGACATAGTCACGAATGCAGCCTGGATCTCCCACGGTTCTCTTCGCGAAGATCTTTACGGGCTCATTGATCAGCATGCGATTGCAGAAGATGGCGACAACTCCGGCTTCTCCGTGAGGATCCTGGCGAGGCCCATAGACGTTGGCATAACGCAGCACGGTGTAGTTCAGAGAATGTTCCTGGCGAAAGCACTCCAGATATTTTTCCACGGCAAACTTGCTGCAGGCATACGGACTGACGGGAACCGGTGTCGTCGCAACCGACGCCCTGACCCCGTCGGGGACTTCTCCGTAGATAGCTCCACCGGTGCTGGCAAACACAAGCTGCCGAACCTTTTGATTTACGCAGGCCTGCAGAATATTTAACGACCCAAGGATGTTAATGGAGGCATCCTTCTGAGGTTCTCGAACGCTCACCGCCACGCTGGCCTGAGCCGCCTGATGACTGACAGCTTCGGGTTTGAACGCTGCAAACGCTTTCCCCACGGCCGACGCGTCCTGGATGTCGACCTGAAAAAACTCTGCTCCGGCCGGAACATTCTCGTTCCGCCCGCTGCTGAGGTCATCCAGCACTGCGACTTTCCAGCCGGCCGCCAACGAACGCTCCGCAATATGGCTGCCAATAAAGCCTGCTCCGCCAGTAATCAACAATCGCATTTTGAAAGCCTTTTGACCTGGTGTCGTAGGAAGCTCAGAACTCGTGGCCAATTCTGCCGAAACTCGGATTCACTGGCACAACATGGCTCATGATGGGAGTCAGGAGTGAATAATGTTGTCTCAGGACGAAAATCGTTCAATGAACTGCGTTGCCAAACGAGTTGCTGAAGAAGTGCAGCATTCTGGTAACGAACAAAGGACCCTGCTCAGTGGGATTGTGTCGGTTTTTCCGACCGCAACAGTTAACACCAGCGCGGCCCACAAGCTCAAAAGCGGGGATTTTGATGGCCGAAAGCCTTCCATTTTTCCAGCCACCACGAAGAATAGAGACTCGTATTCTCTGCACAGAATGAGTTAAAGCCGGGTGTTCGCGGGATGTATGTTGAGCAATGCCCCAGTCGTGGCCGCGGACAGAATAGTCTGACTTGCCGAATTTGAAGGACCGAACTGATGTCACTCCAGATCCTTTCTGAACGCCCGGTTTCCGAAGAAGATCCTTTGGATCTGATGGACGAAATAGACGCCCTGAAGAAAGAAAAAGATGCTTCAATCCTGGCACATTTCTACGTTGACGGTGAGATCCAGGATATCGCGGACTTTACGGGCGACAGTCTGAAGCTTGCGCGCGACGCGACCAAAGTAAAGACTTCGACGATCGTCTTTGCCGGTGTCCATTTTATGGGCGAGTCAGCCAAAATCATGAATCCGGAAAAACGAGTGCTGATTCCGGACATGCTGGCCGGGTGCTCACTTGCCGATAGTTGTCCGCCCGATCAACTCGCCGCATTTCAGGAACAGTTGCGGGCTCAGGGCCGAGACTTCCAGACCGTCGCCTACATTAACACCTCCGCCGCGGTGAAGAGCCTCGTCGACTGGATCGTGACCAGCGGCAATGCAAGAGAGATCATTGATCGTGTTCCCGCCGACAAAGAAATCCTCTTTGTGCCAGATCAGCATCTGGGACGCTACCTGATGGAAGTCACGGGACGAAAGATGATCCTGTGGCCGGGCTCATGTATGGTCCATGAAGTGTTCAGCATTCAGGATCTGATTCGCATCAAGAAACGCACTCCGGGATGCGTGATCATGGCTCATCCGGAATGCCCTCAAAACATTCTGGAGCTCACGGATGTTGTGGGCGGCACCGAAAAGATGCGACGACATGTGATGTCAGTAGAGAAGCCAACGACATTTCTTATCGCGACGGAAGCCGCCATGATTCATCCGTTGCAAAAGGCTGCTCCGCAACACACCTACATTCCTGTTCCGGGAATTATGGCATCGACGGGTGAAACCTGTGCCTGCAATCGCTGCCCGCACATGTCACGGAATACTCTGCAGAAGGTTCGCGACTGCCTGAAAAATGGCGGCCCGGAGATCGAATGGAAAGACTATTTCCAGCAAGCCCGGGCGGTCCTTGATAAAAGTCTGCTGCAATAAAAGCGAGTTCGGCCACGCAGCCGGATTGGCTGCGTGGGTTTGACCCATGAAGACTAGTTCCTGACTGCGGTTCGGTTCCAGATTTTGCGGTCCAGACGTGACTGGCTCGTCGGTTTATCTTGCCTGTAAAACTGACGATGTCGCAGTTGCCGACGTGGCTGTCCCGTATTTTCGAGTGCACACATCGCAAATGGGACACGCACCGATCCCGCAGGCTGAAAGTCACTTTGAAGATTGCACTTCGATCGGAGCCAGTCCCATTTGCTCCAGTCGCCATGCGCAATGCCAGTTATCGCGGAGTCCCTTGTTCGCGGATTCGTGCGAGCATTTTGGCCATCACTTCGAGCTGCTCGGGATGCTTTTCGGCAATGTTTTGTTGCTCGGCAAGATCCTGTTCCAGATGAAACAACCGAGGCTGCGGAGCGTTTCCGGTCTCAATATTGACCTGCTTGTTGACGGCCGGTCCTTTGCCGGCTTCGATGTATTTCCACGGCCCGACTCGCAGTGACAAGACGCCGGCTTGTTCAACCAGATGATCGCGGCCAATTGAACTGGCCCCTGTCAGCGCGGGCAGCATCTTCAGACTGTCACGTCCCGCGCCTTCGGGTAATCGGACGTCAACGAGTTCTGCAAAGGTCGCCAGAAAATCCACGTGGCACATCAACGCATTGGATGTCGTCCCCGGAGAAATCTTCTGTGGCCAGCGCACCAGAAACGGGACTCGCGTGCCGCCTTCGAACGCACTATACTTGCCACCGCGAAGTACTCCCGCTGGCCGATGATCTCCAACCTTTTCGACAGCCTTATCTTTGTAACCATCGTTCAGCACTGGACCGTTGTCACTGGAAAGAATAACGATCGTATTCTGAGTGAGCTGATGTTGATCGAGTGTCTCGAGAATCTCACCCACTGACCAGTCCAGTTCGGCAATCACGTCTCCTCGTGGCCCCATCGACGTCGCACCGACAAATCGAGGGTGCGGAACTCGTGGGACGTGTATATCGTGAGGATTGAAGTATAGAAAGAACGGCTGTTTCGAATGGTTGGCAACATGACGATCGATGAAGGACTTTGCCTGAGTGGTGATCACGTCAGCCATGTCTTCATCAACCCACCGAGCCGCCTGACCGCCTGACATGAATCCAATGCGGCTGATCCCGTTGACGATCGTGGAGCTGTGCCCATGATCCCACTCGACCTTGAGCAGTTCAGGATTGTCAAGTCCTGTCGGATCGTTGCCAATACGTTCGCGAAAACTGACGGTCATCGGATCCTTCGAATCAAGCCCAACGACATCGTGGTTGGCCACATAGACACAAGGGACTCGGTCCCCGGTGGCCGGAATGATAAAGCTCTCATCAAAACCAATCTCCAGTGGTCCCGGAGAGATTGGCTTGTTCCAGTCAATCGAACCTTCTCCCAAACCCAGATGCCATTTGCCGACTACCGCCGAACGAAATCCGGCCTTTTGCAGCATCCCAGGCACAGTGAATCGCCCGGGTTTGATGATGGCGTTTGCGTCGCCAGGTGCGATCCCGGTTCCCTCCAGCCGCCACGCATATTCGCCTGTCAAAAGTGCGTAGCGTGATGGGGTGCAAGTGGCCGCGGAGCTGTGGCCGTCTGTAAATCGGCATCCTTCCCGCGCGATACGGTCAATGTTCGGAGTTCGAACTGTCGTCGCTCCGTAGCAACCCACGTCGCCATAACCGAGATCATCAACATAGATTACAACGATATTGGGATGCTGCTGAGCAACACAGATCTGAGTCTGCGACAACATCAACAAAACAAGCACGACTAGCGAACGCATGAAACGACCCGAGACAGGAGATGAGAGGAAACTATGGCGGCCCCCGCAGTTGCTGAAGATCGAGAGGGTGAAGACAGGCCGCGACAGGGCAGGTTGTAACGTCGATTCTGGCTTCGGCAAGCGTCGCGAAGCAGGACGATTCACGAATCTCCTCTGTCAAGTGGAGCAGAGGAGCATAGCGACCCGTAACAAAGTGAAACGCGACGGCATTTGCTTACGCCGTTAACGGCGGCGTGATGGCAGCCACGTTTCACCAAACAGTGCAAGTGATCCAGTGATGGAATTGCAATTTCGTGCGGGTACCGGACGGCTTGCGCCGTTCCGCTTCAAATCAAAGATTCGAGCCAATTTCCCTGCCCCTTGACGGGCATCACTTTGCGATCTCAACCCGCATATGGCACAACCGCGCGCGGTCTCCGGTGGCGTATAATTCTTCCAGCAAATGAGTAACCTCCGGATCGTAATCCACGGTCGTCAGTTTACGGCCGTTGTGAATCCGAATCGGCTTCTCCAAGTTGAGGTTCTTCATGTCCGGCGAAAGCATAATCGACAAATCTGATGGAGCGGACCGGATACGAATCAGATTGGAGTCATCGCTTTGAATGTTCAGTTCCGCCGGTCGATATGTCCCGTTCGGCGCGGCAGATTCGGCGTCGAGCTGGGCGAACTGCGGAGGCAACCCCTGAAGCTTCACCCATGACCAATGGAGATCCGTACTTCTCAGCAGGTTGGCATAAATCTTTTCGGGCGAACGATTACGGCGATAGCGAGACATCCAGTCGAAGATGCTTTCGAATTCTTCGTGGTAGATCTCGAGACCTCGCGAAGGATACTTAATGAAAGTTGTATCGAAGACAACCTTCATTTCCGTATCACGTTTAAAGAGCCTGGCGGACAGTGGGCCCATGCGATCAAACCAGCCGGCCTGGGCATCACCAATGACGACATACCATGGCATCTGAATCGCATTCGGAGCTGTCCACTGGAGATGCCGATAACCGGTTCCGCAAATCGTCACCACACCTGCAAAAAGATCGGGCTGAGATGCCGCGAGGTCCATCGCGATATCACCGCCGAAGCTATGCCCGGAGACAAACACTCGATCGTCATCGATACGCAGATGTTGTTTCAGTCGCAACATCAGCCCCGCGAACAAGCGATGAAACTCGGCGGAGGTGTAGTAGCCCAAAGGAGCGACATCTGATTCGGTCCCGGCCCTTTTGGACCACTCGGGCGCGACAAGAATGTAGCCGTTGCTTTCGGCGATCCCTCGGAGGTAGCTTAGATGTCGCGAAGCATCATCGAACGGCCCATGCAGCGCGATCAAAAGAGGATACTGACGACTTTCATGGTATTCTGGTGGCACCCTGCCCACGGCTCCAAGTGCCGAATCGGTAGCATCCAGAGTAAAGTCGCCTCCCTGCGAGACATCGGAGAACTCAATCGGCAGTTCCGCAAAGGCAGGCAGATGTTTCACCATCGCAGCCACGCGTTCGACACCCAATCCCTCCAGTGCGGAGATTCTCTCGGCCAGGGCCTGGCGGACGGCCGCTTCTTCTGGCGACGTGTTCATGTAATCAAGGATTAACTCACGAGCTTCAAAGAGCGAGACGATGTCATTGAGATTCCGAACAGTGTTCTCCGCGCCAAGAAGCCATCCGGATAAAGCCATGCCGAGGATTTCGTCGTTCGGAATATCACCGGGGGTGCTCGCCACGATTTCGTACGCGGCAAAACGGTCGATCGTATCCGGGTCGATCTCCCCCAGCACCGTGCGACTGATCAGCGTGACAGATTCCCGCAGAGCGTCATCCTCAATGCCGGCGACCAGAACAGGAATACTCATTCGAACAGCCTCAATCCGTTGTTCGATAGCGCCGTAGTCTTTCTCGAGTCGTTCAACGCGAACCACCGTCTCAGGAGTCAGATTGTCCCGCGTCAGAACTCGCGCCCCGTTTGCCGCCAGTTTGTGCTGCCCGAAATCCCGGCGTTGTTCCAGCTCTTTGGTAATCTGTCGAGCAATCTCTTCGCGAATCTGCTGCTGCTCATCCGCATTAGCCAGTTCCGGAAAGTTGACCAGCAGAGTGTTGAAGAGCTCACGCGCCTCCGGAAGCCGATTGGACTTAATCAACATCTTCACGAGATCGAGACGCACATTACGATCTCGAAAGTTCTGAACGTGACTCAGAATCGCCGGCAGGTGCTGTCGCGGGATTGAATCGAACGAAATGCAGTAACTCCAGTCGTGAGTCAGGCAGGAGACTTCCGCATAAAGTTCATTAATCGCCACGATGCCGACGACGATCTCATCCTTGCGACCATTCGAGCGATGCAGAGTTCCTCGCGAGAGTCCCTCTGAATCAAACTGTCCCAGCGTCGGTATTCCCTCCGGCATAACTTTTCGCGAAATTCGCTTCTGGGGAATCACGAAGACGGAGTTTGGCCAGACAAGATTGTTCGCAACAGGCGGTTCGGCTCGCCGACCAGAAACGTAGATCTCTCGCGCCTTCTGGTCGATCAGACGCATTTCCAGTTGTTGATCGGGACGATCCAGTGGCCCGCCATCACGGCGAATCGGGGCCAATGTTGTGGCCTTGGAGTACATGCCACTAAAGATCATGCCGCTGTCGACGCGAATTGATCCAGGAGCTGGGCGATCCGGCGGCGGCAAAGGGATTTCTTTGATGACAGCCTTTGGCGGAACGGGCCGAGCTGCTTTTCCTTTCGGAGCCGCGGCATCGGGCGCGGCCCCGTCGGCCACTGCGTTCTTTTCAGCATCCGGAGCGTTGGCATCAGGCTTCTGGGCGACAACCTCCGGAACGTCTCTGTTCGACTCGTCAAAGGAATAGACGACGTTCACGCCGCCGACTGCTATTAATCCTGCAATCAGCCACGTTCTCAACAGCAGAGCATGTCGTTCAGAACTTCGCATGACCATTCCGGACTTCAACAAAGGAAGCGTCAGGCCGAACCTGCAGTTCGATTACGATGAGGTGAGTTGCCGTGCCGTGCACTCTGGTTGGGAAAACATGGAACTATGGTAACCAAAGGCCCTGAACTTTGGATCTCCCCAACTCGCAGGAGTATCAATGCAGCACGAATCAGGAACACATCGCAACAGCGAATCGTACCCCATCCTCTGCACGATTCAATCAGTTGGCCAAAACACTGGGCATGCAGATCGCAGGTTCCATAAGTCGCACCGAGCAAAGAGACTCACTGTCAATGCAAACAGGCCAACTCGAATTTCGAGCGGCCTGCGGTGTTCGATGCATCCATGAATGGCGTGGCGTTCCGCCGCTTATTGCATGAAGAAGTCGGTCGGCCCGCGAAGTGTATAGTATGGGTACTGATACATAGCCGGAGCAGAATTCTCTGGTGGTCGCGACAAATGTGCCGGAACCTGATACGTGTGGAAATTGCGATGCACAGGATGGAATGGCAAATTGCATCCCGCCTTGCACCCTCGCTGAGATGGAGGGCATGAGTCACAGTTTGGAGCGTGAATCATCTGCCCGTTAGGACCAGTCGACGACTGGCACATTGGACAGCCGTCAGCCATCACGGCTCCGTTGCTCCATGTTTCATGCGGACTCTGGCCACGCATGACCGGAGTTGTAGAAGAGCATCCGGTGACAAATAGTCCAATCGCCCCCGAAAGCAGTACAGCCATTTTGCGATGCATCGAATTCACTCCCTGGTTTTCCCCAAAACCACTCCTCTCCGTTCCGTGCAGAGGAGTCAAAGGGAACTCAATCCGGGAAACACGCGGAACCATCATGGCTCGGGTCTCCTGAATGAGAATCATCCCTGTTAACCGTTATCGGCAGTTCAACCGGAGAATCGTGCAAAATCCCTACAAATCCACCAGCGTTGAGACAGGAAGACTGTATGGTCTTGCGGAATCGGGTGGTCCGGAATACAGTCCAGGCTAGGAAAACGGGTCCGAGGATTCTCGGAGGCGTCGCTGTAAAGCTCAGCGAATTCAGTGTTTGTGACGTGAGAGGGAGTGTTCAAGTGCATATTGCCGCATCAACGCGAAGTCTCTGGGATTTGGCGTTCCCGGCAGCCTGCCTGCAGATCCAGGAACTGGGATTCGATAAGGTTGAGATTTGGCTGAACGAGGATTTCAATCAATTAAAGCCATCGAAGGTTGCCACCGATCCCGAAACCGCTGCGGGATTACTGAAGGAAGCCAGTCGCCTCAGCCCAGCCGCAATCTTTCTTGAGAGCGAAGTGGATATGCCCACGTTTTCGGGGGTCGTTCGCTTTGCCAAACTTTTGAAGGTGGCCCAGCTAACAATTCTGGCGTCTCCCAAGGGAACTCCGTTCAATACAGAAATCGATCGCCTGCGTGAACGCAACGCTGTTTGTCACTCCGCCGGGATTCGCTTGTCGGTGGTGACGAAGTCAGGCACGCTGACCGAGGATCCTCACACGGCTGTTGAGTTGTGTCAGTCCGTGAAGGGCATGGGGATCACTCTTGATCCAAGCTACTACATTTGTCGCCCGGGCGGTTATCTTGAGCATGACATGGTTTATCCCCATGTGCTGCATCTCCAGCTGCGTGACACATCTCCCACCGAACTTCAGGTACTGGGAGGACTTGGGGATGTGGACTACAATAGGATTGTCGCCATGCTTCGGCAGCATGGCTACCAGCGGAACCTCAGCGTGGACCTGCTGCCCAAAACGATGGAAGGCGAAGACCGCCTCCGCGAAATGCGCAAGCTCCGACTCCTGCTGACAAGCCTGCTTTAAGCAGCATCAGGCAGAACCACTAAGAATGAACTGGAGCTGTTGCGCATTTCCTTTGCGACGTAAACACCCGATAGAAGCGGGTCGCCATTGCTGTTGTTTTAGCTTCTGCGCGAAATGAAGTGCGCAACCTCAAACGAAGCAAATGAAACAGCGAGGGATCTCCATGTCCGGACCTAAGCGTCAGTGGAACAGAGAACGGCGAGAAGACAAGAGTTCCAACCGCTGATGAACGCCAATGAACGCTTATGATTTCAAAAAAGGTCCAGAAACAATGGAATCATCCGTATTGGACACCAGGCTGTCATTGCTCGACAAGGTCTTCGGGGCCAGCAGCCGCTGGACGTCACTGACTATTAGCGTTCATGAGTGCTTATTAGCGGTCTAAACAGCTATTCCGATCCGCGCACTTCATTTCGCGCAGATTTTTTTTCCAAACCCTGATCGCAATCCAGGCTATCTCTGGTTGGTTTTAACTCCCGGAGCTGACCCAACACTGATAAACAAAAAAGGGCTCTCAGGCGAAATATCCTGAGAGCCCTTTGGGTTCGTTAGGGTTGAGATTGAAGAGCTCAGTTAGCCTGACTCAACTGCAACTGAGGTCGAAGCACCTGCCGGCGTGTCTCGACGACTGTGGCCGCGGCCTGAACAGCCTGCTCAGCGGTGGCCAATTCAGCGTTGGCTGCGGCGAGCTGAGCTTCGATCGGAGCCGCTTCCGCTGCCAGAGTTTTCATCATCTGATCAGCTGTCTGCATTGCAGTTTTGGAGTCGGTATTGATCTTCGCAGTCGCATCCAGATCTGCCTTAGAGGCTGTCATCTGCTTATCCATCGCGGCGATTTCTTCAGTCATCGCCACGATCGACTTGTCCTGACGGTCGATCGTCGCGGCCAAGCCATCTGCGGACGCTTTGATTTCCGCGTTGTCCGGCAGAACGGCCAGAGCCGCCTTCACCTGCTCCAGAGCGGCCTTCACCATCGGTGATGCTGTCTGTGTCTTGGTCATCACGTCCTGCTTGGCCACCTTCTGTTGCTCCATAGTGGTCATCGCTACGGTCAGATCTTTCATCTTCTGATCGCTGGAGGTCACAGCAGCCTGAGCTTCCTGCATCGTCTTCTGAGCCGCGGCCATCAGGTTCTGTTTTTCCTGCAACGCAGCCTGAACCTGCAAAGACGTCAACTGAACTTCGTCACGCTTCTTCTTCGCGGCATCCAGAGCGTTCAACTCATCTCGCAGAGCAATGTAATGCTGGAGACGAGGGACCAGTTCATTAGCTCGCTTCAGTTCATTCTGAGCAGCCGCAACCAGCTGCTCCTTGCCTGTCGTCGTTTGAATTGCAGTATTGTGCGCTGCTGTGACCGCATCAACTACACCCTTGGCCGTGACAATGGCAGCTTCGTCAACAGGAATCTGCTTCTTCTGAACTTCGATGTTTGCAGCAACACTGACCACGTTGGCCTTTGCTGTCGCCAGATCGGTTTCCGCAGTCTTTAATTCAGCTTCACGAGCTGCGACCTGAGCCTTCAGTTGTTCGACAACCTTTTTGAGGTCTTCGTCAGTCTGCATCATTTCAGATGCGGCTGCGGATTTTTCCGTCGCCGCTTTCAGTTCAGGGATCGCTTTCTGCAAGGCAGCAATCGTGACCGGCAGGTTCTTTTCTTTAGCCTGCTCAGCAACAAGTTTCTGTTCTTCGGCAACAACCAGAGCCTTCTGATCTTCGAGCTTCTTTTGGCTGGCCGCATAAGCCACGTTCGCCGCATCAAGCTTACCCTTGAGCTCAGTCTGGGTTGCAACAGCAGCCTGATGAGCTGCGGTCGCAGCCGTGACTTTCTCAGTGGCAGCAGCGACAACGGCTGGAGCCTGAGCAATGCGTTCTTCGAGAGTCGGAGGATTTGTACTCAGCTGACCGATTCGAGCCCCATCAGCTGCATTCCATACTCGCACTTCACCGGTAAAGTCGCCGGCAATGACACGATTGGTTTCGTCACAGTGAGTGGCTTCCAGAGCAAGATCATTGAATGCTTCGAAGCTCAGTAACGCTCCGCCATTTCCATCCCACAACTTGGCGACTCGGTCACGCCCAGATGTCGCGATGCGACCATCTCGGCAATATTCAACAGAGAATGCTCCACCACCGTGAGCCCCCCAGGACTTGATTTGTCCGCCGTTTTCCATTTCCCAAAGGCGGACGGTTGTGTCTTCGCTTGCGGAAGCCAAAACGTTGCCGTCAATACGCCAGGATACGGAGTTCACAGCACCCGTGTGACCATTTAATGTCAGATACTCGCGGCCTGTCTGAGCTTCCCACACGAGCAAGCCACCGCTTCGATCAGCCGTGGCGAGCAACACGCCATCAGGGCTGAATTCAAGCGAGTAAATCCAGTCCGTGTGCTTCTTACATTCGTAAGCAAGCTCACCTGTCGCGGTGCTATAAACGCGAACGATCTTTTGAGGACCACCAAGTGCGACCAGCGTCTGGTCAGCACTGATGTCCGCGGCCAGAACTTCGTCGAGTTCATCGCCGACGGTCATGACTCGCTCACCCGTGCGGATATCCCACACAACACAAAGACCCTTCGACGCGCCGCGACCGCCACCGGCCAGCAGAAGCCCACCGTTACGGCTGAATTTCAGTACGCGAGGACGACCTTCAGGGAAAGGCAGGACGCCAATTTGCTCCAACGTTTCTGTGTGGTAGAGCACAACCTGCTTCTGACCAGCAACCGCAACAAGCTTTGACCATGGATTCGTCGCGATCGCTGAAACGGCCGTCGTAGCGCTGGTGCGAACGACCGGTTCAAGATTCAACACGTCCGGCATGGGGGCAGGTCCCTCTGGACGAGCCCCGGCGGAAACATCAACGGTGAGAGCCGCGTTATTCTTCTTAGGCAGCATCACTTTGCTGGATGCTGTCTCAGGGGCACCACCTTCGATCCATTTGCGAACAATCTCCAGAGTCTCATCCGGCAGCTTGTCCGCGTTCGGCGGCATGAACGGTTCGCTCTGATGAGACATCAGGCTATACATGTAACTTGCGCCGGAATCGCCCGGCTGAATGGACGCTCCAGAGGCTCCCCCCTGCATCAAAGAGGAGTATGACGACAGGTCGAGGTCAGAGCTTTTCTTATTCGTATTGTGACAGGACAGGCACTTGTCACGCAGGATCGGTTTGACGTGATCTTCGAAGTTGATCTTCTCCTGACCAACAACACTGCCCGATGCAAAGTGAAGAGCCAGCAATGTGATGCCAGCTGACAATGAGGATAACCGCTTCATCGTTTCGAACTCCCGTGCACCAAATCACTGCCGCAGAATTACGACAGCGTCATAGTTTCGGCAAAACCTGCCACATCACAAAAGACTTCACAGAGCCCGCACACCATAATTCTTGCCCATCCTGAGCAGGCGGGATTCACCAGGACGATCAATCGCTATAACCGGCCCCAGGACAGCAAACAAAGGCGGAACAATGTTCCGCCTTTGCTGATCATGGGGATTTGGTAAACACTAGTGGTTGAAGAGGAATTCGCGAGAATTCAACATCGACCAGAACACGTCTTCCAGGGACTCCTGAGAGTTCTGCTGCTCGGCGACAAGAGCCACCAGAGAAGCCAGTTCCTGCTCCGTTGGACGTCGAGAAAAACATCGCAGGTAAAGCTCGGTGATAATATCAGCCGGAGCCTTGCCTTCCTTCAAACGGGTCGGGATCAAACCGCCCTGCTGAATCTTGGAGTTCGTCGTGTCTCCATTGATCAGATGAAGAGCCTGAGAAAGATTTGGCTCCATTTTGACTTCGCATGAGCAAACCGTTTCCCGTTTTGCTCGACCGAATGTCGTCAGGAAGTAGGTCGCGGTGTTACCGTCAGCAATCTGGACAGCTCGAGCACCAACCGGCAACCCGGGGAACTTATCCTGAGTCGTTGTCACGATGCTGATACAGTCCAGCATCACTTCCGCACGAATACGACGCAGTTCTGAGTGAGCAAAATTGCGATGATCCGAAGCGTTTGTTTCGTTCGTCTTGGTAGAGAGCTGATAAGTACGAGACGTACAAATGTCTTTGACCAGCTTGCGGAAGTCGTAGTTGTATTCCGTGAACTTCTTACCCAGTTCGTCGAGCAGCTCGGGATTCACAGCAGGATTGCTGATACGAACATCATCCACTTCATTGATGATGCCTCGACCGAAGAAGTGTGACCACACGATGTTGGCCAGGTTCTTCGCGAAGTAGGGATTCTCTGGAGAGGCCAGCCACTGAGCCAGAACCTCACGACGATCCTTGCCGACCAGATCAGGCTCGGCACCGCCGAGGAACTTTGGCTTCATCACGCGGCCACCAACAAGGTGAGTGACTTCGCCACCACCAGAATTGAAGATGATGGTTTCGCGAGGATCTTCGCCCTGCTTACGGCCGATCTGCGAGAAGAAGGCCGCAAAGCTGTAGTAGTCATCCATCGTCCAGCGGTCGAACGGATGATTATGACACTGAGCACATTGAATTCGCATGCCCATGAAGACCTGAGCAACGTTCTCCGCGGTCTTGAGGGTTTCTGTTTCTGTCTGATAGTAGTTTGTTGCCGGGCTCGCGAACGAACCTCCGCGAGATCCCAGAATCTCCTGAACCATCTTGTCGGTCGGAGTGTTGCTGGCAATCTTTTCCTTCAACCAGTTGTAGTAAGCCAGCATCGGCTTCTTTTCAACGCGATTTGCAATCGTTCGAACCTGAAGCAATTCGGCCCATTTCATCACCCAGATGTCAACGAATTCTTTACGCTGCAACAGCTGATCAACGAGCTTTTCTCGCTTGGCAGGATCTGTGTCGGCAACGAACTGATCGTGATCTTCAACCGTCGGCATGGTTCCGGTAATGTCGACGAAAACTCGACGCATGAACTCTTCGTCGCTGCAAACTTCCGATGGGATGATTCGCAGTTTACGAAGCTTCGCGTGATTCAACGTGTCAATGTAGTTGAATTCCGGGGTCTTCGGATCTTCATACTGCAAACCTTTCGGCAACACGATGAACTGTGAGCCGACAGTATGAGTCTCGAAGCGAGCCATGATGAACGCTTCGCCACGAGCATGAGCTGTGACATTTCCCGTCTGAGCAATTTCAGCGCTGGTTTCGTTATTCGAGCTGAAATAGGCCAGCGTGGTAACGTCGCGATCAGTTCCATCAGAGTACTTGGCACGCACGGTCAACCGTTGCGTTGCACCTTCACCGTCCATCACAGCGTTCTTCGGATACAGTTCCAAAGAAACTACGGAAGGCACCGGACCCGGATCGTTTGGGGCACCCGCTTCCAGCCATCGCAGGATTGTGTTGTAGTGCTCACTGCCCTTTTCAAATCGTTTACCACCCGTGTGAGGAACGCTGCCGTCACACTTTTCCATCAGCAGGCTTTCCGCTGGCAATGCCAAATTCAGCCGGCGACCGGGAACTTCACGAGTGAGTCGGTAATGATCACCCTCTGGATCGAAACCAAAGAGTGACAGACGGAAACCGTCTTTCCCACGGGCTGCTCCGTGACAGCTGCCGTTGTTGCAACTGGTTTTCATCCACACAGGCATAACGTCCTGGCGGAAGCTGATCGGCGGATCCACTTTGCAATTGGCCACCGTTACAGGAACTTCAACAGAGTGACCGCCGTAAGACACGGTCACTTTGGTTGTGCCGTCTGCAACCGGGAAAAACTTCATCCCGTCACGCCGGACGAAACCTTCATTCTCAATGGCGATTGTCGCCTGTTCTGTCACATCCACCGTCAATCCGTTTGGCAACACTGCCTGAACAAGCAGCGATTGCAGGTCACGAGCTGCGGAAAGATGAATGTCGGCTGGAGCAACACTGATCGATGCCGGAGCAGGATCCTGTGCCAGAAGCCCCGCAGGAGACAGCAATGAAATCGCTGCATATGCGGCAAAAGATGACCATCTGATCATGAAACTTACTCGCAATAAAGAACCACTCACCATTGTTTCCGGTGAGACTGAAAGCAAAAGAGATACCGCCAGAGAAAGACTTTTTACGGAGCTGCTGGAGCGCCGCCCGCCTTCTTCTGAGATTCCAGTCGCAGCTTTTCAAGACGTGTCAATCGCTTCTCCACTGGTGGAGCAGGCATTGGAGCCGGAGCAGCTGCGGCCGCTGCTGGCATTGGAGCCGGCATCGGAGCTGCTGTTGGCATCGGCAATGGCTTGTCAATTCGCAGTTCCGAATCACCGACGCGAGCATGAACAATGTTCTCATTGTTCTCTACAACGGTGACCTGACAGAACACATTCTTATGAGTTCCTTCTGGGCTATCGGCAGCAGTCTTCACTTTGAAGACAAGCTCTTTAGTCTCGGCCGTTATCTGCAATGGTTCGGCGGTGACCTTGTGAGGCAAACCAACCAGAGTCACCACAGCCGGTGCCTTCAATTCCTTCAGAACCTGCACGTCAACAACGACGTCTGTTTCCTTGCCCTGTTCAACAGAAGATCGCTGAACCGTCAGGCCGACGTATGGCTCAGCAACTTCGATCGTTGCCATTTGAGTTGAAGCCCAGGCAGCTCCGTTGATATTGGCATAACCCAGAGCGTAAACCGGCCACTTTCCGATTGCCGCGTTGGCGTCCGCATTGATCTGATAGAGTCCCTCGGTCTGTCCCTTCGGAATGCTGATTTCGCTGTTCGCACCGATCCCCGGTGGACGGTAAGGAAACTGAACCTGAATGTTCTCGTCCCAACCCTCTTTCTTCTTTGCCACAACCTTCAGCAGCATCATACCGTTACGGACGATCGGAACATTTGGCTGCACAATTTCGAGTGTAAACGGCAGCTCTTCAGTGACGGCGACAGGCAACCGTTCGACGTCTTTCCAAACGTAAAGCGACTGACCAGGTCCCGCAATCACGAAGTCTGCTCGATTCTGGAAACGTCCACTGACAGCAGCGAGGGCAGGATCTGTCGGCTTCATCTTGAAATCCACAAGAGCACCTGCAAGAGGAGCGTCAGCAGCGGCTTCAAAGACAACCGGCATCACATTCATATTGGCTGCCATCGGAGGAGCAACGATCGTAATTCCCGGCGGCAACTGCACACCATCAATCGTCAATTCACCGCCGAAATTGATGCGTTCCGCAGAGATCAATGTCGCATAACGATTTCCTCGCGGAACAAAGATCTGCTGACGAGACTGTGAATACCGTGCTACTCGAGGAATCCCGAGATTCAGCGACGGCTTCACTTCCTGAAACTCAACCCGATAGGTGAACTCAGCACCACCACGATTCAGATGGTCTGCAATTCTCAGAGCATAGTCCCCATCAGCAGGAATCTGCCAACGGAAGTAACTGTCTGGTCCACGTGAGTCATCATTCCCGGTGATCCCTTCACCAGTCGCCTTGTACAGATTCATGACAGGGTCGATCGGAGAACGAATCCGGCGACCGTAGCACTCAACTTCGAAAACCTGACCAGCCTTGGCTGTGAACTTGAAAATGTCCACATCACCCGGCTCCTGGAGAATGCCGTTGAAGGAAGACGGGAAAGCAACAACAGTTGCATTCTCAAAGCCGTTGTTTGGCTCGGCTTCCATCGCATTCGGGTTCGGAGAAACTCGCAGGACGTGACCGGAAGGAGCAATTCCGCTGGCGTCTTCAATGTAGACGTTCGTCTCCACGCCTTCCGCAGGAAACGCTACGTTCTTCGTGATCGGACCGCTTGCATCACCGATGAACGTCACATCCTGCGCTTCGCCAGCTTTGCCACCCGCTGGATAGGCTGCGGTTGGGCGAGGGAAGGTTCCGATGTGCAGTCGGTAGCGACAGTTGCCGTCGCCACCGTATCCGCTGTCACGCATTTCGACGATGTACTTACCATCTTCGGGTGCAATGATTGAGGTTGCCGCGTCCTGTTTAACCAGTGGTGAATCATCAACGGCGGAAAGCTCAAAACGCTTGTCGTTGAGGATCGCGATGTAAGGGTCAAACAAAGTCTGACCAAAACGCATGCCTTCAACTTCCACTGAGATTCGCTGACCCTTTGTCGCATTGACGACATAGTAGTCAACGTCTTCATTGTCGACCGTGCCAGAGACCGTAACGTTCAGCTCGACAGCCTGAGGAGCAGCAAAGTCCGTGTTCGGTTCTTTCTCGTCAACCCCTGGCAGGGCTCCGACAAAGAACGTGCGATAGTCAGAAATTCCGGACTTGGTACGCACCTGAGCAGTGTGTTCTCCGATCGCACAGTCCGGAGCAATCTTGACCTTCACATCAATGTTGTTCGCATCAGCAGCTTTGATTTCAAGAACTTCAAAGCCTGGCTCATAGAACAAGATCTGCTCAGCATCCTGGAGGCGTGCTCCAGAAAAGCGGAACACCTGTTCGGTTCCTCGCTGACCACCGCGAGGCAGAATGATTGAGAGATTTGGATCAGCCGCTGAAGCCTCAAGAGGGCTCAACACGACGGCTGCCGCAGACAGCATAAGGGCCAACGACAAACGCATGGCAACGTCACTTCCGTTGAATTTAGAATTCGGGTTCCTTCCCTTAGCCAGTGCCTTTTCAAATCCGTGATCGGGCAATTCGCTTAAGACCCACCTCGACAGGCAGGAATCGTCCACCATCCAGAAAGGCCCCTGACTCAGCCAGCGAGCCTTCGAACTCCGGAGCGGCTCACGCCACTCGGTTAGACATCGTTTTCACGATACAAAACAACGCTGCTGACCAACATTTAAGCCAGCCCGCAGCGTTGCATGAGTCGCAATCAGATTATGCCAGAAGTTCCTGACGAACTTTGCCACCGTCAACAATTTCAATCGGACGATCACCAGGAGCCATCAGCTCCTTGTCAGCATTGATGCCGAGGCAGCTGTAGATTGTTGTTGCCCAGTCTTCCACGTTGAGCGGATTGTCTTCCGGCTCGCTGGCTGTTGAATTCGAAGTTCCGTAAACGAAACCTCTCTTCACGCCACCACCCGCCATAACAACGCTGAACACTTTCGGCCAGTGGTCTCGACCAGCAGTGCCGTTGATCTTTGGAGTACGACCGAACTCGCTCGCGATGCATACCATCGTGTCGTTCAAACGACCACGTTCTTCGAGGTCCGTAATCAGTCGACCAAAGGCCTGATCGAACTGAGGAACCTGGCCGTTCATGCCAGCTGCGATGTTGTCGTGCATGTCCCAGCCACCGTAAGTGAGGGTCACGAAACGAGCACCGGATTCCACCAGACGGCGAGCCATCAGCATACGAGCACCGGCGGTGTTACGGCCATACTCATCGCGAAGCTTGTCCGGCTCTTTGCTGAGGTCGAAAGCTTCTCGAGCCTGCTGTGAGCTGATCAAGCCGTAAGCACGCTGATAGAACGTATCAACCGCATCCAGTGAGTCCGCTTTTTCCTTCGTGACGAAGTAGTCGTTCACTGCGTCCAGAGCCTTGCGCCGACGGCTGAATCGCTCATCAGTTACGCCACCTGGCAACTGCAGGTCGCGTACCGAGAAACCACCGTCAGCAGGATCTGAGCCCAAGCTGAATGGAGCGAAAGATGAGCTTAGGTAACCTGTCCCAGCGAACTCATTCGGCTGGCCAGGAATGCAAATGTACTGCGGAATGTTGTTACGAGGCTCAAACTCGTGCCCAACGACGCTGCCCATGCTCGGGTAAGACAACGCTGGGCTTGGGCGATAACCCGTGAACATGTTATGAGTGCCACGTTCGTGAGCCGCTTCACCGTGAGTCATGCTGCGAGCAATCGTGATCTTGTCCATGACCTTCGCGGTCTGAACCCATCGCTCGTTAATAAACACGCCCGGAACATTCGTCTCGATGGAACTCATCGGGCCACGATATTCAATCGGAGCATACGGCTTCGGGTCGAAGCTTTCCTGATGAGCCATGCCGCCAGGCAGGAAGATAAAGATCACGGACTTTGCCGTGCCTTCCTTGCTCTCATAATTCTTAATGTCTGCCTGAGCCTGCCGCATCTGGAAGTACTGAGCCAGTGTCAGGCCAATACCACCGCAAAAACCTACGTGCAGAAAACTTCTTCGAGAACGTCCAGTGATCATCCAGGTCTCTCCAGGGAAAAAACGCCGACCAGCAATCCGTTGATGGCTGGCTGACAGAAAATCTCAGACTGTCTATCGGCAGAAATGGCGGGACTTTTCGCCGAGGTGGGGTAGTTGGCGGGAGGCTCGGTGAAAAAGTATTTCCAAACCCAGCCATTTGTTACGGCCCGAAAGGCCAAATGTCAAGAATCAAGACCGGTTTTTGAAGCCTTCCTCCAGATTGGGGCTACTCCACTGTATGTCTCTTCATCATTTCAGCCAGACTGCCCGTCCATTTGAAGGCCCGATTCAACCGGGCATAACTCATCCAAAACCAACGACATCCACCTCAGACACCGTTCGCCGCATTCTTCAAATTTCTCAAAAACCTCAAAAAGAACCATGACCAGCAGCACGAAAAGTACAGGAACACTCAATTCTTGCCCTCGTCATCACTCTCTGGAACCTCATACGGCTGCTTAGGATTCATCCGCTTTGGTGGCTCAAGGTAATGATACCCAGTATTCGGGTTTGTTCGATCAAAGGCAAATGCATCTCGATTCCGCAGGAAATGCTTTAGGTAAGAAATTGGAATCGCAAACCCTAAGCCTTCCCCAAACGTCAGTTTCATATTGATAACACCAACGACCTGACCCTTTTCATTGAACAAAGGGCCACCACTGTTTCCAGGGTTAATCTGAGCAGTCGTCTGGATGTACACGATTCCATCCATGTTTCGGTTTCGAGACGCCACGATTCCCTCGGAGACCGACCGTTCCAGCCCAAGCGGACTTCCAATCGCGAAAACCGTATCTCCTTCTCGGTGACTGTCATCATCGGCGATATAAACCGGCTGAAACTTGAGATCCTTCTGAGCGGGTATCTCCAGCAGAGCGAGATCGAAGTAGGGATTCAGGGCCAGAATCTTCACATCGCGGATCGCCCGTCGCTCAAAATCGCCATTTTGCCCCTGATGAAAAATCGTCACGGCAACTCGTGTCTGCCCTTCAACGACATGGTAATTCGTAACGCAGTATCCTCGATCGTTGATGATAAACCCTGACCCCAGTCCTTCAGGATTCTGAATCAGCACCACTCCCTCGCCATATTTGCCAACAAGTTCTTTGACAGTACGCTCGGGAAGATCGGCCGACATGAAAACACCATCGTCGGTCTTTTTCACGGCCTCCGGTTTTGCAGCGGTTTCAACTCGCTCCTGAATCTGATCCACCGGGATTTTGACCACATCCACGCCGATGTCGACAAACACCGTGTCCTTCTGAACCTTCAACACCTCGCCTTCAATCCGCTGCCCCGACTTCATGACGATCACGTCGGCTTTCGACGGCGAAACGAGAAAACCTCCGACGAGAAGTGCCAGGGCCATTGAGGTTGTGATCTTCAACTGTCTGCTCCGCGCGGACGAATAAGCGATAACGTGACTTTGAGAGATATTGGAGACAGCCCGAATTTCAAGCAAAACCGTTGACCGGAGCCCGATTTACATAGAGCCCTCACGACGATAAGCCGTACTGCCTTCAATATTCCGCGCAGCTTTACGATTTCAATCTCCTGAGTCAACTGTCTCTCCAGGCGTTACTCCTGCGGCTGCCCCGGATTTCTCTGGATCCGGCCAATTGGACAGCGGTGTAAGGCAGCAAAGCTCATCGCGAGCTCGTGCAACGACCACATGAACCCAGTGGACTCACTCGGCGACGACACAAACATCTGGAAACTGCTGATCCCAAAGAGCGAAGAGTGAAGATACGTCCCGATCCTCGGTGCAGAATTCCCGCAAATCTCGCGGGAGTTTCGTGAGTGACAAGGATGCAGCGAAGTATCAATCTTTCGGGGATTCTGGGAACACCAAGCCTCGAATTGAATGCTCATTCGAGTTCTGAGTTTTATTATATACGGTCGCGGAAACCAGACGGATTCCGGATCTTCACGCTCTCAGCACTCCAAAGCTACGATCACATGACGTTTCGCATTCATGTATTTGACAACGAAACCCGCATGTTCTCGGGCGATGTTGAAGGAGTTCTGGAGCTTGGTCGACAGCAGAATGGTGAACCGCCTTCGTTTGCAATGTTTCCCACCGGCGGCAAGCAGCGTCTGGTGATTGCCGACCTGACGTTTACGAAGATCGCACGCCATCAACTGCGTATTGAGCCATTGAATGACGGAACTTTGCGCCTGACAAATCTGAGCTCCAATGTCGCGCTGCGACTGCGGGGCGAAGAGGCTCTGGAGGTGGAGACTTCTCGAGTTCTGGTCATGCCTGTGACCGTTTACATTTCGCCGACGCAGTATGTCAAACTGCACGATGTGACTGCGGAATCAAACGCGAGTCCGGAATTTGAAAGCCTGGCAACCCGTACGCTGGCTCCGGGGATGAGACAGCAGTTTTCCACCTTCGTTCCGATGGCTCCCGGCACCAGAGTGCTCGTTGATGGAGAACAGATCGAACGCATTGTCCAGGGATTGCGGGAGGCGATGGAGATCCTGCAGAACGCTCGAACTGCCGACGCACTGTACGATGCCGCTGTCACTGGTGCAGTCAAGGTTGTGGATTTTGACGGCGCGAAACTGCTGCGATACTCCAACGATCAATGGAAGGAAGAAAAACAATACGGCCGCTTTCAATCGGCAGTCAGCCAGCATGTCCTCAACGAAGTGCTGAAGCATTCCAAAACGCACTGGAGCTCCACTAGTGGGCGGGCCACGGAAAGTCTGGCGAAGCTGGACGCGTTCATCGCTGTTCCTGTTCTTGACCGAACCGGAAACGTCATTGGTGCGTTGTACGGCGAACGCCAGTGCCGACTCGACACCAACTCGTTTCGAGAAATCACTCGGACAGACGCTCATCTGATGGAGTTGCTGGCCTACGGTGTCGCGTCCGAACTTTCCCGAAGAAGTCACGAAGAAGAATCTCGTCGACTGCAGACTCGCTTCGAACAGTTCTTCTCCCCGGAACTCGCGCGCGAACTTGAGGCGCAGCCGAACCTGCTGGAAGGACGAGATGTGGATGTCTCGATTCTGTTCTGCGATATCCGTGGATTCAGCCGAATCAGCGAACGCGTCGACACGCTGACGATCTTTCGTTTCATCAACGAAGTCATTGGAGCGGTTTCCGAATGCGTGGTCAGATCCGGCGGTGTCGTGGTCGACTATGTGGGCGATGCCGTGATGGCCATGTGGGGAGCACCGCAGGTGCAGCCGAACCACGCAGAGCTCGCCTGCAGAGCGGCTTTGGAGATGTTCGCCCGACTGCCCGATCTCAACAGCGCATGGCACTCCCGAATCGGCGAAGATATTGACTTCGCAATTGGGATCAACACCGGACCGGCACGTGCAGGCAATTCAGGGTCGGAGCATAAATTCAAGTACGGACCACTCGGAAAGACCGTCAACCTGGCCAGCCGTGTTCAGGGGGCAACCAAGTATCTGAAAACTCGAATTCTGATTACAAAAGCCACCGCAACAGCGGTCAGACAACAGTTTCACTGCAGAAAAATCTGTGATGGCCAGGTCATCAATATCAACGAACCTGTCGGCTTCTACGAACTTAACAGCAAGGAAGATCTGGTTCTGAACCACGGTTACGAACATGCCCTCAGAATGTTCGAAGAGCAGCAGTTCAGACCCGCGGCGCGGGAGCTCAGTCTGCTGCTCGAACAATTCCCGCACGATGGCCCTACGGTCGTACTGCTCTCCCGATGCGTCAACGCCATCGTCGATGGACCTGAGCAAGAGCATCCGATCCTGGTGCTGAAAGGCAAATAACTCGGGCCCCATTGAGAAGCATTGACTCTCAGCGACACGAAGTGCACCATCCCAAACCGAGGAACAGAACGAGCGATCGCTTTCCGCAAGCCGACCGAAACCTCGGGCTGAACGCGAACGGCGCGAGACTATGCGTGTGAATCACGGACACACACACATGAACGCTGCTGAATGCAAAATCACTCTCTATGGAAATGAAGGAACTTCGCTGACAGAATCCAATCAGAGAAGATCAGTGAACTCGCCGATGGCCAGATCCGACAGGACGTCATCGATGGCTCTGAAGTACCAGTCGCTGCCAGTTCCGCCGGTCAGAAGATCGTCTTCACCCGCATCATTCAGCACATTCACGGTCTTGCGAAGCGACGCCAATGCCGGACCAACGCCAGCTCGCAATGCTGCCATCCTTGAGGTGCTTGAAATGGTTGTCAAAATCCATGTCGTCCTGAGATCGTTCAGGTTACTGAAGACAGCGTCGTGACTTGTCGTACCGGAGATCACAATATCTTCTTCATCTCCACCGTTGATTGTATCAAGCCCGAGACCTCCAATCACAATGTCGCGTGCTCCGTTTCCAAGCAATTGGTCGCTGCCAGCATTGCCGACAAGGATGTTTGCGATCGCATTGCCGGTCAATACGTCATCTCCCGAGCCACCCGCCGCATTCTCGAATTGGGTGGTTGAATTGAGTTGCAGCGTGCGATTTGTATGGACGGCCTGAACGACTCCTGTCCCCAGGTTGAGAATCACAGGAGACGCCAGAAGCCCGAAGTCGAGAGTGTCCGTGCCACCTGAAGCTGACTCCACGACAAAATCAGCCTCAGCTGCTGTTGCCGGGGCGAAGACGTAAACATCATCACCTGGACCGCCCGTCAGCGAATCATTGCCAGCCGCTCCGGTGATTCGGTCATTGCCGCCATTCCCCAAAAGCATGTTGGCAGCTGCGTTCCCCGTCAAACTGTCATTGCCAGCTCCACCCTGAACATGCTCGAACGGGACCGAAGAATTCAGTTTGAGAGTTCTGTTTGCGGAAACCGTCTGCAGTGCGGAGGAGCCCAGATTGATTGTGACCGGAGTCGTCAACGAGACGAAACTCAGTGTATCAATTCCATCGGTCGTTCCTTCACTCAGGGAATCACTTTCAAGGGTCGTTGCGGCGTCAAAGGCGTATGTGTCATTCCCAAGTCCGCCAGCCAAAGTATCGTTACCACCGGCACCGTTGAGTGTGTCGTTGCCGACGTTTCCAGTCAAAACATTTGCCAGTGAGTTGCCAGTCAGAATATCGTTCTTGGTTCCCCCGATAACGTTTTCAAACTGGTCGACGGCATTCAGCCGAATGGTCCGATTGGCGTGAGCCAATTGATCCACAACAGACGACAGGTTCATGTTCACCGGCACAATCAGGGAACTGAAGTCCAGCGTTTCCCGTCCTCCTCCGGCAACCTCAGTCAGCGTATCGGTTTCAGCAATGGAAGTTGCAGTGAAGACGTACGTGTCATTCCCTCCAGCTCCAACCAGCGAGTCACTTCCGCTCATCCCATTCAATGTGTCGATCCCGCTATTCCCGTTGAGCGTGTTCGCCAATGAGTTTCCTGTCAGAATATCGTTCTTAGTGCCTCCGACCACTCTTTCGAAATGAGTTGCGGAGTTCAGGTTCAGGCTAAGATTCGTGGAGTGGACCGTTTGAGTTGTGGCAATGCCAAGGTTCAACGTTACTCCCACGGTCGAAGTCAGTGCAAAGTCAATCGTATCGATCCCACCGCCGGATTCATCCAGCGAGAACAGGCCAAGGCTGGAATCGACATCAAACTTATAAAGATCGTTTCCGGCCATCCCGGAGATACGACGAGATTCAATACTGTCCAGCAAAAGATTAGCGCCATTCACCACAACCTTCGTCGCAGGCGCCACCGTAAATGTGTCGATCCCGGACGTGCCAACGACACGGACTGAATCTGCTCCGCCCAGACCTCGAATCGTGAGCGAGAGATTCATTGGAAAAGTTCCGAGATCAACCGTCGGGCCGCCGTTCGAAGACACTGTGACGGCAACGTTTCCAGCCGTCGTCGTGCCGTAGGTCAGAGTAAAGGCGTCCGCCCCGGACGTTCCATCCAGAACTCTGGACTCAAGTGCACCCATGTCGACAGTGCCAAACCAGACGCGAGGAAAGCCGACTCCTCTTTGATCCAGCGTGAGTGGAGAACTTGCATTGCTGAGGTCGACGGCCAGTGAATTATTGCCACTATTGAAGGCCAGGCTTTCAACCAGCAGTGCATGGGTCTGAGTCGGACCTCCGTTGGACGCCAGAGGGCTCAGAAGAGGATTGATGGCTGTGCCGCCCGTGATTCCACCGATGAAGTTTCCTTCGCCATCAGCAATCCGCCCCGTTGTCGCAGAGAGTGTGGTTCCGTCGCTGCGCCCAATCAGGCTGTTCCGAACCTCCAAATTCACCTCAGGCGATCCCGGAGCAGTGAAGTCCGGATTTGTTGGAGCCGTGTTTCCGGCAACAATCGAGTTATGGATCTGCAGTGACTCACCGGCATCGTCGGCATAGATCCCGATCCCGCCACCAATATTGGCTGTGTTCCCGGTGATCGTGCTGTTCGTGATCTTCACATCTCCGTCATCAAAGAAGATCGCGCCACCTCCGTGGCTTCCCGTTCCAAGGACACGATTACCACTCAATGTGCTGTTGGTGATCGTGATGTTCTGATCCAGCAATGACGCAATGGCGCCTCCGAAGGCACTACTGCCTCCCGTCGAGTTTCCCGAGAACGTACTGTTGCGGATCGTGATTTCCCCAAGAGCTGAGAGTGCTCCGCCGCTGGAAGAATTTCCTGTCGTTGAATTCCCGGAGAAAGTGGTTCGATCAATAATTACCGGGCCATTTCCAGAGTGAACAGCCCCACCGTCCGCCCCTGTCCCTGTCGTGCCGCTTCCGGAAATAACACTATCGACAATCGTCAGAGTTTCTGACGTTGTTGATAACACAGCACCACCGTTGTTCTGTCCCGTTGTGCGTCCATTCTTTATGGTGATGTTGGACAGAAAAAGACTTCCGGCACTGATGGAAAAAATTCGCGACGCCAGCTGCGCGTCAATGATCGTCTGCGTGGCACCGTTTCCGGTGATGTTGACACTGTGAATGATCGAAAGCTGACCAAGAGTCAGGTCCACCTCGGTTCCGTTGATTCCCGGCGAAAAGTTAATTGTATTCACGTCGGCAGTCAGATTTGACTGGGCTATGGCTTCACGCAGGGAAAAGTCTCCGTCACTAAAGTCGGAATCCAGTTCATCAATGGCAGTACTGACAACGAGCAGCCCGGCAGGTGGTGCCTCAAGAGTGATGAATGCCGTCCGAGTTGCTGACAATCCACCGACTGAGTCAGAGGCCGAGAACGTAAACGAGTCGGATCCGGTCGTGCCTGAGTCAGGAGTGTAAAACACCGTATCCACGTTTGAGTTCAATGTTTGCCCGGCTGAAATGGGCGAACCGTCCTGTCGAAATAGCAGACCTCCGGCTGGCAGTGTATCGATGCGTACGGTGACGCTTTCTCCGTCCGGATCACTGACACCCAAATCCAGTGAATTCAGACTGGACCTTTCGAAGACCGTAAAGGACTGATTCTGAGTCGAAGGATCCTGATTAACGCGCACTATGACAGTGGCCAGATCTGCGGACTGATCAGGAGTCGGGGATGTGTTATGGCGTATCAATCGAACGGTAATATTTGATTCTCCCGATGGAAGAACCGGCCGCCCGGATGCTCCGACCACCAAAGACAGGTTGACGGTTGAAGTATTGGCTGATCGTCTACCCGTAGAAGCAATTACCTGACCAGAGCGGACCAGATCGACTGTGTAGTCGTGTGTAGGTGTCGTGTCACCGTTGCGACTGATCGTCAATGTGAACGTGGGCGCGGTCTTCCCGCTGCCATTCAATATGCCGTTCCCGGAGGTGTCGTGTGTTACGTCAGAGATTGTAAGTACATGATCTGTGACGTTGTCTGGTCGAACGGTTACCTGAAAAGGAAAGGTTGTCGGTGTCAGTAGCGCTCGGCACTCAAAGTGTTCGACCATTGTCGATATCTCTTGAGCCACACTTTGGCGCCAAAGAGACCTGTGGTGACGTGTCGGCGAAAGCTGATTCCTCAGCACAGCTATCAGTCGACTGAATTCAGAGATGACGCCAGCACCTGTTGCCGACTCGGCTGAACTGCCTGTGAGTTCAATCGTTCGCAAAGTCGCCTGTTCGGTGAGAGAAGCGGCCTGTTCTTTTTGACGACGGGGATGATGACGAAACATTAACTCGAGTCCAATCAGCAGGCAGGAGGTTCCGGTATCAGCACAGAATTCTTCACAGTTCAAAGCCATCAACAGGAGACATCAATGAGCTGCGAGCAGCCGCTTCCAAAGCAGTCATGTGCCCTTTGAACGATCGAAGTCGCGTCAACTCAATGGACCGACATTTTGCCCCGACCCGTCCAATAGCGTACAACCGATGATCCTGTCCGGATTTCACAGTAGTCTAACAACCAATCCCCTGGTGGAATCGTTTGACTTATAGTTTGTCAGCATTTTCACCATCACCCCACGTGAACACATAGCCACAAACGGACTCGCAGGTCTATTAAATGCAAGAACCCTGCAATGACTTGCCATGGAAGAACTAACTCAGAAGGCACGGGCGTTCACTTGCGGCCACTGCTTCTCAAACTTGATCGCTGAACTTTTGGCAGAATACCCGCGTTTCCCTGCGTGTTCGAGATCCTCTTCCTGCAAGTGCCGACCGCGGCCCCCTTCCGATTCGTTGGTTAGAGTTCGGCTGAGTTGAACTGGCATCAGCCAGCCCAGCCTCAGGTCAAACAGCCCCAACGAAGAAGAACACGCCCCGGCAAATCCATCGCAATACCGTTCCGGATTCGCTCGCGCAGGTGTTTCCGAAAGAGGCGTGACCAAACCTTCGTTTGTAGTACGAGCTTCACTTCGCTTGCCTTTGATGGTCAGCGGGTAACAATACGAGTAAAGCGGTTTAGACTTTGCCCTTCCCGCTGTGTCAGTCGAATTTCGGGCAGGGTCAGTTTCATTTCTGATTTGGAGTACACTCATGAAGTTCTGGAGTGCATTGGCTTTTGCAATGACTGTCGCTTGTTTTTCCACCGGAGCAGCCATGGCAGCCGATTCTGTTCACGAGTTCAAGGCAAAGTCGATCGACGGCAAAGACGTTGATTTGTCCGAGTACAAGGGCAAGGTTCTGCTGATCGTCAACGTCGCCAGCGAATGTGGCCTGACGCCGCAATACGAGCAATTGCAGGCTCTGCATGAGAAGTATGCTGACAAAGGGTTGGTTGTTGTCGGTTTTCCCTGCAATCAGTTCGGTGGCCAGGAACCAGGGACCGAGAAGGACATTAAGAAGTTCTGCTCTGATAACTACAAGGTGACGTTTCCAATGATGAGCAAAGTAGAAGTCAATGGCGAAGGCCAAACGGCGCTCTACAAGTATCTGAAGAGCCAGGACCCCGGCTTCGACTACCTGAAAGAAGATAAGGACCGAGCGACCAAGAAGGAAAAGATCAGCTGGAACTTTGAAAAGTTTGTCGTTGGCAAGGATGGAAAAGTGGTGGGACGCATCAGCCCACGAACAAGTCCGGATGCAGACGAAGTCGTCGCGTTGATCGACGCAGAACTGAAGAAGTAATAGCCTGATCGATAGTTATTCGGTCCGTAAAAACGCCTGAAACGTCCGGGGATCCCTCGGACGTTTTTTTTACAGCTATTGAGGACGCCCAGACAGCGTTCAGCGTACGCCTGCATAGTTTCGATTTGATTCGCTCATCGTAGTGGACGAGGCTACGAGTCCCCCATCAACCTTCAATCTGAAATTGCCAATCAAGTGGCACAAATAAGGGACGGTCTCGACGCCATTCCGAGTACTCATCTGACCCTAAAACCGGAAAATTCGGAAAAGTCTGCGTAGTCGTTAAAGTT
>JBILXT010000040.1:0-30678 GCA_044378235.1 Planctomycetaceae bacterium
GCCGTTCGCGCCGTGTTACCGGAGAACGCGAACTTCCCAGACTATTTCTGAATGAACTGGCTGTTCCGCAATGCACTCATCACTTCCTTGTTGACCCAGAACTGGAACTGAAGTCCCCTGCTAACCCATTTGCCGCGGCCGAGCCAGCCGTCATCTCAGGAATACTTGATCGATTATTGATCAGCGCGGCAGACGAAAACCGTCTGATGCAGTCCCGGGATTCTCAATCGGTTCCTGCAGAAGTCCGGCAGTTCATCATTCAGTGGCAACTGGCTGCGGTACAAGGTTGGCAACCACAGACCTTGATTGACACCGTTGAGTCGAAAACGGCGGTGATCATTCAGGTGACCCAATTGCGCCGTCGGCTTGCAATCGCAATCGGCACATTTCTGTTACTGACATGTGGGTGCATCGCTTTCCGCAATTTTTCCGGACAATACCGTGTCGCAATAGCCTTCCTCGCACTAGGGTTCCTTGCCGTCAACGTGCTGGTGCAAACACCTGTTGCCAACGCAGCACTTGAAGGAGCATTCTGGGGATTGTCCGTTGGCTTGACGCTCGTGATGCTCAGTCGCTGGAGATGGATTCGATCGCCGCTAAAGGGACTTTGGATTCAGTCTTGCATCATGATCATTTTGCTAAGTCATTCCCAAACTGGCAGTGCATGGCAGACTCCAACGCCCGATAAGTCCGTGTCCGCTTCCTCAAGCAGCAATTCTGCAGTGATTTCACTAAAGCCGGATCAGACTTCTGAAGTCCTGATACCCGACGTCAGTTTCTCCGACGCAGATATCGTTTACGTCCGCCGTGATCTCATCGAAAAATCTCGGCGTGACACGATTGAAGGGAGAGGTCCTACGCCAGCGGCGGTTATCACAAAACTGCATGCAAAAATCGTGGCCGAAGCCACAGATTCGCTGGAAGTCCAGCTTACGCTGGGTGTTTCGGCAATCAGTGGACAACAGGATTCTGCACTGCGTATTCCATTGCAGGGATCGCATCTCGTTGAATGCAGAATCGATGGACGCCCAGTCCTCCCTGAACCTTTCGGCACAGACTCAATCTTGGTTCGAATTCCGGCCTCCAGTCTGCTTCCACCTCGCACTGTAGAAGATTCGACCTTTCTCGCATCAGGAGACCGTTCTGCACTTTCCACATCTGTCGATGCGGGCTCTCTGGATGCCTTTACGGTGCATCAAATCGAATGTCGACTGCGCCCAGTCACGTCGCGACAATCATCTGGTGTTCAGTTTCGACTCCCCAGCTTGCCCTGCCCCGAAGCGACGGCTGAGGTCGTATGCCCCGAGGATCTGTACTCGAGTGTGAGGGCTCAGTCTCCGGAGGGTTCCGTCCAGTGGAAACCTTCTTCCGGTATTGCGGCGCTGAGTAGTCTGGGGATGTCTGATGGTATCGATGTGCGACTCCTGCAGAGTGAAATTGAACGAGGAAGTCCTCGCTCGGCCACAGTTCAGATCCTGAGCATCTGTGAAACAAATGCTGGTCAGCAGATCATCAACGGCATCTGTCGGTTTACGAAGTGGAACAGGTTAGCCCCGGAAGTTCGCTATCGTGTTCCCGCAGGATTTCGTCTCAACACTGTCTCAGCCACGACGGGGGCTGACGTCATTACAGACTTATTGTGGTCTGTGACGGACCAGAATGCGGTCATTCAACTTCCTCCCGGTACCGGTGATAGCTTCGTGTTGGCATTTCAGCTTGTGCGTCTGTCTGCTGGAGCTGTCTTGAAGCAGCCTGTTCCAGTTTCTGAGCTTCAGCAATTCTCGGATTGCGTTGTCGCTCCTGATCTTCTTCTTGCCGTAAGAACCAACTCCGTATTCTCAGTACTTCCTCCCCTGGGCGATCAGGTTTCAACGACAGCCTTCGCCGACCTGCAATCCGATTGGGGTCAATGGTTGCGCCGATCAGATGTAGTCTTCCGGGTTCCTTCGGGAAACGAAACCGTTGAAATAAGCTTGATTCCGCGCACCAGTGTGAATGAAGCTCGGATCTCGCAGAATGCCGATATTCGTGAAGGAGAAATTGAATGGAAGTGCCTGATTGATGTTGAGACGTCAGTGCTTCCGGTCTTTCGTCATCGCCTTTCGCTCACATCAGCAGTAGTAGTCAGTGATGTACAGGTCGTAGCGGGAGAAGCAAATCGCCTGGACTCATGGCATAGGCGAGGAGACCAACTGGTCATCCAGTTGAAGGAGGGAACCACAGGCGCACACAGTATCACGCTGACTGGTCGTCAAAAAATTCGGCCTGACGATACGACGATCTCGCTGTACAGCCCACATCTCCAGAATGCACAGATCCTGGAATCATCCATCACGGTACTGGATAGTGACGGACTTGGCCTCTCAATTGAGAAACTCGGAGGCGCAGTTCCGGATAACCGGGTAGGTCCAGGAGATACTCTGCCACCCGAAACACCTGTACGCATGCAGGTGGTCAACGAAACCGAACCGATCGTTCTTGTCCGTGCACGTCCTGTAGAACCAATCGGATCTCTGGCCGCAATTCGATCAGCTGATCAGGTCACATTCGCCCTGCACATCAGCCAGTGGTCGGGAAGCCATGGCCCTCTTCAGGTCAGATTCAAGGGAGAACCATCATTCGTTCGAGAACCTTTCGTATTGATCGAACAGAAGGCACTGGCATTGTTTCGAGATGAAGACAGCTTTGCAGCAGATCAGAGTGTCGTCAGAGAAATGTTTGATCAGCCGGAGTTCACAGTCATCTGGACATTGTCTGCGGAAACAGTTGACGATCGTCAGCGATCGGTGAGCTATGTGTTTCCGGATCTTCTTCACGAAATTCGTTGGAACAACCTGCTTCTTGTCCCCCTGGATGCGTCGGTCGGATCTGTGGAACATACGGCGGCCCTGAAGAATACAACCTCTCCGATTCCCGTATGGCTTTCCAATGCAGCTCTCTCTGTTGGGAAGGACTCGGAACTTAAGAAGTCCGGCCTGCTGAATCTGCCAGACGGACCTGACACAGAAGATTCGAAGATTCTGATACCTGCCCCTGTGTTACCCGATACGGGCACAACTGAGACCATCCGGGAGATCGTTGCCAACACAGACACCATCGTTTGGTCGTGTTCGGGCCAGTCTCCGGTTGGGGAAACCCTCGTGCTGCTGTATGCTGCAGAACTTCCATCGAAATGTCTTGTGAAGATACCCACTGAAACAGTTGTTACAGAGGTCGAAACTGACGAATCAACACGTTGGGATGACGGAACACATAAGTCCCTCGTCGTGGATTTGCTGAAGCCCGTAACAAAACTTAGGTTGCGGTGGCTGGGACGCAGAACTGAGGAGGACGGCAGTTCGCTTTCACTGCATCCTCCTTACCCAGTCGATTGTGTTACACGAGGCTTTCTGACCGTCTTTTCGGAAAACGGAACACCCAGATTTATTCGTTCCGGTGTGACGACCATTTCCCTGCCAACACTGCCATCCGTGCAGCAGGCCGAGACGGATGTCAGTCTATTGCATGCTGAATCTGCCGTTTCGGAATCTGGCCGGTCTTCGGAGATGCTCCCTTCTCGGGATTCATTGGTCCGGCTGCAAGCATCATTTCGTAAAGATTTTCTTCAACGATTTGAGACAGCAGGGCGGAGGATCCATGCATCAGCAACCTGCAAGCTGACAAATGAGCATCACGAGTTTTCCTTGTCCATCAGCCAGCGTGGTGAGATCCCTGCGGTCTTCTCTTTGGTGGTTGGACTTTTTGTACTATCGGTAGCGGCTTTCGCTCGCAATCGCGAGGTCAGTTCTGAGACGGCCCTGATCCCACTGGAGACGCCGATCATTCAAGTTTCCATCGCCAGCGAAGAGTCAGCGAACAAAACATCGCGTACTACTTCCGGAGCGAAGGAAATCAATTCTGCGGCGAAATCACCGTCAGGCGTTCGGCCAACAGAAAATCCAGCCCCTCCAACAGGCTGAGCTTTCGACCGCCGAAACAAACCGTCGCATACGCCTGGTTCATTTCGCAACGGAGTTGCCTGCAACCCGCTCAGGAAACTCCGGAAGGCACTCTCGCCAGACATTCCGCTCATGCACTTCAGAAGTTTTCTGGAACTCATGCCGGATGCCGAAGGACTTCAGTCTGGAGTGAAATTCATCGTTCCTTCCCAGCAGAAAGTCTTTTTTCGCCAATCGGGATCCAGAATTCCTTCAGCCGATTTGCCGTTGGTTCTGATCCCGATGATGCAGGATACGTCGTCAATAGTGTCTGTGCGCCCCACGCCGACACCACAGCACAGAAGTCACCGATCGAAGAGTACGTATTAACGTTGCGAACCCAATATCCACCACGTGCGACCCACCCATGGTTTCGTCAAAAAATCAAGACAGCTTTTCTCCGCAGCAAGGCCAATAACTCTGTTTGCTCAAACGTATCAGAGATCGCACGAAACCTCAAAATGTGACACAATTAACTCAAGCGTTGGTTCTAGCTTTTTGCCGGAGAACAGGACGCCAGGAAATATCTCAGACGGAACTGCCACTTCGATGCACGCTGTTATCTCCCGCATTCGTCTGGTCGCTGTTTATGTTGGGCTGCTGCTGCCGGTGATCGTGTTTGGTGCTGTCAATGCGTTGAAGTCGAGTAACAATTCCCCCATCGACTGGGTTGATGCAACTTTTACGGAACGCCGTCAGTATGATGAATTTGTAGAGCTCTTTGGCCCCGGCGATGTTGTCATCGCAAGCTGGCCAGAATGCTTTTGGACCGACGAACGCCTGGACGTGCTGACCAGCGATCTTCGCCAATCCAAACGATTCCGTAACAGTGCAGGTGAGTCACTGCTTCATCAAGTCGTTTGCGGTCGCGAAGTTGTCCTGAAGCTGACTCAGGGTCCACCGACGCCAGAGGCACACGACCAATCCCTTGACGGTGAACCCGATTCTGCCGTGATGAATCCTAAGCATGCGGCATCAGAAATTACCCCTGAAATCGCGGTGCAACGACTGCAGGGAAACCTGATTGGCCCCGATGGGCGAACAACATGTGTGATTGTGACTCTCAATACCGCTGGACTCGCTGTCAGAGCCGACGTCGTCAATGCCATTCAGGAGAGCATTCAAACCAACTGTGACGTAAAACCTGCGGACATACATCTGGCTGGGTCGGTTATCGATGGTCTCACAGTAGATGCCGCGAGCCATCAATCTCTGACGAAGTTTGCTGCACCATCAGCGATCGTCATCTTTATCATCTGCTGGTGGTCACTTCGATCATTGATCGGTGGCCTTATAGTCTTCCTCACGGCCTGTTTTTGCCAGGCGTTTCTGCTGGCGGTCATTCACTTCACTGGCGAAACACTTAGTGCACTTCTGATCATTCTGCCTCCGCTGGTTCAGGTATTGACTGTTTCGGGTGGAATTCATCTGATGAATTACTATCAGAATGCGCCCCCTTCGCTGTCTGCACAAGCAGCAGCCGTTGAAGCCTTTCGTAAAGGCTGGCTGCCAAGCGTGCTCTCTTTGGGGACCACAGCAATGGGGACAGCATCGCTGATGGTCAGTGGGCTGGAGCCCATTCGCTTGTTCGGGATCTACGGCACGATAGGTGTATTAACAACCACAGCGACGGTTCTCGCAGTAATCCCCTGCTCCATGATTCTTATTGGACGTCGGAAACACAGTCATCAACCAGAGGAAGTGCAGTCTAATCCGGAACAATTGGAGACTTCGAGACTTGCAACGCTTCAAGACTCAGATCCTGTCCATCACACCAGAACCGCGGCTTTCTGGGCATGGCTTGCCTCGTTGCTTGATCGCCAGAACTCTTTCGCTTTGCTATTCCTGTTCGGAATCATGCTGACGGGAATTGCAGGACTTCCAAAGCTGCAAACCTCGATTCGCATTGAGACTCTGTTCCCTCACAACAGTCGCATCATGCAGGACTATGAGTGGCTGGAAAAACACCTCGGCCCGCTTGTTCCCATTGAAGTTCTGCTGACCTTCGATGAGACCTGCCGCATGAACGACCGACTGAAGATGGACTTGCTGTGGCGTATTAACGATTCCGTTCAGAAGCATTCGGCCGTCCACGCGACAACGTCCGCACTGACAGTTTTCCCTCGACTCCCCTCCATGGAGTCGCTCCCCGACAAAATGAAGGCCGCGATGTTGAACAAAGCGGTTCATCTTGCCAAGCCAGGGTTTCACGAGATGGGAACACTGAGAACTACTGAAAAGGGAGAAATCTGGCGGCTGACGGCTCATGTTAGCGCACTGGAGCCGCTGGATTATGGGGAGATTCTAAGGAATGTCCGCAAAGTTGTTCTCGATGAACTCTACTCTCAAAAGCAGATCCCGAAAGGAGTGACCGTCACAACATCCGGAATCATGCCGCTCGTGCATCAGATTCAGGGGCAACTGCTGACAGATCTGTTCAACAGTTTGATTTCCGCATTCCTTGTCGTCACGCTGACGATGACAATTGTCGAAGCTGGCATTATCAGTGGAGTTCTGGCGATGGCATCAAACGTTTTTCCCATCGTGATTGCTTTCGGCTGGATGGGGTGGCTTCAACATCCCATGGATATCGGCTCAGTAATGACCGCAAGTATCGCACTGGGAATCGCGGTGGATGATACGCTTCACTTCCTCGCGTTCTTTCGACGAACAATCAATCAACCAGGCGTCTCGCGATTTGCAGCCGTTGTGTCGGCCTATCAGCACTGCGGCGTTGCCATGATTCAGACATCGGTTTCCTGCGGAATTGGCCTGCTGGTATTCGCCTTCAGCGACTTCGTGCCGACAAGTCGGTTTGCGATTCTTATGTCAATTCTGCTGCTGCTCGCTCTGCTGGGAGACCTATTGCTTTTGCCCGCCCTGCTACTTTCTCCCGCCGGACGGTTTTTCGCCCCGAACTCATCACGCCACTCTACCGAATCAACGCTAACTCAACATTGAGCCCTGGGCCAAAACCCAACATCACGCAAGGGCGCTGTGCGCCGCGCATTCGCAATTCATTCAGGATGAACAGAACTGTTGGCGACGACATGTTTCCACATCGCTGAAGAATAGAAATCGAAGGACTCATCTGTTCTTCGGTAAGTCCGGCAGCTTCTGCGGTGGCCGCCAGAATTCTGGGGCCGCCTGGATGAATCGCCCAACTTGCAACATCTGCTATTGTCAGGCGGTTGCGATTCAGGAATTGCTCAAGCACAGCCGGAAGGTGTCGAGTAATGATTCCTGGAACTTCCGGAGACAGCGACATCTCGAATCCATTGTCAGCTATTCTCCATGTCATCATGTCTTCAGAGTTCGGAATAACACAGCAGCCATTGTCAACCAGTCTGCCGTACTCGGTCGTCGCCTGTGAATCCACAGAAGCTTCGGAACGCCCGACAACGGCGGCGGCCCCGTCAGCAAAGAGAGAATTGGCTACGATCTTCTGAGGATCCCAGCCATATTGATGGTGCAGAGAACACAGTTCCACTGCACAAACCAGAATAACTGCCAGAGGATCCGAATCGGCAAATGCTCGGGCCACGCGCAATCCATTGAGTGCCCCATGGCATCCCATGAAACCAACATGTGTTCGCGAGACCGTCGCGGATAGCTCCAATTCCCGAATTAACTGCAAATCAGCACCGGGCGCGTTAAATCCACTGCAGGAAACAGTGATCAGGTGAGTAATCTCATGAGCACCGATCCCGGATTCACTCAGAGCTTTTCCGGCCGCACAGACTACCAGCGTCCCAGCTTCTTTTTCATAACGCTGCATGCGTTGCAACGTTGTTGGACCGCGATCTTCAGCGGACTTCGCAAACTGGTAAAATCGTTCGGCCGTTGCCTCTCCATCGGAAGACGACTCCAGCAGTACGCTATGGCGCTGATGAACGCCGGCACGTCGATACAATGCCTGAACAAGAGCGGGAACATTGCTGGATTGCGCAGCATCGACTGCAATGCAGGTCGTCGCGAATGTTGCGGCCCCCTGCTGAGAAATACAGTGCTCGGGCAACGCTGTTCCGAGACCTAAAATGACAAAAGACATCAGACACTTTCCAGTGCCCGAGGCACTCGATTAATTCGACCAACAAGATGCTGTGTCAGAGATGGAAAGACCCGACAGACAGCCAAGACTGGTGTCAGCAACCATGGCTTTCGAAGTGCGGCGGAAAGAAGTCGGCACACTTTCTGTTCGCCACTTACGATGGTTCTGAACGCTGACTCCCAACCCAACTCAAGATTTCGAGACCACGTGTCATCGATTGCAGTTTTAACCAGAGGCATCACTTTCAGCGCAGCAGAAGCTGCCCATGCCATCCCTTCTCCGGTGAACGGTTCGATGTATCCCGTAGAATCACCCAACAGGAAAATCCGGTGACCGGAGACTCTCGATGCCGCACGTGTCAGTGGGATCGTGCCTTTAACGACCGCATCTCCGAGATGAGTCGGTATTGGCAATCCTGCCGCTTCGAAGATACTAATCAACGATGCACACGCAGATTTACTCTGCTGCAAATGACCGGGATCGATTGCCGCTCCGATGTTCAATTGTCGATCTTCAATCTCCACGACTCCAGCATAGCCGTGCGGAGCCACTGCCATCAGCACAGCTCCCGATGGAATCCAGTTGTCACCGTCGCTGCGCGGAATCACGGTTCCCAGACCAATCCGAGATCCGTGCTGTGGCGGAGAAGAAAACTCGGGGAAAAGGTGCAAACTCGGATGCCCCAGCCCGTCACAAACTAGAACGACGCGAGCGTAGACTTTCGTGTCAATGTTCTCATTTGTTGAAGCTTCGACATCAATCGCAGCCGCATTCTGGGAACGGTGCTTTAGGGTAATCGTGCGAAAATCATCTGTGGAACTTATGCCAGAAACGTCCGATGGCAACACAGTCGCTGTGGCCTGCTCAATAACATCGCAGCCCGCCTTTCTGGCCTCATTTAGCAGACACTGATCAAGTGCCTTTCTCGACACGGCGATATTCTGAGGCATCGCGATATCCAGTTTCTTTCCAGCGTAACGAATCGCGAGGGACGACGTAGTCGTTGGCCTTAGCTCCTGAAGACAGGTCGCAAGACCCGCATCATTAAGAATCGCCAGAGCTCTTCCATTGATACAACAGCCACAGACCTTGTGACGCGGGAACAGCTGCTTCTCTACGATCAGAGTCCTGAAACCACTCCGAGCACAAAAGAGCCCTGCCAATGCCCCCGCAATTCCAGCACCGATGACCACAACGTCGAATTTTTCAGCCGCCATTGATTCACTGCCGTGCATAGGTCGCCTCAGCATTGACCGGAGACTCTAGGCACTTGTTCTGGAGACTGGTCATAATGAATCGTTCAGGCCAGTGAGTCTCGAAGACAGCATTCCGAATGCCAGCCCGCTCTGCAAGCTTCTGAGTTTCAGTGACGGTCAAAGCACCTTCGACGGACATCGGGCCATCTATATGGACGACATGACAACGCGTCAGGAGACGACACCCCAGCCACGCAAGGCAATAACCCAGACGGGTACGCTGCAAATCATCGATCAATACAAGCGAGCGAGCCGCAGCCTGCATTTTTCGCATCAAGACTAAGGCATCATCTTCTGACAGGTGATGCAGAAACAGGCTGCACATCACAACATCATATTGGGCCTGCGGAAGCGGCTCCTGCAACGCGTTGCAAAGTGTAAACCGGACATTTCCTCGATTTGCCGACGACGCCTGGCGGGTCGCAAAACCGATGGCTGTGGGACTGATGTCGCAGCCTTCGATATTCACTGCGATCCCCGCCCGTTCAGCTCTTCGGGAAAGTCGAATGGCAAGGTCTCCACCGCCGGAGGCAATGTCCAGGATGGAAATCGGACGATCCATACTGGCGCCCTTGAGATTTCTTCGGATGGCTCGCCAGACGGCCAGATCGGTCCGGCTCCACCAGTTGATCCGCCGCAATCCAGTCAAAGCCTGCTCATGGGAGACACCGTCGAGGGACGGGTCGTCCATCAACTCAGACTGTAGATTTCTTGATCGCAGATCAAACAACATAAAGGGAGCTCTGCAGATCGCAGACAGGAAAACACTTCTTCCGACACCACCAACTATGACAATTATAGTAATTCCATCTCGACAGCAACAGCCCGTTTAGGTTATTGCTACCTATGGTGATTCCATGAGGGATGACCGTTTTTAGTGAAGGAGTTCTTTATGGTTCGGGCTGGCAGCTTCTTTGTCTTGAGCCTCGTTCTTGGCGTCGCATTCTTAGTCGTTCATTCTGTTTCTCTTGCGGAACCGCAGCAGGCCAGCAAGGCGAGAAAACAAGCGGAGCCGGTGGAAGCCGAAGAGTTAGAGCCTCATCAGATCAGTGTCCAGAAGAGCCGAGTTTACATCTTCGTCGACAAGACTGGCCTTGGGCATCAGCATGGCGTCGAAGGAAGACTGAAGAGCGGCTCGCTGACCTTGGGCACCGTTGAGGATGCCGGAGAGTTAGTCTTCGACATGAATAGTTTTGATGCTGACACCGATGCCGCCAGACGTTACGTCGGATTGAGCGGATCGACTGATGCGTCGACTCGTCGGCAGGTCAACGACAACATGAAGAACACTTCAATCCTGAATGTTGGCCAGTTTCCTACTGCCACGTTTGCGATCAAGTCGGCCGCGTTATTAGAGAAGAAGAGCCGAACAGGTGCCCCTCTGTATGAGCTGACTGGTGAGTTCACGCTTCGAGGCAAGACTCGGCCCATCAAGTTCGAAGCCGAGGCAGAACAAAAAGACAACATGATTCACGTTCGCGGGCGCTTTGCCATCCTGCAAACACAGTATGGGATGACACCATTCCGAAAAGCACTGGGTGCAGTGGGTGTCGCCGATCAACTGATAATTCATGGCGACCTGTGGATCGCATCTGGCATTGCTCCTTAGCCGCCCTGCTCCGACGTGAAATACTCAGCGAAATCCTGCAGCGAGAAACTTGCGAATGATCTCTTGCCCGGACGTTCAGAAAAACGTCATCCGACAACACTACAATATCTCCACGATCTTCTACAGAATCCTGTGGGGACAGCATATCCATCACGGCCTTTGGTCAGCCAATGAATCTCCCAAGGTTGCAGCACGTCAACTGACCGAACAGCTTGCGCGAGAAGCCGACATACGTCAGGGAGATAAAGTTGTGGATATCGGCTGCGGAATGGGTGGCTCGTCTATTCATCTCGCTAAGCATCTGAAGTGTGAAGTCACAGGTGTGACGATCAGTTCCTTCCAGAAACGCTATGCAACGTGGTCTTCTCGACTCGCCGGCACCTCAGCCAGAACTTCATTCTTGTGTGAAGATGCGGAGAAAGTGGAATTCCCTGTCGGCAGCTTCGATGTCGCATGGAGTGTTGAATGCACCGAACATCTCTTCGACAAACCTGCGTTCTTTCGAAAAATGGCGACATGGCTGCGGCCGGGAGGAAAAGTTGCCATCTGTGCGTGGCTTGCCGGTGACGCACCATTGTCCGAACCACAGTCAAAGCTTGTGTACGACGTTTGCGAAGGATTCTTCTGCCCGTCACTCGGTTCAGAGCAGGATTATTGTGAGTGGCTGACATCCGCCGGACTGAAGATGACTCGCGTTCATGATTGGACCGATCGAGTCTCCTGGACATGGGAAATCTGTCGTGATCGAGTCAATCGGTTCGGCATACGCCGCGTCGCGTCGATCATTGATCCTGAGCAGGTCATCTTCATCGATCGATTTCAAACACTACTCGATGCTTACAACACGAGGGCGATGAAGTATGGTTGTTTCATCGCCGAAAAAATCTGACGCAGTCGAATCGAAACAAACGGCCCCCAACGATATCAATGCATATGTATCGTTGTCGGCCGCGTCGCCAGCCATAGGAACCAGCACAATGGCTGCCTTAAAGAGTATGAATTTTCAGAACAAGGATGTCTGAAATGTCTGCATCGTTGCTTAATGCTGAATATACCGATCAGGCCTCTGCAGAGTTCTCTCTTCGTCGACTTGCGGGATTTACATTCGGGATAGGAACTCAGGCACTGTTTGCAGTCACCGTTGTTGGATTGTTTTCGTTCCTGCGCTATGGCGTGACTCGATCTTCCGGCTCATGGATGCTGATCGACTGCCTGCTGGCATTGCAGTTTGCCATTCCCCACAGCCTGCTGCTGCACCCGAGAACTCGATCGGCATTAAAGCACTGGGTACCCACCGAGTTCTACGGTGCATTCTTCTGCGTCTGCACATGCGCCAGCCTCTGCTTGATCTTTGCGTTCTGGCAACGGACCACAACCATCTTGTGGGATCTGGACGGCTTGGCGGCAAACGTGGTTGTGGGCTGCTTTCTGTTTTCGTGGGCCAGCATGCTCTACAGCATTCATCTGACAGGGCTTGGTTTCCAGACCGGCTGGACTCAATGGATGCATTGGTACCGGCACAAGAAGATGCCTCGCCGCGACTTCGTTCCTCGCGGTGCCTATCGCTACCTCAGGCACCCGGTTTATCTGAGCTTCCTGGGACTCATCTGGTTTACGCCAACCATGACACTGGACCATGCCGTTTTGACTGGCATCTGGACTATCTATATTGGCGTGGGAAGCGTGCTCAAGGATCGCCGCATCGCCTTTTACCTTGGCGATCCGTACCTGAGTTACATGCGAAAAGTCCCAGGATATCTACTCGTCCCCTTTGGCCCGCTTGCCAGGCTTCATTCACCAGTTACGAATTCGGCTCCACCGGCACAAACGTAGTACGATTTCTCTCGAACGCATTCTCAGCGGCTTCGCGAGATCTCCGCTGAAACTCCAACTGACTGCGATAGGGTTTCACTGGAGAACCTGTAGGCTGCACAAAGGACCCATCGGGCGTCAGTGTGCGGGCTTTCATATTGTCCCGCAGGCAGGTCTTCAGAATATTAATGGCTTTCCGTTTGCAGTTGTCGTCAAGGACAGGAACCAGCAACTCAACGCGGCGGTCCAGATTACGAGGCATCCAGTCGGCGCTGGAGATGAAGACGCGTTCGTCACCACCGTGATGGAAATACATAATGCGTGCGTGTTCAAGAAAGCGATCGATGATGCTCGTCACGCGGATGTTCTCGCTCAGACCGGGCACACCAGGCTTTAGACAACACACACCGCGAATGCTCAGCTCGATCTCCACACCAGCCTGCGAAGCTTCATAAAGCGCGGTAATCATGATAGGGTCGGCGAGCGAGTTCAGTTTCAAAATAATGTGACCCTTGTCTCCATTCCGGGCTCGTTCCTTCTCGACGTTGATCATTTCCAACAGTTTTTCACGCAGACCGATCGGTGCCGATTCGATCTGCGAAAACTGCTGAATCTGTGATGACCCCGTCACCGCATTGAACCACGAAATGGCATCGTTCCCCAGATCTCGATTACAGGTCAGAAGGCTCAAGTCTGTATAAAAGCGGGACGTAATCTCGTTGTAGTTACCGGTACCGAAGTGACAATACCGTTGAAACCCCTGCGGCTCCCGACGAACAACAATACAGGCCTTGGCATGTGTCTTCAGACCGCGTACACCGTAGATGACCTGCACTCCACTGTATTCCAGCTGTCTGGCCCATTCGATGTTGCGTGCTTCATCGAAGCGAGCTTTCAACTCCACAATAACAGTGACGTTTTTTCCGTTCTCTGCCGCTCGCATCAGCGATTTGACGATCGGGCTGTTTCTGCTTGTACGGTAGAGGGTTTGCTTAATCGCAACGACGTCACGGTCTTCTGCAGCTTCCGCCAGCAATCGCAATACTGGTTCAAAAGATTCATAAGGATGGAACAACATCACGTCCTGTGATTTCATCGTGTCGAAGATCGATTCCGACGGATCAATCTTTGGTGAAACACACGGAGTCCATCCAGGATAGAGATGCTGGTCGAATCCGCTGACATTCGAAAGCTGCATCAGGTCACTCAGGCCGACTGGCCCCGGAACAAGATAGATATCGCGTTCACCCACGCGCAACAGGGCCTTCAGGAACTCCAGAATTGGACGAGTCACATGGTCCGAAATCTCAACGCGAGTACAGAAGCTGTCTTTGCGATAATCCAGAACATCTTCCATCTCGGCCAGCAAGTCAGCACCATCTTCGTCACTGACAGTCAGATCTGCATTACGAGTGACTCGAAAAGGCACGGTCGCAACAACTTCTTCACCGGGAAAGAATCGGCCGGCCATCAACGTGATGGCATCTTCCGTCAATATGAATTCGTAACCACCGGCACTAGGCAACGTGATGTAGCGAAGATCAAATCGTCCGAAGGGAATCACCGCAAAGCGAAACGGTTCCGTTTCCGACTTGCCTTTCAGCTGCACAGCGACGTTAATCGTTCGCCCAAACAGCAACGGAAACCTGGCTGGATCGTGCACTGCAATCGGCGTCAGTACGGCCTGAATCTGTTCCTGAAAAACTGTATCCACAAAGTCCACTTGACGATCATTCAGTTCGCTGGGACGACGGCGGCGAATTCCGGCCTCTGCCAGGTGGGGCTCCATCTCTCGCAGATAAATCTGATGCTGATCGGCCACCATTTTCTGAGTCCGGATACTGATTGCATTGATCTGCTCGAGCGGTGACATACCCGACGGATCCGGCGCGGTTTCGCCAGCTCTGATCGAAGTCAGCAGGCTGCCGACACGGACCATGAAGAATTCATCAAGGTTCGAAGCGGTAATCGCAAGAAACCTCAATTGCTCCAATAGTGGGACCGAGGGATCGCAGGCCTCATCCAGGACGCGCTGATTGAATTCCAGCCAACTTAGTTCACGATTGGTAAATTCAGGAGTTATGTCTGACATCGTCTGTTCTGACAGGCAGAGAAACCTGCGTTGCTCTCTGAGAAAAAGGAGTCCAGCACTTTGAATGATGGGCACCATCGTTGGATTCGTTGATGCAGATCGCTCGATTATTGAGCTTCCGCGAATGGCAAGTCTAAATTGCAACGCTCAATGAAGCAATTACTCCTCGCGCGGCGAAAAACGAGGCCACGGGTGCGCGGAATCTTTTGCAGGGATAGCGTTAATCGCGACTGTGCCCGGAAACCTGGCGAATTCCGGTAATATTGACCCCACTGCCGATCAGCAAATTATTCTCATAGGCCCAGCGATAAAACCGGCCTGACTTTTCGGGGGGCAATTCTTTCAACTGCGAAAACCCGGCTTCCGTAAACCATCTTGTCAGCTCATCCACAGTGTGATGATACTGGAACTTCGGGGCCCACCAGTCAAAAGTGTCACACACGCGGTTTTCATAACTCGGGTGAGCACTGAAATTGACAACTTTATTGAGAGTCCGATTAATCAACGGGATGCCTCCAAGGACAGCCCCGAGATGGCAAAACGGCATCAGCACAGCCGCCGGCAATCGTGATGTCAAAGCACGCAGGCCGGTATTGATCAGTTCCTGCCACCATTGATTGCGGCGGTAGAGCCAGACCGAGTATCGCCCTCCGGGCTTCACCATCTTCGCGACAGCATTGAAGACCGCACGTGTGTTGGCGTCGTGATGCATTACGCCGATCGAGAACACAAAATCGAATGACGCCTTTTCCAGCGGAAGCTGTTTCAGATCTGCCTGAACAAAATGCACATCAGGCAGATGTCCACAAAGCTGACGAGCTTTATCTACGGCTCGAGTATGATCCGCCCCGATAACAACAGCACCACTTTCACCACAGATCTTCGAGTAACGACCACCACCGCATCCAGCATCAAGCACTCGCATTCCACGAAGTTGATTCAGAGCGATACCAGTCTTCGCCTCGAACGTCGCGCGATCTTCGTCATCATGCGCCACTTCGAATGTCGTCCACTGGTGACCAAAACTCTCCAGATGCTGATCACTGACAAATCTCGGAATCCCATCGATGACTCGCCAGCGGTCCTTTGAATCCTGCGATCTGATTCCACCGCCGTCAGTATCCACACTCAGCGCAGAACCATCCGCCGGATTTCGCAGCGCGGAGAGTAACTCCGGTGATATGGAGGAATCTGAGTCAGTCATGGCCCATCGCAGGAATCAGAGGAGGACTAAAGCAACGACACACGGATGAGGACACTTCGGCAGATTTCCGGAGTGGAAATCTCAGGCGTTGCCACCGCTTCGGATGACTCCACGATCCATGTGAATCTTGTATTCGACCGCGTCCACCAGAGCGATCCAACTGGCTTCGATGATATTTTCACTCACCCCAACAGTGCTCCAGACACTGTTGCGATCGCGACTTTCAATCACAACTCGAACCTTTGCGGCAGTTCCTTCAGAGCTGTTGATCACACGCACCTTGTAGTCAACAAGAGCCATGTCCGCGAGTCCCGGGTAGGCTGGAGTCAGTGCCTTTCGCAATGCACTATCTAAAGCGTTAACAGGGCCATCTCCCTCACCGACGACATGCTGCGTGGCTGAATCGATGGCCAGCTTGATCACGGCCTCCGTCATCGGGTCGCGGGCCTGATTTTCAACATGCACTCGATAATGTTCGAGCTGAAAAGCGGGCTGATAGCTGCCAGCCTGTTTCATCACCAGCAAATCAAACGACGCCTCAGCCGCCTCAAACTGATATCCCTCGTTCTCCAGATCCTGAACAGCGTTCAGAATCCTCGACATCAGCTCGTTGTCCTGACTGATGTTGAACTTCGTTGTTTTGGCCACGATGTTCGATCGACCGGACAATTCACTGACCAAAATCCGGCGTTCGTTCCCAACAGCTTCGGGAGTAATGTGTTCGTAACTTCTGGCCAGCCGATTGACAGCATGAACGTGCATGCCACCCTTATGAGCAAAGGCACTGGTACCGACAAAGGGTTGCCCGGAGCGGAAATTCATGTTCGCCAGTTCGTAGACATAGCGAGACAGCTCGGTCAGCCTCTGAATTCCACCTGGAACCAGAACGTCGTATCCCAGCTTGAGATTCAGGTTCGCGGCGACGGAAACCAAATCCACATTCCCGCAGCGTTCGCCAATCCCATTGATCGTCCCCTGAACCTGCATCGCTCCAGCCTTCACGGCCGCCAACGAATTTGCAACCGCCAGTTCACAGTCATTGTGGCAATGGATTCCGATTGGCACTTTTACTGCGGCTTTCAAAGCTGAAACGAACTCCGCAATTTGTTCCGGCAGTGTTCCTCCGTTGGTGTCGCACATCACGATCATGCTGGCTCCCGCTTCCGCTGCGGCCTGCAATGTCTGCAGCGCGTAGTCGGGATTCGCCTTCCAGCCGTCGAAGCAATGCTCCGCGTCGTAGATGGCTTCTCTTCCTTCAGAGGCGACGTAACCGATGGAGTCCCGGATCATCGCGATGTTTTCTTCCAGCGAAACTCGCAGGACTTCCGTGACATGCAGATCCCATGTCTTGCCAACTATGGTCACTGCAGGAGCCTTTGATCGGATCAGCGCCTGCATCCCGATGTCGTCTTCAGCCGCCACGCCTTTACGGCGAGTCATCCCAAAAGCAGAAACACGGGCGTGCTTCAGATCCATGTCCGCAATTCTCTGAAAGAATTCTTCGTCTTTGGGATTGGAGAGTGGGTATCCACCTTCGATGTAGTCAAATCCCAGGGAATCCAGCCGCTGAGCAATCATCAGTTTGTCCTGCAGCGAAAAATTAACGCCTTCTCCCTGAGAACCATCACGCAGAGTTGTGTCATAAAGCTGGATACGGGACATGTCGAAAACTTTCGGTACCAATAAAAAAACCCTCAGGATGACCTGAGGGCTGCGAAATTCGGTTTCTGCGATCCTCAGGCATAAAGCGGCGGTCGAGCGGTAATAATGCCGCCGAGTCCGATAATCTGAATGCTGATGATGCTGAGGCTCATGCCACGAACTTTAAAAGATTGGCAGCCCAAACGTCAACGAGAAAGTGCCAGAGTTTACGCGGCTTCGCATCGTTCGCGGGAATCTGGCTGTCCAGACCGCCCATATTGGGCTGACTTCGACGGTCCTGGGTCTAAGATTGCACGGTATCGATCCCCGTTAAGTTTGCCGAGATATATTCCATGTCAAATCCAGAAGTGCCCACCAGCCGCCCTTTTTTGACCGGACGCAAGGTCGTGGCCTCCATGTTTCTGATGGGGATTTGTGCGACCGCATTTCTCTATGGCTACTGGACGCTGCATCTGATGCCGTTCATGCCGTTACAGGAAGCGATCGTTGCCGAGTTTCCTGGGTCTGCTCCCCGGGTCAACGGTGGCAAACGAAAGTTGCACAAAGACACTCCGGGAATGCTGCAGATTGGCATGAAACTGAAATTTGACCCCACGTCCAGCGACCCCAAGGCCGTGCAGGATCTACAGCATCTGCAGACTCGAATCTATGATCTTGTCATGGAGAAGGTTGACCTCCAGAAGTTGCATTGGGAATTGGATGTGATCGAGCTTTATGTTTATCAGTTAGTCCAGGAGCAGGAGATTCGTGAACGCTCATTCCGACTGGATTTCAGGACGCCAACCACCTGGACTGAAGTCGATCTGACCGGCAATCCGATCATCGCCAATCGCCCGGCTCCCGAAGGTGGCCCGCCGACGACCGTTCCTCCGGAACATTCCTCGCCGGAGAAACCTGCCCCATGATTCTTCTGATCGAAGTCGCAGCTGTCATCAGCGGCGCAGTATTCGGAGTTCTACTGGCCCGGCGAAAAGGGATGGATTTTGTCGGGGTTTTCTCCGTTGCGTTTATGACTGCATTCGGCGGAGGTACTCTGCGCGATGTGCTGCTGGATCGTCACCCACTGTTCTGGATTCAGTACTCGTGGTACCCGGTGATTGTATTTTTTGTCGCTGCAATTGTGTCGATGGTTCCACGTGTCCCTGACTGGGTCGAGAAGTTTCTGTACTTCCCGGATGCACTCGGTCTGGGTCTCTTCAGCATCCTTGGCACCGAGATCGCTCTTGAGCAACAGGTCGATCCCTTTGTGGCAGTTCTGTTCGGAGTCATGACCGGAACATTCGGCGGTGTGATCGGAGACATCGCATGCAATGAGGTACCTAATCTCTTCCGTCCCATGACACCCCTGTGCGCGACGTGCGCTTTTCTGGGGGGCTGGGTCCTGATTGGCTGTAAGCTACTGCCATTGCCAACGTCTGCCGACTTTGCCATCAGCGTCACACTTGTCGTCCTGCTACGACTGTTAGCCCTGAAGTTCAACATCGGCCTGCGAGCAATTGAGTAGTCTGACCACGACCGCTCTCGTTGTTTGTGCATGGTGAAGTCAACTGACCTTTTGGACTGCTGCAGCCTGCTGCAGCTTTCCCGTCCACAGCCTGCTGTGGATAAAACCGTTTCGAACGACACAAGCGCACTCTTGTGGTTTGGCAGCAGGCTGCCTGCACCAAAGCGGCAGCAGGCTGCCGCAGTCCACGAGGGTGCAGCAACCGGCAACTTCAAGGCTGATTTTCCATTAAGGTCCGCAGCTCAATTGAATTGCCAGTGCTCACTGTTGTGTAAAGAGCAGCAGCGGAACTTACATCCAACGGCAAGGACGCCTCCGGAGGCATCGACTTTAGGAGTTGAGCCGACACGAAGTGTGCCGAATGCTGCCCAATAACCTCCGCTTTTGAGCCTGTCACGACGACAGCAGTGCCCTCATCAATTCCAATCCCAAGCAGCTTGGGATGACGTTTGATGACAGGCAACAGGTCAGGCTGACGACCTCGTTGAGCGAAATGCTGATCAATGGCAACGCCGGGAAGAAACGCAAATCCTCGTTCGTAGCCCTCCGCCATCATGACAGTGTTACCCAGCGGATGGCCACGTACAAGAAACTCACCTTGAATCGTGGCTCCGGCCGAGCTTCCTCCGATGACGCCACCGCGACGAAGTACGTCGTGGAACAGTTCGATGGCCGTTGTTCCTTCATAGGCGTCAACAAAATTCCACTGACGACCGCCACCGAACCAAACGCCCGTCGCCGATTTCAAGGCTGATTGAAAGGCCTCCGTTTCAACTTCAGCATATCGCTGAGTCAGCACCGTGATGTTCGCAACCTCGGCTCGCTTCAGGAAGCCGGGAACTTCATCAGTGGTTTCACTCCGAGGAACCGCTGTGGGCAACACGACGATTCGGGCATCTCGCCCTCCAGCCAGCTCCACGAATCGATCAACGACATCCTTTGGCATCGAGCCTCCGCCAACAATGACCAGTGATCCCGATTTCAATTCTGGAGGACCCTTTACCGGCTCACCGGGATTGACTCCCGATTTCCGTTGCAAGGCCGAACGCCTTATCTGAGTGAGATCGGCAACTCCGCCAGCGGCAATCTCACACGACTCAGCCTCTCGATAACTGCACTTCGCCAGCAGAACGGTGGCTTTGCCTTTCCCTGTCACCAGAAGACTTCTGCCTGAGACAATCACGGCCGTCGATTCATCAATGCCCAGCCCAAAACAGCCCGGATTCTGATCCACGGCAATTCGAGAACGATTCAGTCGATTTCGTTCACTAAAGTGCTGATCAACAAGGCAACCCTGCAGAAGATCCCAACCGACTGAGATTTCAGGCTGTTCTTTTCCAGAGGCGATCATCACTTTCGACATGATGGCTGCTCCTGCGGATGTACCAGCAATCGTGCCACCGCGTTGCAGCATCGCTCGAAGAGCATCCTCGACTCCGGAGCCAGCATACGCTTCTGCAAGCCGTGATTGTTGTCCGCCACAGATCCAGACAACACCAGCCTTCTCAATCGCCTTAACGGTCTCCGCAAATTTCATATCCGCTGGGAGTCCGGAATCAACGGAAGCGACATTTGAAAGACCATGGTCGCTCAACCATTTTCGAGCCGATTCAGCAGCCTCTTGCGGTTCCGAAGACGCATCGGCCAGAATCAGAATGGATGCCTCAGCGGAGTTCTTCTTGAGAAGCTCAGTGGTACCATCAGGAACCTTGCCACCACCCACCAGAATCAAAGTGCCATGGATTCCTTCTGGATCCAAGGTTCGCGCCGTTTGTGCATGAGCAGCAGAGCCGGTTGAAACTATCGCCGTGATCAACAGTATCAACAAACCGCGACACAGGACACAAACAGACGCCTGCAACTCGGAATGAGATTGATGGAGCATGGTTCGGTACTCGTTGGCTCGGAAACGATCAGCGACAACTCTGACACGCTCCGGATCATGAGCAATTACTGACAATTTGCCACCCTGATACCACAAGGATTTACTCAAGCCTTGAAGAACCTAATGAGTGCTCCGTGTTCGCCATCACTTGCGCTGCCATTGCGCATAGGGCACTGGACCAAGAAAAGCCTGATTCTCCAGCGGTGCATTCTTGCCAAGCTCACTGATTGTCGGCGTGACAAACAGGAATCCCGCATGAGCAAATAACAGGGGCAACATCAGTAATCGAATTCCCCAACGAACTGGAAACCAGGCGAGTCGATCCTGAGCCATCCCGCGATGATAGGCCCATGCCACCAGAATTCTTGCAGGGTACGTCAGGATGATAAAGAACGGTGTTAGCAACAGCATCGCGTCGGCTGGAAGCAATCGAATCTTAGCGAGATACAACGGAAACGTCATGGCATACATCAGCACTGTCGTCAACATCCAGCTCAACGGTGCGTTACGAATGACTCGGCGTGCTACGCTGATCTTGAAGATCGAACGAAACTTTCCCGTCACAGCCTGATGAACCTGCAACAGAGGAAGCCAGGCTGTTACAGGAATCATGATAAGCACACCAAGAAACGACAGCAGCCCGAAAAGGGGCGATGTGCGATTTGGTGCGGAATAGGCGACCATCAAACCGGCCGGAACAATTAGCCAAAGCGCCGCTCCGAAGAACGCTTTCAAGCCAATCACAAAATGATGAACGGGGCGAACCAGCTCTAGAACTTGCTCCAGCCCGGCAGACATTTCTTCGCGACCTTTTGAGCTGAAAACTTTTCTGAAGATCCATATCACATTCTTAATGGGCCGCAGAAAACATCCCACGGTGCCGCCACGTGCAATCGCGAGCAATAGATGAGTCGCAACGGTGTACTGCAGAATGCGTAGATTGGAGGCCATCTGAATGACTTGTTCATGTGACTCACCAAGAATCACAGCAGCATCACTGGTTCGAGTCGCCTGAAGTCGAATTGGGACCAGGAACAGAATCGAAAAGAAGACAATGACGCCAAGTCGCGGGGCCAACGTCATCAACGGAAAGCCATCGCGGAGTCGACCACTGCTAGCAACTCGACGCTGAGGATCAATCAGATAACCCAGCGTTAAAAAATTTAGTCCGGGTATCGCCGCAAGAATCGCCAGAACCAGGATGAGGCAGGCCGAGCCGAATGCTACGTGGATCGCCCAGAATGCAGAACGCACGGGTTTCCAGAGCCCTGGGAATTTCCCAGGCCCCATCCTCTCTTCAATGGGAGGGATTGCCTCCGGCGGATTCTCGTAGAGCTCCACAGAGGGGGACGTTGTGCCGATCGGCAAACTCGGCGGTGCTTCCGCTTGCAGGACGCTCATAATCGGATCCCTTGTGGTACTCATAAGTTATCGGACTTGATCAATTCGGCGAATACCGGCCAAAATTAGACAACAGAATCCAGGTTTCTGAAAGATGGTTCGAATGAATGCTTGTGACTAACGAGCAGAAGGATATCGAACACAGATTGTGCCGCAGAGATGAGATGATTCCTTTTGTGAACAGTGCGTTGCGACCGGTTAACCGGTGTAAGCAGATGCGAGGATCTGAGAGAGTATGAGAGCCATCGTCGTCATCTTCGCCCTCTTCGTCGCCTGTCTGGTCCTGAAAGTCGTTGAGGTGGCCGGTCGAATTGACCATCGCCCTGCCCTGCCGATCACCATCGCACCTGATCAGGAACTCAGTCCTGCTTTGGATCGCCTGAATGCTGAGTTTCGCAATCAATGGGTTGCTGAGGGCGTCCACCCTGCGGCCTGTGCTGATGACCTGACTGTCCTGCGTCGTCTTTCTTTAGCTCTGTTCGGTACAGTGCCCTCGCTGGAAGACATTCGCCGGTTCGAAGCGGATGAGCAGCCAGATCGAATTGATCGCTGGGTCGTCGATATGCTCAAGGATTCACGCTTCAGCGATTATTTTGCAGAGCGACTGGCTCGCAGTCTTGTAGGCGTTGAGGGCGGGCCGTTTATCATTTTCCGGCGCGACCGCATGACGGCCTGGCTGGCCGATCAACTGCGGAAGGATGCCTCATGGTCTGAAATGACCAAAGAACTGATTGCCGCCGAAGGACTCTGGACGGATTCTCCAGCCGCCAACTTTATTACCGTCGCCCGGCAGGATGATGAAACTATCAATGTCAACAAGTTGGCAGGCCGCTCAGTACGCACATTTCTTGGCCAACGAATTGACTGCGCTCAGTGTCATGACCATCCATTCGACCAGCAGTGGAAGCAGCATCACTTTGAAGGGTTGGCGGCTTTCTTTTGTCAGGCCAGCGTGACCTTCGGAGGCGTCACAGATAGTCAGCGTGATGACAAGAAACAGAAAGTTGTCTACAAGGTTGTTGATCCGGGAAAAGAAGAAGCGGAAGCTCGAATTATCCCCGAAGCTGTCCCCTTCAATTCTGAGTGGCTGCCGTCAGAAGGCGGGTTACGACATCGTCTGGCGGAATGGATTACTCACAAAGACAATCGCCGTTACGAACGCGCAATAGCAAATCGAGTCTGGGGATTCATGTTCGGCAAGCCGTTGCATGATCCTGTCGACGATCTGCCTCATCCGGTTGACGGTGAGCAGGATGCTCTGGACATTCTTGGGCAGGAATTTCGCTCTCGTGGAGACCGGCTGAGTGTGCTGATTCGCATGATTGCGTTGTCAGATGCGTTTCGGCTTTCGTCGGAATCAAGTGCTGCTGACGAATCCGAATACCAGGCTCAGGTCGATGCCTGGTCCACTTTTCCTCTCGTTCGACTTCGTCCCGAGCAGGTCATCGGATCGCTGTTCCAGGCGGCTCACATTCGCACGATCGACCAGAACTCCAATCTGATCGCCCGTGCTCAAAAGTTCGGAAACGAAAATGACTTCCTCAACGAATACGGTGACATGGGTGATGACGAACTCCTGCAACAAGTCGGCACAATTCCCCAAGCCCTCCTGAGAATGAATGGTCGATTCTCGTCAGAACTCAGCAAAGCCGAGTTGCTGACAGCCGCCGGACAGATACTCGATTTTTCTCCCAATGATGAAGCAGTCGTGGAGAACAGCTACCTGACTTGTCTCGCGAGACGCCCATCGGACGAAGAAAAAGAATATTTCGTGGCGATGCTGGACAAAACCTATGAAGCAGCCGCGAAGAAACGCGAAGCATCGCCGGGTACTCCAGAAACGGATCCAAAGCCGGATCGCTCAAGAGCGGAGGTTGTTCAGGATATCTTCTGGACGCTCTTCAACAGCCCGGAATTCTCGTGGAATCATTGACCGCTTCCTTCGTTTGCAAACCAGATTTTCGAACCAGCCCTGCATTCTGAGTAGTCATCATGAACACAGAAATCAGTCGTCGACGAATCCTGCAAATGCTCTCCGTTTGCGGACTGACTCTGGCTTTGCCAGGCATGTCAGCTCGAGCAGCCTCTCGGCGGCGCGAAGAGCGTCCAAAGTCTCTGATCACACTCTGGATGAATGGTGGCATGAGTCAATTGGAGACCTGGGATCCACACCCCGGAACTCCGACCGGTGGTGAAGTGAAGGATATCAGTACCTCCGCTACGGACATGCGTATTTCGGAAATGCTGCCGCAACTTGCCGAGCAAATGCACCTCTGCACTGTGATCCGATCGTTGACTTCCAAAGAAGGCGATCATGAACGAGGTGCGGCTTTTGTGAAAACCGGATACCGCCCTGAACCAACACTGAAGTATCCCACACTCGGCGCGATTGCGGCCCATGAACTGCCCGACTCTAAGATTGAAATTCCTCAACACGTCGCACTGGCGCCGAGCGGTTTCGTGACCCCGGAGGGCGGATACCTGGGAAACGAATGGGACGCCTTTCGGGTGTTCAGTCCTGGCGATGGATTGTCTAACCTGAAATCGTTCGTTTCCAAAGAACGTCAGTCAGACCGGCTTAAAGGACTGAGTGTTGTCAGTAAACAATTCGAGTCCAATCGCCAGTTCGGAGCGACTCGTACGCTTCACCAAAACACCCTCGACCGCGCTCTGACTATGATGACGTCTGAACAGTTGAAGGCATTCGAACTGGATTCAGAACCGGCCGCTGTCAGAAAAGCCTACGGCGATACCTCTTTCGGGAAAGGATGCCTGGTTGCTCGGCGGTTGGTGGAAGTTGGTGTTCGCTCCATCGAAGTCAACTTGTCTGGCTTCGATACACACGTATCGAACCACGAGGGCCATATCACTCAGACGAAGATCCTTGACCCTGCCATCGCAACACTTCTCAAAGAACTTAAAGAACGAGATCTGCTCGATTCCACGATCGTACTGTGTATGAGCGAATTCGGCCGCACCCCGAGTATCAATCCTGCTGGCGGTCGAGATCACTGGCCGAACTGGTTCTCGTGCATGATCGCAGGAGGTGGTTTCCGCGAAGGCACTGTGATCGGTGCCACACCTTCGGATCTTCCGAAACAGTCTTCGAATATGCAGATGATGGCTGGCGGAAAAACCATCGGCCCAGAAGATCCGATTCAGGTTCCCGAGTTGTACGCGACGATCATGGCAGCAATGGGAATCGATGCTCGCAAAGAGATCATGACACCAATTGGTCGCCCAATTCGATTTGCCGATGCAACGCCTTCCGCTCGCTTGTTGAAGGATGATATGGCCGCAAAAGTGATCAGGAGCTGAGCCTCACCCTTACCCGTTACGCCGTATCAGGCCATGTCGATGAGCGTCTGATCGCCGGGTCTGCATGGCACACGCCACGAGGGCACCTTCAGCTCCCACGAAGAAAAGGCTGCATTAGATTTCCTCAGCGATCTGCTTACCCAAGTGCTGCGCGAATGCGTTGCACTAACTTATTGTCGGCCGCTGTCGAACCCTTCAGATAGTATGTGCTGGCAGCCATGAATCGGGCCTGACAGTCCGGCGATATCTTGTTGTAGTCTTCCAGCGTCGCCATGCTGAATTTGTAATCATGCGAATCATTGCCCTTCATGAAGATCAGGCGCCTGGCCGCTGTCATGAAAGGTTCGACGTGATCGGCTTGTGTCAAGAAGGCCAGAGTCTTCTGAGCGGCTTGCTGTGGACTTAAGCCAACACTGTCAAAAATTGCATCGACGGATAGAGCCTCCCGTGACGACGCTGGCATCAACTCGTCAATTTTTGCCTCACCCACATTCCCGCGATTCTTCATTGACTCACGAAACTGTGGCAGGAAAGCTGCATTCTGCAACAATAACTGTTTGCGAATTTCAGGCGAGCCAACGGTATCAAACAGAAAGCGAATCGCGTTGGTCGTAGTCATCGCATGCAGCGACACGATACCAGTTTGTCGCATCAACAGCTCCCCTGATGCCAAATGCAAGGCATCATAAATCGACTGCGGCGAAACGCCTCCATTCAACTGTTCCAACACGCAGTTTGCTGATTCCTCTGGCGTGCCGGTCCGGAGGAGGGTCAGCAGCTCCGACGTTGCCGCAGAATCAGCGCGACCCGATTCCCAGCCGTCGCGAATCTTTGCCGCGAGACCCTGATTGAAACGCCAGGAACGATCGGGCGCCAGATCACTGGAGGACGGATTCGGTTCCCCATTGTGATTCAGCAGAGCATAAGCCAACGAACGCAGAACGGGTTCCGAGTGCTCCCAACCAATCGTCTGCAGAGTTCTCCAGGCATTGGCCAGGTAAATGGCCTTATGTCCGATACTCCGAAAATCTCGAGCCGCATATCCCGCGAAAAGTTCCAGAGTCTCTGTTGCTCCCAGCATCCGGGCGATACCAGCGGACGCAACATCCGCTTGCATCACATCCCATTTCTGCATGGCTTCATGAAATGTCGTGCGCACTGACTCAGACGACGGAATGCTGGATTCATCAACCGGCGCCATCGTCCAGTTGCCTTCATTCACATCACGAATCTGAGAACTCTTGAATTCATCCAGTGCCCACAGAATCGGTAACCAGCGATCCGAATCGGGCGATGCCATACTGGCCATATGGGCGGAGTTAACAACAAGCACCGCATGGAATTTGAAACCAACGGCCGGCCGAGGCTCCACGTTCCTCACACCGGCCAGCAGCAAAGCTGCCAGAACTTGCTGATAACTTAAGCCATCTCGAATGCGGGAACCGATTTCCTCCAGCAGCTTCTCTCGCGGCGTTTCTTCGATCAGCCGTACGAGGGGCTCGACTTCGGGCCGAAGCTGAACGATCCGAGGCAACGCTTTCGCCTCATCCAGGGAGACTGAGGACAAGCCAGCGATCAAACGATCACCACCCAGGATCGACAAACCTGCTGAGGACGCTGAAAGAAAACTACGTCTTGTAAACGGTCCGGTCATAGGCAGCTCACTTTCAACAGAGTTAAGCGATCACTGCCTGCGAGTCTACCCGGCCCAGGCTTCGTTGCGAAGTGATTGAAGTACTTTGCAGTCCACATCCAGCGGGAAAAGATCGAGTCGATAAGAGGTTCCACGCCGATGAAATTGGCGGTCGACATCAGAGCAGTCGAACGTCCCGTTGCTGTGAGTGCATCAGCCAGCATCAGGGAGCAACTTTCTCCGCTGTCCCCTTTGGGCTCACGCCAAACCAGCCCCCGATGTCAAACGGGATCTCCAGCCGGTCTGCCTTCTTCTGGATGGCTTTATTGATTCGTGCGGGCAGATCCTTATTCTCCCGGCGAAGTCGCATTTGAATCAATTCCTCGATCACCTCTCCATGCGCCTGAACGACGGTTCCTTTGAGATGACTGATTCGCTGCAGCCGAAAGTTTTCCATTTTGGCAGTGGCCTGAGTCACCGTGGGCACAAATCGAAGTCGAGCTCCCTTGTCCGTTGTCACGACTTCGGACTTCACATCAAGAACTGCATGTAGGCTCAAATCAACGACCGCGTCGGCGCTGATACTCCACAGCATGACTCCGTAGTTCCACTGCTGCTGTCGACCGTTGACCTGCAACTTCGCTGAGGTATGAATCTCGTAACGTTGAGTTTCCTCATCGGGGTCCGGCAACTGAATCGCTCGCAGTGTGAACGTGTTCGCCGGATCAACCAGTTCTCCGGAGCCGCGTAGCCAGGTCCCGTGATTCACCATGTTCCAACGACGACTAGTTTTTAGTTTTCCGCCATCAAAGTCGACATTCAGCCCCGACTGAATTCGCTTTTCATCGCCCCAGCCATCTTCATCATCGAACTTTAGCGGCAGCAGAATCAACGCAACGCTGCGAATAAACTGCTGACCTTCTTCTGGCAGATCTCGACGCTGATGATTGGGTCGCTGATAAGCCGCTTCGCTTGAAAGAACCAGTTCAGGTGGGTCTGTGACCTCAACAACTTCAGACTCCGGTGGTAACTGCGAGTCCGAGGCTGAGGCTGAGGCGGCTTCTTCTTGCCCAGCGCAGTGCGGTGGCGTGATTACTATCACAAGCAGAGTCAGAGCGAAAATGCATTTTGGCGTAAACATTCGGCGGTTCCTTCCAGCCGAAATTGTAGCAATCTGCTTCGAAAGGACAGCAGCAAGTTTGAGAGATCAACAAGCAATGGCCTGCTACCTCGAATACGGGCCGGAACCGGCGGCCACCGTTTGATTCGCCAGGCCCTTTGAAAGACAACTTCTCACGACCTCCAGGGCTCGAGAGATGTCTTCGGCGGAAACATCCAGATGCGTTACTGCTCGTATTCGCTGGCCGCCCATCGGACCGATCAGGATCCCCTGCTCTTTTAACGCCCCGCAAAACTGAACAGCCGTTCCAAGGTTCGAGTCGATCTCAAAGAACACAAGATTGGAGTCGACAAGCGAGGCATCGCAACGGAGCCCTTCAATGCCAGCCAACCCATGGGCCAACTGCTGAGCATTCTCGTGATCCTGCCGCAGACGATCTAAATTGTTCTCAAGAGCATAAATGGCAGCGGCCGCAACAATGCCAGCCTGTCGCAATGAACCTCCAAAGATCTTGCGTACTCTGCGAGCCTTCAAGATGTCGTCTCTGTCGGCAATCAACATCGATCCCATCGGACAGCCGAGCCCTTTGGAGAAGCATACCGAAATGGTGTCAAAGCATTTCCCAAGGTCCGTCGCCGAATATCCGCCAGCGACCATCGCATTGAAAACTCGAGCCCCATCCAGATGTCGCTTTAGTCCATGGCTCACGGCCCACTCTGACACTCGCTGCAACTGATCGAGAGGATAGACTCGGCCGCCACCAATGTTTGTAGTGTTCTCCAGGCAAAGTAACCGCGTCCGAGGAAAATGCTGATCGTTACCTCGAATGCGTCCCTCCAGATTGGGAATATCAAGAAAACCTCCATCAGCAGCAATCGTGCGAACTGTCACTCCACTCAAAGCGGCGGGGGCCCCTCCTTCGAACAGCGAGATATGTCCTGTTTCGTTAATCAGGAGTTCGTCACCGGGAACGCAGTGAACTCGAACCCCCATTTGATTGCTTTGAGTTCCCGAACAGGCAAACACGGCGGCCTCGCGACCGAACATTTCGGCAACCATTTTCTCGAGGCGATTGACTGTCGGATCTTCGCCCAGCATGTCGTCGCCGACCTCCGCGTTAGCCATCACCTGACGCATCGCCAAAGACGGACGAGTGACGGTATCACTGCGAAGATCGATCAGTTTCACGGGGCAGACTTTCAAAGAACGGGAATGAGCCATAAAAAACGGTCAATTCAGCGTTGCGGACTGTACTTCGGGCTGCTGTAGGCTTCAATCACTGAACAAAGTACTCTCCATTCCGCGACAAACGCCAGCTTCCGGGGACGAGCCCGTTTTCGGCGTGACTTTGCCGGCATTGTTTTTTTGCGTGGGATCACCTGATGCCAGGTGTTCGCGGGAGATTTGTTTGAGACGACCTTTTCCATCGTGACCGCGAACTGAACAACAGCTCAATCGACTTACAGATTCTATTCACATGCCTTCACTTGCCATAAAAACTATCGATTGCCGTCAGGGCGACGCCAAACAGTTGTTTCGTGATCTGCGCGATAAACTCAGTCCACGAGGCGACGTTGTGTCCGAAGCGGGACGACAGCGTACCATCGACCTGTTCGGAGAACCGCTAAGTCCTCGCGAAGTCGTGAAACGAATTTGTGACGATGTTCGCAATCGCGGCATTGAAGCCGTTCTGCACTACACGTCAAAACTGGACCGCAAAGATCTGACTCCCTCAACTGTGCGCGTCACGCAGAAGGAACTGGATGCCGCTTCTGAAAAGGCATCTCCCGAGTTCCTTAACACGATCGGCCAGATCCGCCAGAACATTGCCGAATTTCAGCGAGCTATTCTGCCGAAGGACGCACGCATTGTTCGCAAGATTGGGGCCGAGATTGTCGAGCTTCGCCAGCGACACTTGCCGATGAAGCGTGTCGGGATTTGTGTGCCGGGTGGAGCAGCCGCCTATCCGTCGACTGTGCTGATGACAGCAGTTCCGGCCATGACCGCAGGTGTCAAAGAGATTGCGATCGTTGTGCCTCCAACCGATTTCGGTGGCTACAACGTTGATATGCTTGCCACTTGCAATGAACTGGGGATTAAAGAAGTCTATCGAGTCGGCGGTGCTCAGGCCGTCGCTGCACTGGCTTATGGAGT
>JBILXT010000311.1:0-8604 GCA_044378235.1 Planctomycetaceae bacterium
AACGATATTGATGCCGAGAGGCCCTCGGCGTAGTTGCGATTGAAGTCGAGCCGCTACAGCAAGAGCCCCGTCATTCGGCAGACCATAGTTCACAATGATCGCGCGGTCCTGCGGCAGACGAAAGAGCCGAGGACGAGGATTACCGACGGAAGCTCGCGCCGAGACAGAGCCAATTTCAGCAAATCCGAATCCCAGTGAATTCAACATCCGCAAGGCTCGACCGTTTTTGTCCCATCCTGCGGCCAGACCGAGCGGGTTACTGAAATGCAGTCCGGCAACTTCTGTCTGCAGTGCCTCGTTCCTGAATTCGTAAATTGAACGCGTCAGCAACGGCAGGCCGGGGATTGCTCCCAGCCACCGACAGAGTTCCACTGTGCCCTGATGCACGAGCTCTGCGTCAAGGCGAAACAGTAGTGGTCGAATCAGCAGACGGTACAAGGGCATCTCATAAAAACGTATCGAATAGATGGACGTCAGGAAGGACTCGAATCAGGGCCTGATGGGACGTCCGTGGTAAAGATCAAGAGTCCCATATGTCCTGTTTGGCCTTTGAATCTCTGCGAATCACATCCAGTCCTTTCATCGTTGCGGTGTGTTATTTCTGATCGCTTTCCCCTCCGGTGCCTTCGGTGGTGAGAACGGCTGAATCTCCACGTCATTCTTCTGCGGAGCACCTGGAGTGCTGCGACCATCCTGCTGGTACTTCTTCAGGAGTGATTTCAGTTCAAGAACAAGCTCCGGCTTCTCACCGTATCGGTTGTTACGCTGAGCCGGATCTTCGCGAAGGTTGAAGAGTTCCCCGGGGTGCGAGTGCTGAGCATAGCCGCGTTCGTCTTTAAGCCACTGCGGTTCTCCGTGGACACCATTGTCGTCGCCGCTGGGTGCATCAATAAGAACCCAGTCGCCTCGGCGGATGGCAAATTTCCCCCGAGCACTATGGTGAACCGTTGCCTCACGAACGGGCCCCTGAAGTTCCTGGCCTAGCAGCGCAGGCAAAATACTGACGCTGTCTTCTGCAGCATCGTCTGGTAACTTCTCGTCCACGATGGCAGCGACTGTCGCAAGGAAGTCCACATGGCAGATGACTTCATCGCTGGAAGTGCCTGCTTTGATTCTGCCAGGCCAGCGGGCGATGAATGGAACTCGATGACCGCCTTCCCATGCATCCCGCTTCGCTCCTCGAAGTTCACCAGCGCTGCGATGGTCGAACTGCTGAACGCGATCATACGCTCCGGGATTTACTTCACCGGTGATCTCAGGGCCGTTGTCACTGGTGAAGATGACCAGAGTGTTCTCTGCGATGCCCGCTCGCTCAAGTGCATCAAGGATCTGTCCGATGCTCCTGTCGGTCTGGTGAACAAAGTCCCCATAAACACCGACCGGTGTGCTGCCCGTGAACTCCGACGAAGGCACCACCGGGTAGTGTGGAGACGTCAGCGAAAAATAAAGGAAGAACGGATTCTCGTTCTTCGCGGCCTCTTCGATCCAATTCACGGCATGCGTTGTGAGCCCGGGCAGAATGTCTTTCAGTTTCCAGCCCGGAACGGTGGGACCAGGAATGTTGAAATTGGCACCATCCATCGGAACGGATGGAATACCGACAGTGCGGTCGTTCTCGATGAAGCAATAGGGCGGATAGTTCGGCACGATGGTCCCGAAGTAATGGTCGAAGCCTCGCGTGATCGGGCCATCGGAGATCGGCTGAGTGAAGTCAACGTTGCTCAGAGCCTTCTTTGCTCCACCGACCGGAGACTTGCCATCTGTTGTGGCATAGTTCTGGCCCAGGTGCCACTTACCGATGCAGGCTGTTGCATAACCATGCTGCCGCAGGAATTGGCCGACGGTCAGACGATCAGGAGCGATCAGCGGCTTGTCCCATGGTCCCAGCACGTTGCGCTGTAGTCGAGTACGCCATGCATAGCGTCCGGTAAGCAGAGCGTAACGCGTGGGCGTACAGACAGAAGATGGCGAATGAGCATCTGTAAATCGCATTCCTTCGGACGCAAGCCTGTCAAGTCGAGCTGTGGGGATCTTCGATTGCGGGTTGTAACAACCGAGATCGCCATAACCCAGATCGTCGGCGAGTATGTAGACGATGTTCGGCTGCTCCGCGGCCTCCAGCGAACCGGCACAGCTGAAGAGACAGAACATCAGGCAGGCAAGTTGTTTCATAGCGAGGCATGATTCACGAAGAGGAAGGTGGCGTGGAATCGGAGCATTGTTTTGCTGGTTAGGCTACTTCAGCGACCTTAACTCAGGATGATCTTTTGCAGATTTGATCTTCTGGATGGCGTCGCGGACAGCCCTGGCCTTCTGCTTGCTCAGGTTCTTTGGGAAATTGACTTCGCCCTGATCAAAAATGGCTGCCGTTTCTTCAAGGTGGGGAATGATCACCTGAGCTTCGGCACCATAGGCATTCAAAACTTCCAGAATCTCCGGAGTTCGGTGTTCGCTGGCCCACGGGTTTTGTGTCCTCAGATAATCTGCGGTGGCCTGCATGCCTTCTTCGATGTGATGCGAGGCCAGCACCTTCAAGCCGTTCAGCCGTACGCCATCGGCAAACATCTCGCCGCTGGGTGCAGGCTTCCTGATGGCTTCAAGGATCGCGGGCAGCAGAGGTCGGATCTGCTGATAGCTAAGGCGATGATAAACCTCACTGATTTCGCTGCGGGCTCGGCCATCCTGATTCTGGAGACCCTGTGCGATGGCGGTGGTGAGCTGGTCCTTGTTGACCTCATCGAGCGACTGCAATCGAGGCAGCAGACTGCCAAAAACGGCGAATGCGACGAACCGCTGCTCCATACCTCTTGGGTCCTCCAACGATGGGGCACGAGCCACCAGTTCAAGTAATTCGGGCAGTGTGGAAACGGCAGGCTTTCCGATAGCGGCCAGTGCAGATGCGGCTCGGACACGCAGCCAGAGATCTTTGTGTTTGAGTGTGCGGAGAAGCTGCGGAACGGCAGGAGCCGCGTCACCCCGTAACTGCTCCAGTGCATGACAGGCGCCGATTCGAGCCTCCAGGCTGTCTGAATCCAGCAGAGCGATAACGTCTGATATCGGTGGTTCATTCCGCCAGGAGATCGCCATCGCAGCTCGCTCACGAACAATCGGCGACCACGAACCAAGTCGTTCAACCAGTTCTGTGTCCGTCAGTTGATCATAGAAGCTCTTGCGGTCTTTGTTATCCCAGCCTCGACCATCAACGACGATGTTCTGAGACGTTTCCGGCGAAAGTGGTTGAACCACTCCTGGTGTTTTGCCAGTGAGTCGGATCTTCCTCAGCGGCAGCGCGTACCCGAGCAGGTAAGCGCCTGTGGCATCCCAGCCGTGATAGCTGTCGTGATCGGGCTCGGGCGGACCTTGATGTGTGAACGTTCCGTCGTGGCGTCTTGCGAGGTCATGGTACCAGCCGCCGAATTCCTGCATCCAGGCTCCGGTTGCATTTGGACCGGCCTGACCGATTGCGGGCAAGGACCACAGAAGATTGAAGTAGTTACCGGTGTGTCCGCAGTCTCGCTCATTGCCATGCGACGCAAGAGCCATTCGTGTGAAGTAGTCTGCACTCCGAGATTCGCCAAGAGAATTGAAGAGCACGGCAGCCATCCCGCACTTGCCATTGTCCTCATGAGTTTCCGTCCACGCCGCATGATCGCCATAGGGCACAGCGCCCTTTCCGGTATAGAAGCCGAGAAGGCGCGAGCTGAGTTCAATGGCGTGAGCAATCTCCGGATCTTTCGCACCAGCGTCGCGAGCCAGGACCAGCCCGATGGTGAGTGGCAGGCCGGGAGAGTTCATCATGCCATAACCCTGAAGACGACCATCCGGCAGTGCGAATGAGTGTCCCCATGAACCGACAGCACTCTGGCCGTTTGCAGCTTCCATAGCGAGTCGCCGCAGTCCGGGAAGCACGGAGTCATCACCTGTAGCCGTTGCGTACTCCGCAAGAAAGATCATCACATATCCGTAGTACCATGTTCTGAAATCGCCTGTGCGGAAGTCTGCCGCCCACTGGGCTTCACGCTTCACCAATTGCATGTGGGCGGCTTCGCCACCGGCCAACAGGGCCAGTGCATTCAAACTCCGCGGGATCGGATCTGCGGCCTCGGCATAGTCCGGTTCTGCCATACGAGCTGAGAGCGATTTGAGTCCCTGGGCCAGGATGCGCTGTGACTTTGGACAATCAAACGGTGCGGTGGAACTAAACGAACCAAGGACCGGCAGCATCAACGTGACGTCTTCTGTTTTTCCGGAACGCCATCGAGTCAGAACAAGGCGCCCGCCGCCGTTCTCTGTCTCAGCCGCTGAAATCTCCCGGCCAAACTCCGTGCGAGGATCAAAGGAAAACAGTTTGCCGCCAACGCCGAGGATGACATCTCCCGGGGCGATCAGGCCATCAGCCGGAGAACCTTCATCAACGGCTGTGATGGCAATTTGTCGCGCATCGGTGGTCACCAGGTTGTCGCAGAACATCCAGCCGCGTAAGCCGGTGGGTCCAAGATTCCAGTCGTGCTTTGCCTCCACCGGGACATCGTCGCCCTTTGTAAAGTCCGGAACCTTCAGCCCCTTTTCATCAGGCGCGGCCGAGGCCAGCAAGGTTACGCTCAGCCAGATGATTGCAGAATGTATCAAAACTTTGCTTGTCTTCATGTCCGTCCTGTTTCGGGTGGGTCCTTGATTCCGACGGTATCGCTGTAACGCCAATAAATGCGATTCGGCGAGCCCGTATGTTACTCGGCGAGCGGCCTGCCGTCAGCCGGCCGACCGGCACACCGCGCGGCGGGTTTAATGTCAAAATCGCATACCGGGAAGCTGACGCATCCCGCTCGCCAAACCCATTTCCCGAATCCCGTTCATCATTCGGCGAGCGGCCCGGCGTCAGCCGGCCGGTAAAACAATCCAGGCTTCAATCTGGAAACACACAACGCAGCAGCAACGATCAAGAGGCACTGGTTCGGTTCATGTTTTGTCGTCATCGTGGCCCGGAAGGCAAGTTATCCAGCAGGTACCTGAGAATATGCATGCGAACATGGACCACGGTTCCATCTCCCTCGCGCAATCCGTGGTCTCTGTTCGGATAAACCATATAGTCGAACGGCCTCCCCAGCTTAATGAGACGGTCGACCAGGCCTTCGATGATCTGGATATGCGTATTCGTCTCGCCGGATCCGGTCATGATCAGCAGTTTGCCCTTGAGGCCTTCAGCAAAGTTGATTGGCGCTGATCGCTCGTATCCTTCCGCGTTGACTTCGCGTGTCCGCATAAAGATCTCCTGAAACCAGGCGTTGTAGAGATGCGGTTGCGGTTTGGGTACGACTGCGATGCCCACGTGATACGTATCCGGCTTGCGGAACATTGCGTTCAGTGTATTCGAGCCACCACCACTCCAGCCCCAGATTCCGACCCGGTTGAGATCGATGAAAGAACATTGCTTCGCCAGTGCCTTCAGGCCCGCTTCCTGTTCTTCTGTCGAAAGCGGTCCCAGGCTGCCAAAAATGGCTCGTCGCCATGCCGCACCTTTCGGCGCCGGAGTTCCTCGGTTGTCGATCGACACGACCACATATCCCATCTCGGCCACAACTCGATGAAAATCAATCTGCGCCGCGCCCCAGTCGTCGAGTACCGTTTGGGCGTGTGGCTCACCGTAGACATAGATAAAGATTGGATACTTCTTCGACGCATCGAAATCCCGGGGCTTCAGCATCCATGCGTCGAAGAAAAGACCATCGCCGATATCAAGCTTGAGGAACTCCGCAGGCGAGCAGAAAATCGACTTCATTCTCTCGCGAATGGCATGATTGTCTTCGAGCAGACTGATAACCCGATGTGTCTCAACCTCGATCAGTTCATGAACCGGCGAATCATTCAGGGTTGAATACGTATGAACAGCCCATTTGGCATCCGGGGAAAAAACATAGCCGTGCGTGCCAGGCTGATTCTCCGGGGAGATTCGTTGCATCTTGCCGGAGCCATCCAGTGGAACTCGATACAGATATCTTTGAGTTCCGTTTTCAGGCGAAGCGTAGAAGTAGTACCAGCCACGTTCTTCGTCGATGATCGCTCGATTGGTGATGTCGTATTCTCCTGGAGTCAGCAGGGCCAGTTCTTTTCCGTCACGAGAATAGCGCCGGGCGTGCCTCCAGCCGTCCTTCTCACTGACGACGACAAACTCTTTGCCGCCCTGAAGCCAGACGAGCCCGGAATTCCAACCCTGACTTGCTTCAACCCACGCGTCGTTTGTTTCCGAGTAGATTGTTGTGACGCTGCCACTGGCCGCGACCAGCACGAAATCACGTTTGTCACGGAACCGACTGAATTTTTCAACGAGCACTTCATCCGAGTTGCCGGCCCATTCGACTTGTCCCAAATACATCCCTTCATCCGGGCATTCCACGGGCAGCCATTTCAGATTCGTTCCGTCAGCATCCACGACTCCGATTCGCAACTTCTCGATGTTTCCTCCGACTCGTGCGAAGCGATGCTGTTGAACCTCAGGATAAGATGGATCACCCGGCACCAGCACGGACCGTTGTTTGACGTCGGTGTAATCCGCTTCGATGAAGAGGATTCGAGCCCCGTCCGGACTCCAGACTGGATCGCGAAACTCGGTATCTCTGCCTTCCGAGCCTGAGACGAGCACTGTTTCCTGCTGATTGCTCTGGTCGACTGCAACGATCATCTCACGACGAGCCTCAAGTCGCCGCGTGCCATGTACTAAATGAGCGGAATCTTTCTGAACGAGCTGTTTCTCATCAGAACTCCAGACACGCCGTGCACCGGTCGCGACATCGTGAAACCACTGTGCTGGCTTCCCGGAGGTTGGATCGGGTTCCTCAATGACGAATCCCGAATTGTCGCTAAGCCATGTCGGTCGGTAAGGCTTCGCTCGAAATTCTCCGCGATCATAGATCGCCTTCAGGCGAGCTTCTGCAGTGGCTTGCCAGCCAGATGACTGGGATTCCTGAGCCGGCAGGTGAGATGCACCAGGACACAAACAGAAGATTGCCGCAACAAACAGAAGTGCCGGACGACCTGGTATCGAGGCCGAAGATCGATCGTTCATTAAATCACCAATTCAAAGGCCATTCAGGTTGTTCATCTTTTATCACCCTGCTGCAGGTGCCGGTATTTTCCAAGGCTGCGGCCTGCAGCTGATGTTTTGTGACAATTTAATTTGTGGGTGGTGGACCTTGCTAAAGGTCCTCCTGTGTTGGGATCTTTAGCAAGATCCACTACCTCCAACCCCGTTCTTTATCTTGACAGTGCACGAGCATCCTGTTGAATCAACAGCCAGTTGGGCGGTAAACGGATAAACTCAGGAGACATCCACCAGCCGTTTTCCCAGTACTTCGAATCGTGGTTCGATGCCAAGACCAGGAGCATGAGATGCCTGCATGTATCCGTTCAGACGTTGCGGAGCACCGCTGGCGTTGCTGACTGTGACGTAGCTGTTAAAGTCGGTGCTTGTAAAACGAAATTCTTCGGGTGTGCTTTGTGCCAGGTGAGCGATCGCGGCTGTTGTCACATCACCTCCCCAACTGTCTTCGAGCGTCATTGCGATGCCCATGCTCACGCACAGATCTCGAACCTGTTTCGTTCTCGTAAGGCCTCCCAGTTTGCTGATTTTCAGGTTCACAACGTCCATCGCCAGATCAGCTTTGGCTCGCAGAAGCACATCGAGGCCATCGATGTTTTCGTCCAGAACAAACGGATTATTCGTATGTCGTCGTACCGCAAGGCATTCTTCATAGGTCAGGCAGGGCTGTTCGATATACACATCAAGATCACTTACGGCGCGGGCGACTCGCATAGCTTCGTGTTGTGTCCAGCCGGTGTTGGCGTCAGCGACGAGTCGATCTGACGGCTGAAGTATCTCTCGAGCTTGTCGAATTCTTTGAATGTCGAGATCCGGATCGCCGCCGACCTTGAGTTGAAATCGCGTGTAGCCCTGAGCACGATAGGTTGCGACGTTGGCTGCCATTTCATCCGGAGGCAGCTGCGAGATGGCTCGATAGAGACGGATCTTTTCACCAAAGCGGCCACCCATCAGCGTGCAGACCGGCAGTTGAGTCGCCTTACCCAGCAAGTCCCAGCACGCAATGTCAATCCCGGACTTCACATACGGATGTCCTTTGAGAGCTGCATCCATACGATGATTCAGTTTGAGCAGCTCTCTCGGATCAAAGCCGATCAGATGCGGTCCCAGTTCTTTAAGTCCCGCACGCACACCCTCAGCATAGGCGGGCAGATAAAACGGCCCCAGTGGACACACTTCACCATATCCAACGAGTCCACATGCCGTTTCGACACCCACGATTGTGCTGTCAAAGACCGACACGGATTTTCCACCGGACCACTTATAATTGCCCTCAACAAGCGGCAAATCAACTCTGTGCGCAAAGATGCGAGTAATCTTCATCGGATTCCGCCTAAATCAACCTGTAGCCAACGGACTGTGACGCAGTGACGACAGAGTTTAGCCGGACTTCAGAGCGGCTTCTTGAATCGAAGATGCAGAGAAACGTCAATCTGCGCACAGTCTGGCAAACATTCAGCTCGCCGGATGATTTCGCCGCTGAGATTCGGGCTGCCAGACACGTGATCCCG
>JBILXT010000312.1:0-8603 GCA_044378235.1 Planctomycetaceae bacterium
CCAACTTGCGCTGAGGCTTGACGAGTCCGTCAGGCCGGCACCGAAGGCTGCGAAGGTTCGTTCGTCCCTCAAACGAACACGCACTGCAACTTGAGAACAGTCCCAAATCAGGGTTCCTCAATCCCAACCCGAAGCGTAAGAGCGTAAGCGAGGGATCGGAGTCTGGTTGAAAAATCCCTCACTGACGTTTCGTGTTGGGATTGCTCGCCTATGCCAAACCGGATGTGACTTCCGGACTGCTGCTTAGCGAACGTACAGAAATTCCTTCGTATTAAACATCGCATGGGCCATGGTTTGCCAAACGGCCTGATTGCGCAAAACATCCTGTTCAGGAATCTTTTCTTCGTTCGCAAAGTCGCGAGCAGCTTCCGACCATCGCGACAGTTCTTCACTGCTGGCTGTTCTTCCCAACGCCTTCAGGAACATATGCTGCAAGCGGGACTCGATCGTGGGATCGCTTCGCACGATCAACTGCGTCGACCAGTAATCCGCCTGACCTGCGACAAATGGGTCATTCAGCAAGGTCAGTGACTGAGCGGGTGTCGTCGTGACATCGCGTCGGCCTGTCGGAATCTTCGGGGCCGGTTGATTAAACGTGGCCAGAAACCGAGGTGGCTCCATAATGGTCACTTTGGTGTAGATTGAACGTCGGCCAAGTCCATCCAGCGGACCAGAGAACAGCCGCTTCTGATCATCTTCGTTTAGACGGTAGGGATTCGAAGTTGAACCATACAGGCTGGCATCCATTCGTCCCGACACAAACAACATGGCGTCACGGAGACTCTCTGCGTCCAGTCGCTGGACAGGAAAATGATGGAGCAGCCGATTCGTGGGGTCGACATCCAGTGCTCCAGTCGCGGAATGCTGAGATTGCTGCCAGGCCTGACTCAGCAGAATGCTGCGAACCAGTTGCTTCGTCGACCAGCCACTGGCGACAAATTGATGAGTCAGATAATCCAACAACTCGGGATGCGAAGGCTGATCACCCACATGGCCAAAGTCATCCGGAGTTCTGACCAGCCCCTGACCAAACAGCCAGTGCCAGACGCGATTGACATAGACTCGTGCTGTCAGAGGATTCTTCGGACTGGCAACCAGTTCAGCCAGTTCCAGTCGCGTACGCTGTGTCTCGGTTGCCCCACACACATCCAGAAGGAAGCGAGCCGCTCCGTGCGGAACAGGATCTCCCAGCTGATCATAATCACCACGAATGTTCAGACGATAATCCTGAGGCTGATCAATGTCGGCCATGCCGTTGACGGTCGTCGGTTCAGCCAGTTTTTTCTCCAGCTCTCGATAGCTCTGAACAACACGATTGATCGACGAGTCCTGTTTGTTTGTTTCCGCCGAGTTCTCCAGAAACTCACTCGAAAGCATCCAGTTCAGCAGACGAATCTGATCGTCTGTGGGACGCTCTTCCTGCCAGGCGAAGATCGATTCCTTCAATACCGTTCGCAACAGACCGGACGCCTCATCCAGCGTTTGAGGGGGCTCGCCGTCAAGCAGCAACAGCATCCGTGTCAGTTCATCTTTGGGGGAGAACGGGGCCGTGTGTTTTACGACGCGGCTGATCTGGAACCAGCTGCGAGGATCCGCGACCTGTTCTTCCGAGCATGCTCCGCCGAGACCGACACGTGGAGGGAAATTGGGGTTGCTGGTCTTTGTGGCGAATTCGATGTACACGTTTCGGTCGAGACTTGAAAGTGTGTCGACCAGTCTCCATTGAGGCGTCGCGTTGGCCAGATACTGTTGTTTCTCCGTCAGAAATGCATTGTCGACAACGGTTCGTTGAGCCGAGAAATCTCCGCCGGCGACTTCAAAGCTAAGATGTCCCGGCCCCAATGATTTTGTCCACGGTGTCCGCAGCGCACCATTCATTCGGGGCGACAAAGAATTGGTGCAGAGCCCACCAAACAGGATGGAGTCCACAGCCTTTTCTCCGGACAACGTCACGACAAAGTCACCGCGGGGGGAGATTTCACGAGTTCCCTCACCGTCGGTCGACCATTCTTCGGGAACGCCATCACGAAAGTCGACCACCATCGCAAAGTGGCCTGAGTTCTCCGCGATGCGCCGCTGGCTTTCCTCGCGATATGATGTTTGCAGAGCCTGCCAGTTTATCGCGACGCCATCGGCCCTGACATTCGCAGATTGCAGCTGCGACCAGATTCGCAGAGGATCCTCAAGCGGTCGCTCAGGAACTTTTGTGCTGAGCGTCGTGAGTGTCTCTGTCGTGAGTTTCTCCAGGTTGGTCTGCCATCGCTGAGCCAGCTCAATTCGCAACTGACGCTTCAACTGTTTCAATTCTTTACGAATGGTCTCGTTGCGTTCTGGCAGATCGACCGTATTCGTAATCCAGCGAGCACTCATAAACAACCCGCCCAGCGCGTAGTAGTCGCGCTGTGAGACTGCATCAAGTTTATGATCGTGGCAACGAGCACAGGAGATCGTAGTAGCCAGAAACGCTTTGCCGAACGCATCGATCTTGTTGTCCAGCATTTCCTGATGGATGCCGTTAAACTCCGAACTGTCCCCGTGACGTTTCTCCCCCATCTGGTAGAACATCGGACCGATCAAAGATTCGTTTATGCCGAGTTCATGATTCAGTCGCGGAGACTTCAGCAGATCGCCCGCGATCTGTTCTCGTACGAGCTGATCAAAGCCCACGTCACTATTGAAAGCTCGAATCAGATAATCCCGGTATCGCCACGCACCTTTGGCCGGCATATCCCATTCATAGCCGTAGGTGTCCGTGTAACGAACGACATCCATCCAGTGTCGTGCCCAGCGTTCTCCGAAATGAGGTGATGCCAGAAGCTGTTCAACGACTCGCGGCCAGGATTGTGGCTGTTGATCGCTTAGAAATGCATCGAGCTGTTCCTGTGAGGGAGGCAGCCCGGTGACCGCAAAGCAGGCTCTGCGAATCAGAGTTCTCTCGTCGGCACGTGATGCGGGGGTTAACTGCCGGGCCTGTAACGCCGCTAAAACGAACTGATCGATTTCATTCCCGGAGTTCTGGCCTTCAAGGGAAGGCCAACTCACTTGCGGTGGTGTGGCCATCACCGGCGGTTGCAGACTCCACCATTGGCGACGATCCTGATAGAGAGCTTCGAATGTTTCGCTGGCAATGGCTTTGGGATCGGGAGGATGATCGCGAGGATCAAAGGCCCCTGTACGAATCCATTCTTCGACGCTCATGATTTCAGCATCCGTCAGCTTTTTTCCCGGTGGCATTTCCAGGCCGTCATGTCGGATTGCACTGAGCAGCAGACTGTCATCCGGGCTTCCTGCCTTCAATGCGGGACCGGAGTCACCACCCTTTAATGCTGCCTCACGGTAGTCCAGTCGCAGGCCGCCCTTAACTTCGTTGCTGGCTCCCGAATGACATTCGTAACAATGCCGAACGAGCAGCGGCCGGATCTTCTGTTCGAAAAACTCGTTCCGCGCGAGATCGCTGGTGTTAGTTGTCGCAGACTGTTCATCAGCGGCCACAGAACGGCTACACCCGATGGAGTTGGCAATTGCCAAAATCAGCGTCAGAAGGGGCAGGTAAGTTACGGGAGATCGCAAAGACTCAGTCATGAGACAAGGCTTAGCGATCAATTCGCGGGTTTTCGAGGCGGGGCGTTTCACGGGCAGTCATCTCTGTGATAGTGATGGACGGCGGCAGAGCGAAGCAATCCGGCGAGGATCACTTGCTTCCGTTATCTGCGACAGCATAGACAGAAGACAACACCACTCAAAGCCACAAAACTTTTATGCAGCCGGAAGCATACTTTCGGAGCCCCCCGGGGCCACTGAGCCCCGTTCAGACTTACCATGCTGAAACTCGACGGAGTTGTCACAGGTCTCCGACGACCTGGCCATCATGAATGTACGTCAGCCTCCAGAACGTCAGAACGTCCATGTCTTCGCTCATGAATTTCACAGAGCCATCCGCCATGAGCACTTGAATTCCGCCCGCATGTCGACTGCCATAACCCCAGGCATACTGACGCTTCTGCGGGTCGTTGTTGATCACCGCATTGATCTTGAAACGAGACGCGAAAGTGCCAGTTCCACTGACTGCAGAAATGGTAGACATATCAAGCCTGTTAATGCTGCTGGAAGGAGTATAAAGATGGCAGCAGGTATGTGTCCCATTGAGCCCCCACGGGCCATGATTGCCGTCTCGCTTGAATCTTTCTCCACCCCATGATTCACCGATTGCGATGGTGTTGGACATGCCGTCGGTAATATCCCGCTGTCGAGCACCACCACTATTCCCGAACATGCCCTGACGAATATCGCTGTGGTAGGCCGTGTAGAGAAAGCTGTAGTCGGTCATACCACCAGTCGCGAAGCCATAACTTGCTCTTCGAGCCTTCTCACGTGAAAAGAACGAATTTGAACTTGTTGGTGCTGATGTGGAAACTTCTCCGGCCTGCGGATGAGACGGACATTCCAATGACGGCACGGGCATTGATGTGACGGCGAGATTTGGGTTTAGATTTGTCGGACCCGCAAGTGCAAACCCACATGGGGACGACAGGCTGGCGGTCGTATCAAAGTCGTAAAGGCTGTAGGCCGAGGATTGTTCGTTGTAGGGCAACAAATAAATCCAGCCCGGCGTATTCTGAACTCGATTTTGACCAGAATACAAAGTCGCCCCATAAACACCCGGAGTTGCACCACTGCAGGAAACACGGCCGGGATGATTGAGTGCTGGAGGAAAGATCAGGTTGGTATCGTGATAATTATGAAGAGCAAGTCCCCACTGCTTGAGATTGTTCCTGCACAGAGTTCGACGAGCAACTTCTCTGGCCTGCTGGACAGCGGGCAGCAGCAGTGCAACCAGCATCGCAATGATAGCGATCACGACCAGCAGTTCGATGATTGTGAATCCACGAGTCTTCCTGACCGTCCCCATGATCAACATCCTGGATACAGACCAATTGGCTCCGACCTAACTCACATACGAATGCATTGAACGATGTTCGACAGACCTTCTACTTTGCTGAAAAGGTGGCCAAACTTTCGTTCCCCTGGTTGATACTCCTTACCCCTGCTGTGCATGCTTCGCAGAAATCTGCCTGGATCTCACTATCCTCAAGGGCCAACATCGCATCCAAACCGCATGTCTCTGTGTCAACGCGTTGTGCCCACTCACTCACTCTCTGATTACTGCTCATTCCCATGTGCTTTTCGGCCCCGCTGGGAACGCGATGGAGCATGCACTGAGTGATCGTGGTTGCCGTTCCTGCAGGATAATAGTGTATAGAACCCCCTGCACCATGCAATCGGGCGGAATGGCTTTTTACTGTCACGGTTTCCGTCAGACATATTCCGGCCCCGAAGTTATCAAGTGAACAGGTGTCACTTCGATGACACCAGGCTTCCTCCGCTTCATGCCCCCCGATCAAGAAGACAACTATCCCAACTGAGCAATCGCATGGACTGCCTCAGTTGCAGCCTGAATTTCTTCTTCCGTCGTAAAGACTCCGGGACTCAATCGCACCGCCCCACCCTTAACAAACGTCCCCAGTGTCTTGTGTGCCAGTGGAGCACAGTGCAGCCCCGCTCGACACTGAATCTGGAATGATTGATCCAGAATCATTGCAACCTCACGACAGTCCTGATTCCTGACATTGAATGTCACAATTCCGACGTTCTCGCTCTGGTCCGGCGACAACAATTCGACGCCCGGAATCTCTCGCAGACCATTTATCAGACTAATGGAAAGAGTCTGAATTCTTCGATGATTGCTTTCTACCGTTTCCTTTAGGATCCACTCTGTTCCGGCATTCAATCCGGCTATGCCAGGGACGTTGGCATTTCCGCTTTCATAACGCGATGGCATTTCGAACGGCTGTTCTAAAAGCTCGCTGTTGGTCCCTGTACCGCCGTATCGAAGCGGTTGCAGGAATTTTTCCTGTTCGGCTCCAATACATAACACCCCAGTTCCCAGCGGGCCTAGCAATCCTTTATGTCCAGCGGCAGCAAGAAACTCAACACCCAGTTTCTGCATGGATATCGGGATATGCCCTGCCGTCTGAGCAGCGTCCAAAAGGACAGCCGCACCTGCCTCATGAGCGATCCTGATGAGCTCTCCAATGGGCTGAATAATTCCAGTGACGTTCGAAGCGTGCGTAAGGACAACCAGTCGCGTTGGCGGACCCTTCAACAGTGTCGTGAATTGCTCAATGTCAATCTGGCCGCTGAGTGGATCGAATTCAGCTAACTCCACAATAACGCCACGCTGCTTAAGAGCCTGCAAAGGTCGAAGTACGGAGTTATGGTCCAACGTCGATGCAACGACGCGATCTCCTTCGTTCAGATATCCCTGCAGGACAGTATTCAGGCTGTCTGTGCAGTTCAGCGTATAGATGACTCTGGATGGCGAGCTCAGCCCCAGCAACTGAGCCAGTCTTGAGCGGCCCAGATCAATCATGCGGCCCGTGTCGTCTGTTCCCTGATGGCTGCCTCGTCCCGCAGCCATTCCATTCCGCAGCCAGTCATTGACGGCGGTATAAACACATTCGGGCTTGGGAAAACTTGTGGCTGCATTATCGAGATACATTTCAGCGACTTGCTGCAGTGCAGCCTTAAGGAGATCGGTATGATGTATTTGATGAACACTCATCAATATAGTCGAGTGCGGGATTCTGCGTAAGAGCCAGAGAATAGCATTGCTCAGTGTTGAAACACTCGCCTGAGACTGTTAATAACGATGTCAATACAGGCGATCAAAAGACCAATTAGGTCGTTCGATCAGCCTTAGTGCGAATGACTACGATGACGTAGTACAATCATTTTGACTTTATGAAATTGCAAAGGTAAGGAACAAACAACATGGCGAAACGCGCAGCGGCAAAAGGTGGAGTTGTTATCTCTCAGGAGATCTTCAATCTGGTCAAAAACAATAACTCAATCAAAGGCCCTGAAGTTGTTACGGCTCTGCGTGAAAAGTACCCTAAAGTGGATTTCAATTCCGCCAGTTGCCAGGTGGCATTCGCAAACGCTCGCAAGAAACTGGGTTTGACACGTACCGTTGTCAAGCGCCCAGCCGGTGCCGCAAAACCAGGTCGCCGCCCAATTGGTGCAAAGGTTGTGTCCGTCGCGACGACTTCTTCAGAAACGGTTAACATCAGTCTGTTGCAGGCTGCTAAGGCCCTGCTGGTTCACTGCAATGGCGATGCAAACGTTGCGGCACAGGCTTTGAAGCAGGTTGCGGCTCTCCAGATGGGCTGATCGTCTGAGCCTGTCAGGCAAACACGCTTAATGCTGATGGCAAAACCTCGGCGGCGACCGGTGAAAATCCTTTCATCTCGCCGTCGAGATTCATCAGATCTTGTCCTTCTGTCCTGATCTCAAATGACTTCACCTGATGGTATTCGACACATTTCAGGCGAATGTGAGATCCGCCGAAGACTTTGGAAAACAGGTTCAGCATTTGCCATCGACTGGCATTTTGCACCACAATAACGTCCATCAGCCCGTCATGAAGTTCTGCTCGCGGGGCCAGTTGCATCCCGGCTCCTGTGTATTTCGGGTTGCAGGCGATGATGAATAAAAAATCATCTGAATGCGCGACACCGTCCAGTATCAGAGTGGCTCGCCGACGACGTGCTCGCACGATTTGCCACAGGGCTGCAACTGCATATCGCTGACGCCCCAGAATTCGCCAGCGTTCAGCATTAAAATTGATGTCTGAGACCGCTCCCCAGCCAACCATGTCGATGCAATGCACAAGTCGATCCTTGAGCTGCACCTGAATCACATCCAGCGGAAGCACGTGCCCAAGAGCAATCCGCTGTGCTGCTTCCATGGGAGTATCACAAGTCAGATGCTGAGCGACCGTGTTGCCCGTTCCGGCGGGAATTATTCCGAGCGGCACACGGATCGGTTCGCTTCGCTGCAGGAGTCCATCCGCCACTTCGTGTAGAGTTCCGTCTCCGCCAACAACACAGAGACCATCGCAGGAATGCAGATCCATTTCGTGTGCGATCTGAAATGCATGCCCCGCATGAGTCGTCACCATTACATTCAGATCGATGTCGGCTGCAGTCAGAATTGGACGGATCTGATCAAGCACTTCACTACCGCGCCGAAGTCCTCCGCGAGGATTCACGATCACAGTCATTGTGCGACGGGTCATTGGTTCCAACTTTGCCTTCTGCTTAAACACGAGATCGGTCAATACCATGTACCGCAGAATATCAGACCCACGCTGATATCAGGTGTCAATCGTCGAATCTTTGGGTGTGACGGGGCCAGATTTCGTGTGCGCTACTCCAAGCGGCTGTCGGAGGCTGTGAGTTCATTCGTAGGACGGCCTTTTCAGGCCGTCGATGTCGCAAAACGGCCAATTTCAACGCCCTGAAAAGGGCGTCCTACATTTTTTCACAGCCGCTCTGGGCTATAATGCGAAAACTGCTGAAACAGTGTCTGAACGAACGTGATCACTTATTCAATGGCTGAGGTCTCCCGTGGCTGCAACTTGCTTTGTTACCGGTCAGAATGTTCTAAAAGCCTGGTGGCTCGCGACTGCATTTGGCGTTTGCGTCGGAGTCAGTGCCTCCGCAAATGCTCAGGAGGCCGCTCCGGCCGCCGACGCTGATATC
>JBILXT010000313.1:0-8596 GCA_044378235.1 Planctomycetaceae bacterium
CGAGGATCTGTTCGTGTCTTCAATAGTCCCCGTCGGTGTTCGGTGGAATCAGAGCGAGCCGCCCGCAGAAGAACTGTCTTTCTACCTGATCAGGCATGGTTGCCCGGTTCTATGCTTGTTCGTGAATACCTTGGAGGTGTCGCCGAGCTCTTCGGAATCCCTGCAGCAACCGCTGTCGATCGGATCGATGCCTTACTGGAGCTCTTTGGACTGACAGACGCCGGATCACAATTGCTATGGAATCTGTCGACGGGACAGAAAAAGAAAGTTGGCCTGTGCACGGCACTTCTGCCAGACCGCGACTTGCTTCTTCTTGACGAGCCATTCAGTGGTGGCCTGGATCCAGCGGGTATCTCAGCGTTACGACGCGTTCTCCAACATCGCGCTCGCAACAGCGGGCAGACCATAATTATGACGACGCCCGTGGCAGAAGTTGTCGCCGAGCTCGCGGATCGACTGCTGATTCTTCGCGACGGAACTCTGGCAGAGAATCTCACCCGCGAGGAACTCGCATTTCGAATACGCGAATCCCAGTCATCTTTCGAGGGAATCAATTCGCTGATTTTCCCCGATGTCGACGATCGGGTCGCTGCATTCCTCCGCAGTGGCCAATAGCCAACAGCGACAGGCTTGATCGTCCCCGAAAGGCATCCTGAAGAATCGTCAGGCACAAACAGATGATCATAAATCAATCTGATTCTGAACATGAGTTGCTAAGACATCGACATGACCAAAGTGCAGACAAATCTGTTAGTGAGATCTCCATGAATCGACTGCGTCATCGACATATCATGAGCACGGATTCACTATGGACGCTTTTGCGATTCTTTGGATTCGTTGGACTGCCATTGGCATTTTCGGTCTTAATCGCAGCGGGAACTCCTCGTGGATTCATGACCCTTCCGCAAAGCCGCCATTCTGCCACCGTCGTTGACCCTGATATGCTCCGCCTGCACCAGGCTCGTCAGTCCATGTTTCTGTTGCCAATTCTCGGAGGAGTCATCGTCTTTGCGGGCTCCCAGTTTATTCGCAGCCCATTACATCATCCACAGATGATGCATTGGCTCGGAATTCACGGGTGGGACGGTGATCAGAATTGTCTGCCACATCGGCGAATCATTCCGGCGGCTGAGATTGTCTGTATGGTTGGACTGACACTGACGTGCGGATGGTTCGCGCCCGATGGGCTGGTTCTCATTCCGTGGGCATGGCTGCTTAGTCGAATGCTCCTTTCCGGTCGCGTCAGGTTTATCAAATCACTTGCGAGTTGCCAGCAGCCATGTTCAAACCTGAGCACCATCCTTGGCTGGTTTCTCCCTGGCCTTGTCCTTTGGACGATTCCTGTTCCATGGCTGGCGATCCCTGTTCTTTTGATCGCAATAGCCATTCATTATCAATCGTGCCTGGAACAACTGCGTCGTCTCTCTGACCATCTGCTCATGATTGAATTGCCAGCAACGGGACCCGAGACGTTTTCCTTTCTGAATACCAAGTCTTCGAAAGGGCGTCTGTTTCCATTCTCCCAATTAGGCTCTGAGGGAGACGAACCGACGAGAAAATGGTCCAAGACTATTATCTTGGCCACGCTGACAGCTTGGATCCTGTTCTCCCTCGGAACTTTCGTTTTCAGTCATCTGGCGATTTGGAACACTGACCTTCGGGCACAGGAGGCCATGAATTCCTTTGCGTTGACACTGACACTGGTGATGCCCCTCGTCTGTGGGACTTTGCGGTGCATTCGCTGCTGTCTTTATTGGAAACCTCGCCTCGGACCGATCTCTCGGCTTCTGTTGAGAAAACCAATTGTCTGGTCTTACGACCGTGGATTACTGCCAATGGCCTGCGGCGTTCTGATCGGCTGCGCTGCAGTGGCACTTCCTGTGATTTCGATGGAGGCCAGAATTGCCCTTTCGGGATTCGGAACAGTCATCCTGATGTTTCATGGCCCGCCGTCACAGCAAGAATGGCAACTCACTTCCGACGCGAGCCTTTCGACGCGATTCCTGACAGAGCAGAGAATTGCCGCTCGCTGATTTCCGCCGAGGAATCGATCAACTTTACGATCGGATTCGATTTCGAATCAAATCGAGAAATTACGGGGTTAATGGTCTTCCGACTCGGATTCCCGCCGAGTCACCTTTAGAAAAACGGGCCTTTTTGCGGTCTCTCGCAGCCGCGCAGATCTCTCAATGCCACGAAAGGGAGTGGCCGTCGGCAGGTGCGATGGAAAATCGGGCTGGGCCGTGGTAAGTTCTCAGGACGTTTGAGGGTGGCTCACGCCCCTTGGTCTCGAAGAATTGTTTTGCTCTGCAAATACACAGGTTCGCCATGTCAGCTCAGGCTATCGCTGGTGTCAGCCCGACTCTGGAATCCCGCATCATGACGGAGTTTCCGTCCATTGGTGCTACGGCTCTCGGTCGACTCATCGGCCAGTTGCTGGATTCTATCCCCGTAAAAATCGGCGGTGTAAAGCTGTCCTATGTGATTTTCGGACTGCCGCTCGCTCCGCTGGGATTGCTGTTATTCCTTCTGAATCGTCTCGGATCACGATACATCCTGACAAATCGATCTGTTCAGATCTGGTCAACGATGGGCAGCCAGCGAACCAGCACAGTTGACCTGAATGACATCGCGAGTGTCGAACTGGTTGAACTGCCGGGCCAGTCGTTTTTCCGAGCCGCCGATATTCGCCTCAAGGCGGCCAGCGGCCAGACGATCATGCTGCTGTCCGGTGTTGCTGACGCCGGAGCATTCCAGAATGCAATCCGCGGAGCCGTTCAGTCTCGCCGCCTGGTGCAAGCCTCACTCGCAACGATGAACGCTCGCAAGTAATTGATCCTGCCATCGAAAATTAAAAAGAGCCCGGCACGATGACTCGTCCCGGGCTCTTTTTTGTTGTGTGCCGAGCATGTTTAACAGCTTAAGGGTTTGAGCCCCTTATTCAGCCTGATGGAGGTGAAGTCAAGCTGGGTGTGTGAAGCGGAGCCAAACACACCATCGAAACGCTTTCTGTTGGTGCGTTAACACTCCGCTTCACGCACCCGACAACGACAACGCTCTACAACACGATGCCCGGCACTGGATACGCCCGAGCGAACTCAGCGATTTCCAGGCGAATTCGTTCCAGCTCCGTCGCGTTATCATGCCCCTTCAACGCCGCCAGGATCCATGCACCAACCCGCTTCATTTCGTCGGTCTTCATACCGCGAGTTGTCAATGCGGCCGTTCCGATTCGAACACCGCTTGGATCCATCGGCTTACGCTGATCGTAAGGAATCATGTTTTTGTTGACAGTGATGCCGGCTTTGTCCAGAGCATGTTCACCGATCTTGCCGGACAGTCCAATCGTCGTGACATCACACATCATCAGGTGATTGTCTGTGCCGCCGGAAACGAGTCGCAGACCGCCTGACATCAGCGTTTCAGACAGAGTTCTGGCATTGTCCACAATCTGCTGACCATAAGCCTTAAACTCAGGTCGCAGAGCTTCTCCGAAGCAGACAGCCTTCGCCGCAACGATGTGCATCAGCGGGCCGCCCTGAATTCCGGGGAACACGCTGCGATCGACATTCGCCGCATGTTCTTTGCGACACAGAATGAAACCAGACCGGGGTCCTCGCAAAGTCTTATGCGATGTTGATGTCACAAAGTCTGCGTGCGGAACCGGGCTGTTGTGAATCCCGGCCGCAACCAAACCCGCATAGTGAGCCATATCAACCATCAACATTGCGCCGACAGACTTCGCAATCTCGGCGAACTTGCCGTGATCGATCTCGCGAGGATACGCACTGGCTCCCGCTACGATCATCCGCGGCTTATGCTCTTTGGCCAAAGACGCCACCTGATCAAAATCGATCCGGTGATCGTTTTGACGAACGCCGTAATGGAAGACTTTGTACAACTTGCCACTGAAATTCAAATGCATTCCATGAGTCAAGTGTCCACCGTGAGCCAGATCCATCGCGAGGATCGTGTCGCCAGCGTTGAGCACGCTCATGTAGGCCGCCATGTTGGCCTGGGAACCCGCGTGAGGCTGAACGTTCACGTGCTCCGCGCCAAACAGTTCGGCGGCTCGCTCACGAGCAATGTTTTCAATCACGTCAACGTTTTCACAGCCGCCGTAATAACGCTTGCCCGGATAACCTTCTGCATATTTGTTGGTCAGCACCGTACCAGCCGCTTCCATCACGGCCGCACTGGTGTAGTTTTCGGACGCAATCAGTTCGAGACCTTCGACCTGACGACGACGCTCGTTGACAATGGCATTCCAGATTGATGGATCGGACGACTGCAGAGAGGACATTCCCGGGACCTTCGACAATAACTTGGTGGATTGAACGACAGGAGATGAGATCTGAATTCCGGCGGCATTCAAGCGAGAACCGCAGATACGCCTGAAAAATCACACGATTTCAGCCACTGTGCCAGATCTTTTCAGGAGTTTACTCTCTTATAGCAGTAGAACGCCCGATTGCTACCCTTCGTCTTTTTTCGACGGTATCTTCGAGCAAAACGGAGGGAGTTTCCAAAGTTCGAAACTTCCTCAGTCATCTGAATTCCTTGATCGATACGAAAGCTGGCCGGTGATCGACCGGAAATCAAAAGTGTCTGCTGAACCGACCAACGCCGAATTCAATTCGAGTGACGAAAACGGTCACGTCAATGAGCAAGCAGCCGATGCGTCCGCCGTTGCGGAATCCGCTTTGCCACTGCCGACGGCTGTCAGCTCTCTTCCCCTCTCAGGTGAAACGGTTGCATTCACAGGCACCCTGGCGTCCATGATCCACCGCGACGCCATTAGCATGGTCGAACAATACGGTGGTCGAGCCACCCATTCGGTCAGCGGCTCCACAACCATGCTGGTGATCGGCGAAGAAGGCTGGCCTCTGGAAGATGACGGCGGTGCGTCTCAGAAACTTCAGCAAGTCATGCAGATGATTGCCGATGGCCTGGAAGTGCGCATCTTGGCTGAATCCGACTGGCTGCAACTGCTCGGCCTGGACGACCACCGCGAAGAAATCCGCCGTGCACATACGCCGGCGATGCTCAGCCGTTTGCTGGATATTCCTGTCCGCATGATTCGCCGCTGGGCTCGACTGGGTCTGATCAAGCCAGTTCGGCGAATCGGCAGGTTGCCGTACTTCGATTACCGTGAAGTGGCCAGCGCACGACGTCTGGCATCACTGCTCGAACAAGGTGTCTCTGCTCAGACGCTCGAGAAGAGTCTGGCGGAACTCAGCCTGACTATTGCCGGAACCGATCGTTCGCTCGCACAACTGAACCTTCTGGTGCAGGATGAGAAAGTTCTGATGCGAGATGACCGCGGCGTGCTGAATCCTCGCACTGGTCAACGACTTCTGGACTTCGACGCTGCCGAACCATCTCTCGAAGTCTTTCAACCGAAATTGTCAGGCTCAGCAGAGTCCGACGGTTTGGATGATGACCTGACTGATGATGACGATCCAGTCTCATTGCCGTTCTCACCCGCACAGCAGCGTGAAGAACGGCAGATGTCTGACTGGAATGCAGAAGAGTGGTTTCATGAGGGCTGTCGACTGACCGAAGAAGCCGAGTTTGAATCAGCGATTAACTCATTTCGCAATGGACTGAGTCTGCTGGCTTCGGAGATGTCTTCGATCCGATCCGGTCTGTCATCACCTGACGATGAACAGGCGACATTGTTCCCCGATCCGGCCGATCTGAACTTTCATCTGGCCGATGCGTTGTATCGGGCTGGTCGAGTCGACGCGGCCATCGAGCGATACTACTGTGCGATTGAGGCAGCTCCGGACTTTATCGAAGCGTGGACTCAGCTGGGTTGCCTGCAGTCTGAACAGGGCCAATTGGAACTGGCCGAAACATCGCTGATCACAGCGATTTCAATCCACCCATCCAACCCCGATGCACTTCTGCATTACGCTCAACTGTTGGAACAAACCGACCGCGCGGATGAAGCGGTGAGTTACTGGAAGCAGTATCTGCAGTACGATTCCCGCGGCCCCTGGTCCGACCACGCCCGCAATCGCATCGCCGAATCCGAAAAAACTGACAGCGTGATGCTGTAATCTTGGTGGATTCGGCTTCAGTCGAAGCGATCTGCAGAAAGGCCTCGGCCAATCGCGAAGTCCTCCCCGGCAGGGAGGATCTACAGAACAAGCATAAAGCGGTGTCCTTCACTGGGACAATCAGCCGACTTATTTACACTCAACACAGTGTTCTGGTACTCTAGCGGCATCCGGAGTTGTTGCGACACTGGGCGTGGGGCGTGGAGTATGAGAGTTGGCTTGTTCACTTTTTCGCTGACAGTGTTCCTGTCGACGTTTCGCATGGTTGCTACGGGTGCTGAAGAGTCTATCCGGCTCGTTGACTTTGATCGTGAAATCCGCCCAATTCTTTCCGACAAGTGCTTCACGTGCCATGGGCCGGATGAACAGAAACGAGCCAGTGGACTACGACTTGATGTGCGTGAAAGTGCTTTCGCGTCACGTGATGGCAAGACGGCCATTGTCCCGAATGATCTCAACGCAAGCGAGTTGCATCAGCGGATTACCTCAACCGACGCGGATCACAAGATGCCGCCCAAAGATGCGGGGCAGGAATTGTCCGAAGCCGAAGTTCAGTTGCTGACTCGCTGGATTCAGGAAGGTGCGAAATGGACCGAGCACTGGGCTTTTCTCCGTCCGGAAAAACATGAACTTCCGCAACTGGAGAATCCCCAATGGTGCAACAGCGCAATTGATCATTGGGTCCTGCAGAAGCTGCAACAGGAGAACCTGAAGCCATCTGCGGAAGCCGATCGACGCACCTTGATTCGTCGCGTCACACTCGATCTCACCGGACTTCCACCGACTCCGGCCGAAGTCGAAGCGTTCCTGGCAGATCAATCATCAACCGCATATGAAGCCGTTGTCGACCGGTTGCTGGCGTCGCCACGATTCGGCGAGCACATGGCGGCCACATGGCTGGATGCCGCTCGGTACGCCGATACCAGTGGTTACCAGAACGACGGACCTCGTTCCATGTGGCGTTGGCGCGACTGGGTGATTGAGGCCTTCAACAACAACATGCCATTCGATCAGTTTACCGTGGAACAAATCGCTGGCGACCTGCTGGAGAACGCATCTCTCAACCAGCGCATTGCGACAGGGTTCAATCGCAATCATCGAGGTAACTCCGAGGGCGGCATCATCGCCGAAGAGTACCAGGTGGAGTACGTAGTTGATCGAGTCGACACAACAGCGACCGTCTGGCTTGGCCTGACTATGGGATGTGCTCGTTGCCATGATCACAAATACGATCCCATCCGACAGACAGAGTTCTATCAGGTCTTTGCCTACTTCAATAACGTGCCGGAGAATGGACGCGCACTCAAAGAGGGCAATTCGCCTCCCATGATTCGTGCACCTCGGCCTTTCGAACAAGATCGGCTCCGCGAACTGGTTCAGCAGATTCAAACGACGGAATCGCGAATTCGTGAACTCGACGCAACACTGGTCGATACGCAACGCGAGTGGGAACTGAGTCTGGCAGCCGCTTCCGAGATCGACTGGTCCGTGACCGACGGGCTGGTCAACCACATGGCATTTGACCTGAGCCTTTACGACCAGGCACGCAAAATGGATAGCGTGTTTGACGTCACTTCCAGCCCCTATTCCCCCGGCGCGGTTGGTCATTCGATCAAGTTCCATAATGGCAGCTTCGTCAACGCGGGCGATACGGCATCGTTTGGTTACATGGATAAGTTTTCCATCGCCCTATGGCTTCGCGCGGAGGAAGCCAACGGGACGGTGATTTCGCGAATGACGCCGGTTGAAGAAGGAGCTGGCTACTCCCTTCAATTGCGTGATGGCTTGCTGCAGGTCAATCTGATCAATCGCTGGCTCGATGATGCTATTCGATTGGAAAGCCGCCAACCTTTGCCGCTGAATGAGTGGTGTCACGTCACAATGACTTACGATGGCTCTCGGGTTGCTCGCGGCGTGCAGGTCTATGTCGACGGTCAGCCGTTTGAGATGAATATCACTCTGGACCGCATCAACCAGACGTTTGCACTGCCGCTGGAGACTTTGCGAATCGGTGGCGGAGCATCACCTTTCACCGGGGCAATCGATGACGTTCGAATTTACAACCGCGATGTCTCCGCAGGCGAAGCTGAAGTAATCGCAGTCGCTCAAAGCATCTCAGACATTCTTCGCCTCAAGCCGGAGATGCGAACTCTCGCACAACAGAAGAAACTGACTCAATACTTCATTCTGCATCGTGCTTCGGCAGAGATCCGCGAAGCGCATCTGGGCCTGCGGAAACTTCAACACGAACGTCGCGCGTTTGAAGAGAATTTGCCGACCGTCATGGTGATGGAGGAGATGGCGAATCCTCGAAAAGCCCACGTGCTGATCCGAGGACAATACGACAATCCCGGCGAAGAAGTTCAACCTGGTGTACCCGCTGTCTTCCCGCCGCTCCCGGAGGATGTTCCCAACAATCGCCTGGCATTTGCACGCTGGCTGGCGAATCCTCAACATCCACTGACGGCTCGCGTGGCCGTGAATCGCATCTGGCAAAAGTACTTTGGCCAGGGGCTGGTCCGCACCACTGA
>JBILXT010000314.1:0-8590 GCA_044378235.1 Planctomycetaceae bacterium
GTCAATTCGATATCGAAGCACAGCACCCGGATGATTTCGTTTTTCATTTAACCGACCTCAACCCGGAAGCCGTTTGCGAAGCGGCAAAACGTCAACGGGCAAGCTTAAAATCACCACCCATTTCCGTGGCGGACTTTCTCGGAATCATGGAACAACAGCGGTTACCGAAAACGGCAGCGTTCCTCAGGCAACGGCAGGAGTTTATTTGAGCAAACCGCACATCAACCAAACTGAAAGGCGTTCGCATCGGCTCGTGATAACTCCACTTGGGCGTAATGTCGTTCGGTGGTCTGCTTGCCGGAGTCTCCAAGGACTTGCTGTGAGGTTTCCAGATCGCTCTGCTGACGAGCGTTTGTGGCTCGTGTCTCGCGAAGCTATCCAGGGGACCAACTCATGGCGGCTTCTTCGGTGGCATCATCGTGTGCGATGATGTCCGTCACACACCTTGTTTCAGGACCCAGCTTTGGGTTGTTGTTGAGTCATACAGTGGAATGCTCCGAGGCCCCAGACGAGATCAATTGCATTCACGCCAACGACTGATCGATCAGGATAGCAGTCCTGCAATTGTTGCATTGCGACATCGTCGGCCGGATCGCCGAAGACCGGCACAATGACAGCTCCGTTAGTGATGTAGTAGTTGCAGTAACAGGCCGGTAGGCGATTGTCTTCCAGTGTTTTCGGCTGAGGCATAAACAGCGGAATTGGAATCAGCGATTCGCCACGATTGTTTTTGGCGACAGCCACAGCGTCGAAGTTGGCACGCAGATCTGACGCTTCCGGAGCATCGTCACTGTACGGAGCCGCCACGAGAACTCGCCGTTCATCCACAAACCGCGCGACCTGATCAATGTGGCCGTCGGTGTCGTCCCCAATGATTCCGTGTCCCGGAAGCCATACGACATTCTTCGCCTGAAGCCAGGTAGAAAGCACCTCTGTCATGCTTTCAATCGTCGCGCCGGCATTGCGATTGGGATTGAGCAGGCAACTGGCGGTGGTCAGAATCGTTCCGGCCCCGTTGCCTTCAATCGCGCCGCCCTCGAGTATTAATTCTGGCCGCAGCGTTTTTATTCCCAGCTTTGCTCCAATTCGCCCGGCTGTGAGTTCGTCAAAATTCCAGGGCGGATATTTTCCGCCCCATGCGTTGTAGTTCCAGTCGATGATAACCTGTTTGCCAGCCGCGGCAGTACCTGCACGACCATTCAAGAATATCGGACCGTGATCGCGACACCAGGAATCGTTAACGGGGATGTCGTAAAGCTCAGGAACAAACTGGGCTCCTCGACGACTGCAAGCTGCATCGATCAAAGGGCGAGCAGACTCGGCAACACCCGGACCACCAGCAAGAATTCGCACAGGTTCGTAGCAGGCCATAGCCGCAACAAATTCCGCAAAAGCTGCGGGAATGCGTTCGAAGATTCCGGGCCACGTATTGGGATTTACTGGCCATGCGACCCACGTCGCTTCATGAGCTTCCCATTCGGCCGGCCAGCGATAATCAGTCAAAGTGGTTGATACTGTCATGTCGTTTTTCGAACGAGAAGAATGAGGCGAATTTTCTGCGGCCGCGGATATTAGCAGGCTTATGGAATTCTCCCCAGGCAACTGAATTCATCGTCAACTTTTTCGTGACAACGGAATTCCGGCCGCTGCAAAATCAACGTTACTCTCGTGAATCCGCGGCGGATCGGTTCCCTGTCACACTGATACTTGAGCCGGATTCCTGTAGACTGCCCCCAAGTCTCCTGTTGATTTACGTTGTTATCAGCCGCCGGGCGTTAGTCTCGTGACGCTCAATTTAAGCGGAACAGCGCAAGCTGTCCGGTGTTGAAACTCAGATTCCGTGCAGAAACCGGAGAGCTCGCGCCCTTACGCTTCGAATCGAAACCCAAAGCGGCAACAAGCGGACGCTAACGCGTTCCGGCTGATTGATTTAAACACCTCTGTCCCACCTTGTGCGAATCCAGAAATCTGCCAAATGAATACCACTCTGGAATCTCAACTCAAACGAACGATTCGGCGAGGACGCGTGCTGTCGGCGCCGGCTCAGCTGGCGGGGTACAACACCGACGGGCTGGGCTATAAGACCTTTCGACCGGATGCGGTGGTGATCCCCGCCGATGCGGACGAAATGATCGCTCTGCTGCGTGAATCGAGGGAACTAAATGTTCCGGTGACAATTCGCGGAGCAGGCACTTCGCTGTCTGGTGGTCCCGTTGCAGCTCAAGGCGGCATTGTGGTACACACGTCGTCGCTGAAGAAGATTCGCACGATTTGTCGAGAAGGTTTCTGGTGCGAAGTCGAATGCAGCGTGACTCTGAATCAGCTCGATGAAGCTCTTCGAGCACACAACTTGTTCTATCCACCGGATCCTTCCAGTGGCCCCGTTTGTACGCTCGGCGGCAACGTCGCGATGAATGCGGGCGGCGCGCATTGCTTTCGGTATGGGGTGACCAGCAATTATGTGCTTGGGCTGGAAGTCGTGATGCTCGACGGCAGTGTGCATCGCTTCGGCGGACCGGCCGGAGGACGCGGCGACTGGCATGAAGACTGGAAGCGACTGATGGTCGGCTCCGAAGGAACGCTCGGCGCGTTTACTCGGTTCTGGCTGCGATTATTGCCACGTCCCGAGAAAGCCTGGACCTTCCGCGCGACGTTTCCGGATCTGCATTCGGCTGAGAAAGCGGTTCACGGACTTGTCGTGCATCCGTCTTTTCCTGTCGCGATTGAATTGATGGATCCACGATTCGTGGCCATGGTCGAGAACAGCCCGATGGCGGTTGGACTGCCGACCGACGCGTTTTTGCTCGTCACGGAAATCGAAGGCCCGGCGGTGCTGGTCGATGCCCGAGTGCAATCTGTCGCGCAGTTGCTGAAAGACGCGGGGGCGATGGAGGTGAATTTTAGTGACAACGAGGAACAACGAAAGAAACTCTGGAAAGCTCGCAAAGTTGCTGGCGGCCTGATGGGACAGCTTAGTCCAGACATGATCGTGCAGGACGCGGTGATCCCCAAGAGTGCTTTGGCGGAGCTGTTGCAGCTCGTTTACGACGAAGCCGATGCGATCGGGATTCCCGCGATTAATGTGTTCCATGCGGGCGATGGCAATCTGCATCCGAATTTTCTATTCGACTCTCGCAAGCCCGGAGAACTGGAACGAGTCGAAGCGATCAGCAAACGATTGATGCGTCGAGTCGTGGAAGTCGGCGGCACGTTGTCGGGTGAACATGGAATCGGCAACGACAAGGCTCGTTATATGCCGCTTGTATTCGGCCCGGAAAGTCTTCGCCTGCAACTGGCTGTTCCTGCGACGTTTAATCCCCGGCATCAGTTAAATCCCTTGAAAGTGTTTGCCGATCGCTCGTTCGTCGGAGCAAATGGGCAGGCTTCCACTTCGGCTCACTCTCATGACGATGAACACTCCGAAAAAGACAAGGCGGGAGAAACTCTCGGCCCGCGATTGTTCACTCCGTTTCTGGACACGATCGATGGTGTGATCTGCGTCGCGGCGGATATCACGGCGTCGCAACTTCATGAATTGATCGGGCCGCATCGCTTACGGTTCCCGTTGATGACGGATGCAAATCTGCCGCTAGCTACGCAGGTGAAGGCCAGTGAGTATGCTCCGGCGTCATCACGATGTGGCGAGCTTTGCGACAACATCATCGGGATGAACTGGCGTCTCGCGGATGGTCGAGTTGTGCGGATTGGCGAACGAGTGGTCAAGTCGACGACGGGTTACGATCTGCTGCGATTCCTGATGCACTCCGATGGTCGCTTCGGCGAACCTGTCGACTTCGTGTTGCGACTTCGACCACACTGCGGCATGGATGGGCTCATCGAATTAAGCGGCTCACGCGATGTTGTCATAAGAGCGATGCACGAGTTATTACGGTCCTGCTGGATGAACTGGTTCGATTCAGTGGATGTCATGGCAACCGCCAAATCTGATTCACTAACGGTACGAATTGCGATCAATACTCCGGCCGATGAATGGCACGTGTTCGAAACAATGCTGACGGCTTTTGCGTCGGCTCAGAAACTGGCGTTCAAGGCAGTTCATCAGGCACCAGCGCCGATTGATGGCTGCCCTGATTTCGCTCTGAAGACAACACCGGATCGGGCTGTAACTTTGGCAAGCGAACTGGCCGCGACTTATGGCATTAAGTGTCTGGCCTTGTGCTACAACGGCGTCGTACACGGTTATTTGAATGACGGTGCAAATGCGGCCGCCGTGGTTCAGGAGATTGTTCGATCTCACGCCGCTGCTTTACATGAATCCGGTGGCGACTGGCATTCTCGATATCTTCCGCGTGCGGCGGCTCATGGCGTGGAAGCACAGTGGCTTTCTGTTTTGACAACGGAGTTTTCAAAGAAGTGAGTACCTCGTCCCCAGCTCCGAAAACACCAGGCTGCTCCACGCCGCACGAGAATGCTCATCCCGCTCTTAGCGAGATGCTGACGAACTGCGTGCATTGTGGTTTTTGTCTGGCCGTTTGTCCGACCTACCAGATGACAGGCGACGAGAATAATTCTCCGCGTGGTCGGCTGCGATTGTGGCGTGAGGAAGCCGAAGGTCGCCTCGCGCCCGACCCGTTCACGGCTCATTACACGAACGAATGTGTCGGCTGTCTCGCTTGCGAACCCGCTTGTCCTGCGAATGTTCCGTACGGCGATATTCTGGAGCAGGTTCGTCATCAGCATGTGGCCAATGAGAGAACTCGTCCGCTGCTCTCATTACGTTTCGCCGCAGCGCTGAGTCAACGACAGTGGCTGTTTAATCTGGCGATGTTACCCGCAAGAATGTTGCGGTCGCTGGGAATCCTGCCGCACAAATTTCTGTTTGCGGGCCGTCCGCCGCTGATGGAGTCCACCGCCGCATATGCTCGGCGATTGATGGTCGAGCATCGTCCGACCGGGCCACGCGTTGCGTTGCTGACCGGCTGCCTGATGGAATCGGTTTTTCGAGAAATCAATTTTGCCACCGTACGAGTGCTCATAGAAAACAATGTGCAGGTGATTGTGCCGCCCGATCAGGGATGCTGCGGAGCGTTTCAAGAGCATCTGGGCCTGGATGGCATCGACCTGCTTCGTGATCAGAATCGATCGGCCTTTGGCAAAGCGCCGGTTGATGCGGTTGTCTGTAACTCATCGGGCTGCGGATTGGCTCTTTCGAAGACGTTGACGGATAAAGTGCCTGTTCGCGATGTGCTGGGATTTCTGAGCGAACTCAAACTGGCTCAAAGAACGCCGTTGGAGAAGGATGCGCGAGTTTATGTCGATCTTCCGTGTCACCTGATTCACGGCCAGAAGCAACAGGGTATCCCGGCCAACGTGCTGAATGCGACCGGCTATCGCTGGGAATTGGCTCCTCAGGCTCGTGACTGTTGTGGTTCAGGAGGCATCTACAACATTCAGAAGCCGGAGAACTCGCAGGAGATTCTTCGAGGGAAATCAGCATTCCTTAATCAAGCCACGGGGGCACCGGTCATCCTTGCGACGAGCAATCATGTGTGCATGATGCAATGGAACTCGGCAAGATCAGCGGGCCTGGTGACTCGACCGTATCAGGTCAAGCATGTGATCCAGTTGCTGGATCCAGGTGAAGATGGCCTGCGACGCGGTGGCGGGAGGGCTGGGAGTTGATTCCATCCTCAGCAGCAAAAAAACGCGCACTTACGCCACCGGGTTTACCTCGGTGGTTCTCGGGCTTTTGCACCACTGCGAGTTTCACCCAGCAAAAAGACCTGCAAAGAAGTCGAGCAATGAGACTTAGGCAGCGGCAAAGAAATAAGTGACCAACTTGGCGAGCGGCCCGGTGTGAACCGGCCGGTAAAACGGCCTACCGGTCGGCTAACGCCAACCGCTCGCCATGAGTTGCTGGGTAGGTTATTTGTTCGCTGGTGCCTGAGTGCAAAAAACCCTTTTTCCACCCGGAGAATCCCGTTGGCGTTGTAGAATGACGTCCTTCGAACATAACGGAAAGCTGCCACGTCGCCCAACTTCAGGTCTCCCCATCTGACAGGATCAATCCACATGCCGAATGCACCATCTCTGACTGTTCTAATGGCAATCATCAGCAGCATTGCTCCGTATCTGCTGGCGAGCCGCACGATGGGCTCCAATGAGATCGAAGGTGGATTCGAAGTTCAGCAACAGGCGTCCAGGCTCGTTATCAATTATGGCTCAAAACCCTTCACGGAATTTGTCTTCAAAGACGAAAAGATCCTGCGACCTTTTTTTGCCAACGTTCGGCTCACAAGCATTCATAAGGCGACTCGCAATCATCCACCGAATCCGGCCGTGGACGCCGTCGACCATGACACCATGCATCCCGGCATATGGCTGGGGTTCGGCGATATCAATCAGGAAGACTTTTGGCGCAACGAGGGACGCATTGAACACGTTCGCTTCTCTACGGAGCCGGTTGACAGAAATGGTGTGTTGCATTTTGCCGAGGAGAGTCGATTGCTGCGGGCCAGCGGGAAGAAATTGGCCGAACTGCATTCCGACTATCAACTGAGTCGACGCAGCGGCGGATTTCTGTTGACCTGGGATGCGGAACTTCGAGCCTCGGAGGAAGATCTTGTTTTCGGCGATCAGGAAGAAATGGGCCTGGGGGCTCGGCTCTCGACATCACTGACAGAGAAAGCTGGCGGTCAGATAACAAGCAGCGATGGTCTTAAAGGTGCCGCAGAGACCTGGGGCAAGCAGGCCGCATGGTGTGATTACTCAGGAAAGATCGTTGATAGTGTGATCGGTATCACGATCATCCCATCACCTCAGAACGCGCATACCTGTTGGTGGCACAATCGTGATTATGGTGTCTTCGTCGCCAATCCGTTCGGAAAGCGAGCGGGACATGTGGATGGCAAGCTGACCGTGAAGAAAGGCGAGTCATTGCGACTGAAGTTTCATGTGGTCTTCCACGAAGGTCGGACAATGCCGGATCTCGGAGCCATTGCGAAGGAGATTGGAAATTGATGGCAGATTTGAAAGCCGCAACGTAACGATTGTGTGTAAACATGGTTGTCAGTTGGGCGACATCTCCGACGTTGCGATTAAGCGTTAAAGGTATCGCATCAATCGGCCAGGGGCAAAAGAATCCGCGAACGCGGATGAACGCCGCCCCGGGCTGACATGCCAGGGCCCGTAGAGCATGTGAATTTATTCGTAGGACGGCCTTTTCAGGCCGTCGTTAACGCAAAGTGCGGCCGGTTCTGACGCCCTGAAAAGGGCGTCCTACATTTCTACACAGCCTCGTTGGGCCAAATCGCAACGGCTTCTTTGGGAAAAGAAGCCCCGAGTGATTCTCCACTTTCTTGGGAGCCTGTTGATTGAGTCGCTTCACCAGCCGATCGGCGCCAGCCCCGGTTGAAATTCCTCCGGGCTTCAACCGTCTTGCGTAGCCTGTTTGGCAGGCATAAAATCTTGTCAGTCAGGTTTTGTGTCCCCGCGATTTGTCGCACGTGCTGTGTGACCCAGCTCTATTGTGACACAGTTCCACAATGTCTGCTGCAGATCGCCAGTGAGAATTGCTATGCCAAATGCTTGGGCGATGTTTGCCACTCTGCTCGTGCTTCTTCCCGTGAACGGGTCGCACGTGGAACATTCGAGGCTGCTCGAAGATGGGCAACATCCATCATTTGTTAAAGCGGCCGCATCGACACGAGATGAGTCTTTGCGAATTCGTCAGCTTGGCCAGGCGATCAGAACCTTCAGTACTGTGCCCACGGTGAACATTGCCGGGATTCGCATCGTGAATCTCACCGAGGCTGACCGTACTCCGGACAACAAAAGCCGGGTGAGCATTCCCTATACGGGCGACATCAGGGTTAAAGCGGCCCCCAAAATCAGCATCTCGGCTCGGATGACGGAACCTGTGAGCAAGTCCGTCACCATCCCGATTTTGTCTGTGATCAGAGATCCCCAGAACCCCAGTCAGCTCCTGATCAAAACAGGCCAACAAGTTCCCAAAGGAGCCACCATCCGCATTCAAACAGGTGCTTTGGCCACCAATGGCGGGGCAGACATTCCCGGAGTGACCGTGACAAGTCCTCAAGGCATCAGCCAAACGGACTTCAACATGACCAACCGCCCTTTTAAACCCACCAACATTAACCTGTTCACGAAAGACGCCTTTCCCAATGCCACTGTGGCCCCCGTCCCTGCGGCTGGAACCTACACCGAGCAACAAGCCTTGAGCGAAGTCACGGCCTTGTACAACAGAGCCGTGGGAGCTGGCAAAATGACCTCACCAGTGCGTACGCAGCGTTTGCAGCAACTCAACTCTCCTCAAGCGAAAGCCATTATTCCGGACCCCAAATTGCGGGCCGGGTTGTTCACCCTCGCCTGCACCAGTGCGAGTGCTGCCATTGATAGCGTGCTGACCAGCAGCAATCAATCCGGCAAGGCCTATGCGAGTATCGGTTATGATTCTACTCTCAGTGACGGGGTTGCAGTTGCGAATGGTAACAGTTCTGGTTCTGCGCGAAATGAAGTGCGCGAAGTTAAGTTGATTTGTTGGCAAGGGTTTACGAAGAGTGGTCAACTCGGTCTGATGAGATGAGCAGTGTCTAACGCTGTTTCACCA
>JBILXT010000315.1:0-8556 GCA_044378235.1 Planctomycetaceae bacterium
AGCCGTAGTTTGAGCAGTACCGGACGTCGCAGAATCGACAATGGCTCGTTCGCCAACAGTCGTTACTTCAATGGAATACGTACCGGCGGTTGTCGTTGAAGTCGCCTTCAGGAAGGTGACATCAGCGACCGTTGCGGTCCCGGTGATCCCGGCCGATCCGTCAAGCAGTTTCTTTTCACCGAACTGAGTGTTGTTCGCGATTCGGTTGATTGTGTCGAGGGCGTTGGTGATTTCCGCCTGGTTTGCAGCCAGAGCGTCATCATCATTGACACCTGCGTTCGCACTGTCGATGGCCAGAGTTCGTACTTTGACCAGCAGTGAGTTGATTTCGTTCAAAGCACCTTCAGCTGTCTGTACAACTGAGGTTGCCTTTTCCGTGTTGTCGATGGCCTGATTCAGACCAGCAATCTGGGCACGGTGTTTTTCTGAAATGACCAGTGCTGCCGGGCCATCGGCACCACGATTAATTTTCAATCCGGAAGACAGTTTCTCCACAGACTTGGCGACGCCCATCGATGCCTTGTTCAGGTTGTGCTGAGCAGTGATCGAGGTGACATTGTTTGCGACTGACAGACCCATTTTCAATTCCTTCTTCGAAAGTGCTGCAAGCCTGATCCCGCTCAGCGGTGAAGATGACTCGCATCAAGGATGTAAGAAACCAGCTGTGCTTTCAGCAAGAAGAGCCACATGCTGCCTGGCCTGAACAGGCCCGGAAGACCGAAGCAACACATAGTCCCCCTGTGTCACTTCAAGACAGAAAGCTTCTCTAAGCATCCTTGCCCAGAATTGCTGCTGCTGTTTTCTCAGCCGCAGCGCGAGTCAGGTAATCGCCTCGTTGCAATCTCACTTTCGCCGCCTCAACAACGTCGGCTCGAACATCACTAATTCCGTCAAGCTGACGTGTCAGTGATTCCAGCTCGTCGCTGCCAACAACCCCCTCGGCGTCGTTTTCCCGAGACACAGAACCCTGCATACCGCTCTTCGCACTGCCACCCGCAATCCAGTTCGGGCGTGGCGCCCCTGCACTGCTGACGTTATCGAATCGTTGTATTTGCATGGCCTTGTCTCCCGGTGAGAAACCTGATTCAGACACACTTATCGAAGCGTCCAGCAGAAACTTGCGAAGAAATTTTCTCTCAACATGCCCTAAGGCTCAGACGATGAGGTTGAAACAGTTGTATCGATTATGCCGACACCGGGGTTCGCGCAAGAGGTTGCTATCGTGTCTGATCAGCCAAAAAACAAAGGAATACCCGCCATTTTGCGGCAGATGATGATGCTCTCTCTTGTTGCGGGAACCTCTGCACTTGGGGCATCTACAGCTATCTACCTGCAGTCGGATAAAACTCCCGCAGACGAAGAAAAACACTCAAACGCGGGCGCCGGCTCGCATGATGAGTCCAAAAATTCTCACGAGGTAAAGGGCGAAGAGCCTGCCCATTCGGAACCGGAATCCCACGCGGATTCGTCACACGGCCATGGTGATGACGAATCGACTTTACATTCGAATCATGACGACGTTGCCCAGGACAGGAGATCAGAAGCCCGCTCGAAGAGTCGCCGGGCATCGTCGACTAAGACCACTGACCCTCATCAATCCGAAGTTAATGCCGACAGTCCCTTCGATGAGATCGCTTCCCCGAATAAGAGGTCTCGTCATTCAGTCGGCCATGCTTCGGAAACATCTGGACGCGACGAGACCGACGATCGTCACTCTCAGGACGACCCATTCAGTGTGGAAAGCCTCGGATTTGGTTCGTCGAACGAAATGTCCCACGAAGAAGTCGCTGGTGACAAGGCCCATTTTACGGATGAAGCCATTGCGAAAACCGAACCGGGGCATGAGCTGTCAGAAGGGCATGACGGCTCATTGCACGAGTCTGGTTCCGATCACGAAACTCACAGCCGGCCCGTACGGAAAATCCGCCAGAACGCAGATCACTCGGACGAAGCACTCCATGCGGAAGCTTCCGAACTTCCGGTTATGGAGGCGATCCCGTTCGATGACGAACACGAGCAGGATCTGCATAAACCCGATCTGCACGAGGCTTCGACATCAACAAACAAGAAAACGACTGCTGCTTTATCAGCGACGGAGGATGCCTTTGCCGACTCCGAAGCAAAAGCACACTTATCGCCATCGCGACATGAACGTGTGACAAAGCAGGCCGTGAACATGATGTCCGATGCTGATGAAGAGCTGGCCAGCGGCGATTATGTGCAGGCCATGCAGCATTACCAGACGCTGCGTCAGAAGTCGGATGGAGTTCCGGGAGTTGCGATTCTGTTTCGCCTGGCGCTGTGTGCGGAAGCCTCTGGTCGCTACGCGGCGGCTATTGAGGCGTATCGCAGAATCTCAGGAACACAGTCAGACCCTGCGTGGGCTGGTGTTGCTCGTTATGGAGAAGCGAGATGTCTGTCCGCGCTGAAAAAGCATCAGGGTTTGCAGGCCGATTTGTTGCGGCGAGCCATCCTCGATGAAACCGAGTTTCTTCCCACTGTGCGTGGGGAAGTCCTGCATCTCATCGGGCGAGATCTCTGGAGGGAACAGTCGAAGGTCGTCAGCACGGACCTTCTGGACGATCAAACTCTGGTTGTACCAGAATGGTCCGCAGATCCCGGTCGACTGCTGGACGAACTGCCGATGCTGATTCACGAAACGCCGGTCAAGGCCGGCCCGACTGAGTTCCGTGTTCTGAATCTGAATGAGGAATCGCCCGAAGAGACGATTGTGCGTCTCAATTGCGGCACCACTCGTTGCGAACTCCTGCTGCGAAATCTGGTTCGATACTGCGAATACGAGATTGAATTGTCGGAAATGGCCGCGCAGGCACTAGACGGACGAACTCAGCAGGTTCATGTCTCAGAGCAGAATATGGCGTTGCTTCTTGACGGAATTACGATTTCTGCCGGTGTGGCCTGGACACAAAACGGCAACGTCATTTCGATCGTGCACCCTGAAGAAATGTCGCCCGACGAACTGAGGCTAAGTCGCCTCGGTGCAGCAGAACGAATTCTTCGCACGGCGGTGATGGAAATCCCCGGCTCCCTTCAGGCAGGACACAGCCGACTGGCCTTGAGCACATTGTTGTTTGAACAGAAGCGTCCTGCAGACGCGTTGCAGTTTCTGCAGGTGCAGATGGAATCGTCGCCGCGATCGATTGTGGAAACGGAGGCGGCTTTCAATCTTGGGAAGTGCCTGATGCTGCTGAATCAGAGGGATGAAGCGATTGAGGCATTTCTGCGAAGTATCGATTCATCTGGCGGGATGGCCGATGTTCGAATCGCGGCCTACATCTTCCACAGCCGAATGCTGCTGGAAGACAATCACGGCAAAAAGGCGATTCAATCGATGATGCGTGGTCTTTCCATGAGTGATGGATCATCTCTGGAGCCATTCGCGGCAATTCATCTGGCCAGTCTTTACCTCACGCTGGGGAATGCGCAGGGATGTAACACGGTCCTGATGGAGCGCCGTGAAAGTCTGGTCGATGGTCCCGGACGCGAAGGAGCAGCATTCCTGTCCGCGCTGTCGCGATTTCGCGCGGCTGTGCTGGCGGACCGACGCGAACGCGAAGGGGCTGCCGTTGTTTCTGCACTGACTGAATTCGATGCCGCGAATTATTGTGGCGGTCATTGGGCAGTCCTCGTTGCCTCGGCCTGCGAAGAGCTGGGCCTGTCTCAGGAATCATCGGAAGCTTATTCACTGGCTCTTGGAAAACTGCCCCAGTCACAACTTCGCAATCAGACGGTCCTGAAGCTGGCATCACATTATCAGGCAGACAACCAGCTTGAAAAGGCGAGGGTTCTGCTGGCAACATTGTCTTCATCAGAGACTGATCAACTGGCGGTCCAGGCTCGACTGCGTTCGGCGGAACTGGCGTTGGAGCAACGAAAGCCTGATGAGGCCATTGCTGTGTGTCGACTACTGATGGAATCAAACAAGACCTCGACAACACAACGAGCGTCCCTTCGAATTATGGGACAGGCTTACGAACTGAAGAAAGATCATCAGGCGGCGATTTATTGCTTCGCCGGAATGTTGCCTGATGAAGAACTGCCGCTTGACGCGGAGCCCGGCCATCACAACTCAGAAACGACAGGAGGGCACGAGTAATGAGTGCCTTCGATCGAGGTTTACGCGTGTTCCCCGTTTCTGCAGCCTTGTTGAGCGGATTACTCGCCAGCATGGCGGGATCAGACAGCGATTCCGTGTCAGCGCAGGAAAGCCCGGTGACGGGATCCAGCTTTTCATCAACGACTTCCGTACATGACGACAAACACGTAAGGAATGCAGTTCTTCAGCATTCGGAGGGTGAGGCTCGGCCGCTGGGAGAGATTCAGCGCAGCTGGACAGCAGCTCAAGGCAAAGCCCCGTCCCGATCCAAAGATGTCGTGAGCCTGAAATCGGCAGATGCCCAGCCAGACATGTCTGTCGCCAAAAATCGAAGGCGTAAAGCTGAAGCACTCTCAAGGCTCCGTCCCGTGATTATGGTTTCTGCCGGTCGGCCGGCGATACCTCCGGTACCAGAGCCCGTGCGAGAGAACGCACCACCGGAAGATCTGAACGCCGTTGAACTGGCCCCCGTCGAACCATCGCCAGCACCGGATCAGTCTGCTGTTGCGTCGACGATACCTGAAATGCCTGCACTGGAGCCACCAGTCGCAGAAGCAACTCCTACACAACAACCTGCTGAGATTATGCTGCCGCCAGTTGACACGGGCCCTGAAACGTCTCCGGCAAACACTGAGCAAAAAGTCCTTTCGGCGTCTCAGCGGCTCAAACTGGCTCTGGAGGCAGAACGCCGAAGATCTCTCGCGGAACGAGCTGTCCCCAACGAACAGACGCCCGAGCTTCCATCTCTGGATGGAGGTTCCATCGATCTGGCTCCGGTGGAGGATATGCCGGTGCAGGATCTGCCGCTGGAACAGTTACCGTCGCAGTTTGACCTTCCGGAATCATCTGAAATCCCGACAGATGACGCCGAAACCGGACTGCTGGACGAAAGGGCTCGTCGATTCGTCCGACTCAAACAGCAATTGATGCAATTGAAGTCTCAACTGGAACAACCTGATACGGCCAACGAGTCTGACCAACAGCCGTTGATGGGCGATGACGAGAACACTGATCCTCAGCAGAATCATTCTGCTTCCGATCATGAGTCGGGCAGGGATGGGCATACTGAAGAATTCCTGCCTCCTGTGGATGGGCACGATGCTCACAATTCCGAACTCCCTGAAAAGGACGGCGACGGGCCGGAACAGCATGAGAGTGGTGCTTCGCCACATGATACATCTGCACATGGTGCTTCTTCCGATTCTGCCACGGAACATTCAACAGCACCGCATGGTCATCGTGCTGTGGAACATGAGGCCGCAGCTGATTCACACGTGGCTGTGCCGTCTCATGATGAAGCTGCAGCTGGCGAACACTCGGCCTCTGGTAATGCTGCCCATGTGGCATCAGAACACGCTGTGGTCCATGGGACGATCGATCGGCTGGGACTGGCAAACAACCTTTATGCCGTTGGAGAGTACGAGCTGGCACTGGACATGTATGAAAAGATAGACATGGCCGAGCTGACTGCTCAGCAGCAGATTTGGGCAGACTACCAAATGGCTAATTGCCTGCGGCGGATGGGACGGAGCAGTGAGGCTTCTAATCGCTATCGGCGAATTGCGGAACAGCCTGAATCGGGATGGCTGAGTGAACAGTCTCGCTGGTGGGTTGATGTGCTGGAACAGATTCGACAGCTTCAAAGTTCGCTGGAAGAGAATCCCGAGAATCCCGAAGAGAATCTGCAGAGTCCGTTTCAGGGTGTCCCACGTGACGGCAAATCCGCGGAGTCAAATAAGTCCGGATCAATGAAACCCAGGTCGACGGAGCCCGGAAACACTGACCATCCATCGAGTGCCAATACAAAATCCAAACACAATGCATCATCGACTTCAGCCTCTGGTCAAACTTCATCCCGTACAGCAAAGCCGTCCAAAGAACGCATCACGCATTTTGCACCCGTAGAAAAGGAGCCAAAGCATGGTGAACATTAGAGACAATCAGACGACTCCTCTTAACACGTCCGCCAGTATGATGGGGCCCGAGCGAGAACTTCAGGCGTGCGTCCAGGAACAGAGCGTCGTCTTTGAAGCTGCTGTCGGTGTGATTGAACGACTTGAGACAGCTGCGGCTCAGAGAAACCTGGGTAATCCGGACGCCGTCGGTCAGCTGCAGAAGTCTCTGGATCTGGTTGTCGCCGCCCAGCAGCGAGTCTCTGCCGCATACGCCCGTTTCAGTCAGGGAAAAGGGATGCTGACCACTGATCTGAAGATGACGCTGGGACGTCATGAAGCTTTGTTGAAAGCTCTTATCAGCCGCATCGATCATCTGCAACATACGTTTGAAGATGTTCGGTCTGAACTGATTCCTCACATCGATGCTGAATCCCGCCAGCGAAATATGCAGGCTGCATACCGGCAGTCTATGCGATCGCTCTGAAGTTCCCCTCAATTCTCTACGGCTGCCTACATCTCTCACTTCTCTCCCTCTGATGCAGAATCCTCATGCTGATCTTTGAATCATCTTCCATGCATGACACGCTGGCACGAGCCCGCCGGTTTGCACGTTCGTCCGGGACAGTATTGATCTCCGGGGAAAGCGGAACCGGGAAAGAGTTGCTTGCTCAATACCTGCATGACAACAGTCTGCGGGCGTCTCGTCCGTGCGTCCGAGTGAATTGCGCTGCCTTTCACGATGGGCTGGCGGAGAGCGAACTGTTTGGCCATGAACAAGGCGCGTTCACGGGTGCATCTCGTCGACATGACGGATTCTTACACGCTGCTGGGGATGGGACTTTGTTTCTGGATGAAATCGGAGAACTGCCGCTGCCGACTCAGGCCAAACTGCTGCGAGTCCTGGAAGCCCAGGAGTATCTGCGAGTCGGAAGCACTGAAGTGCAGCGCATGAATGCGCGAATCATCGCGGCCACAAATCGAGATCTCAAAAAGGAAGTTGCCGCCGGCCGATTTCGTGAAGATTTGTTTCATCGTCTTGATGTTCTTTCACTGCGACTCGCTCCGCTGCGTGAACGGAACGAGGATATTCCGGTGCTCGTGAATCATTTTCTGAGAGTGTTCGGACAGGAGAACGACATTCCTGTGACGGCTGTGAGTGATGAACTGATGCCATCACTGATGAATTTCGACTGGCCGGGAAATGTTCGACAGCTACGTAACGTGATCCATCGCGCCTGTGTTGAGTCCGAGACGAGTACTATCTGTCGCCTGGATTTCGGAGTCGGCTCTGAACTCCGGATCGCCCCGCAGACGAGTGTCTCAGGCACTGCGACGGCAGAACTGCCCGGTGGATTTCAGAATATGCCGCTTGAGGAGATCGAGCGATTCGTGATTCTGTCTCGCATTGAGCGATGTCGCGGAAATAAAACAGAAGCGGCCGCTGAGTTGGGTGTCACGGCTAGAACTCTCCGCAATAAACTGGCCCGCTGGAATGAGCTGAAGAAAGTCAGCTAATCGTTCTGCACTGAGACCTGTTAAGCCAACAAGCAACGGAGACCCGGGTTGGCAGCTTTAGATCCGGATCGGCCCTCTGTAATCGTCGAGCTCAGGATGCCGAAAAGTCTGAAGTTCGCGTGACGTGGAGGACTCTTTCAGTCAGCGCTGCCTCGCTTGAACTTTTCGAGAATGCCGCGGTTACTCCGCGACAATGATTCTTAAGTGAGCGCCATTCCTCGGTATTTGACGGCCCGTCTCACGGGACGCTTTAATTCCGAGTCGAAACTGCGAGACTTCGCGCAGTGGTATGCGAACTGATGACCTGCCAGGTCGACAGATTCAAGTTGGCAGCTCCTGGTGAGGATCATAGTTGTGAGTGGTTTTGCCGTAGAATTGCCCAATCAAAAACTCGACGGATCGTCGAGTGAGGCGACGGCGCAGAGTACTTCGGAGGCGACGAACCCGAAGGTGATTGCCGAGATGGTGATCATGGGAACCGGGACCAGCATTGGGGTTCCGGTTGTGGGTTGCCGTTGCTCCGTTTGCCTGTCTGATAATCCTCGCAATCGCCGCATGCGATCCGGTGTTCTGATCAGAGCACCCCACGGTGAAATGATTATTGATGCCGGACCGGAATTGCGATTGCAGTTGGTTCGAGAACGAGCGACTCTGATTCGAGCGGCTATCTTTACTCATAGCCATGCCGATCACATCATGGGCATTGACGATCTGAGAATCTTCGGATTTCAGTTGAATGATTCCGTTCCGTTGTACTGTGAAGACGTTGTCGAAGAACAAATTCGGCAGACGTTTTCCTATGCGTTCTCCGATCCGTCAACACATGCGCACAAGTACGCGGCACCTCGACTGAGGTTCGAGCGAATTACTGAGGGGCAGGATTTTTCTTTGCTGGGGCTGAGTATTCGCACGATCCGTCTGAAGCATGGAGAACTGCCGATCCTGGGATTTCGCATTGGCAACGTGGCGTTTTGTACCGACGTCTCCACAATCCCGGCGGACAGTCGCGAGCAATTGAAGAATCTTGAT
>JBILXT010000316.1:0-8520 GCA_044378235.1 Planctomycetaceae bacterium
CGTGTTATTTGGTTCTAAACGATTTAGAAAATGAAACTGACGACTGGTTCAACAGTGCAGCCAAGGCGATGAGTTTGGTTATTTCTGGTTTTGAACGCAATTCCAGACGGTAAATCCCTGCAATTGGGGCAGATTACGGGTTGTGTTGAGACCTGCGACTGAGGTCGGATCAATGACCTGCAGCGATTTAACTCATCAAGATGATGCTCGCCCGACCGCAGAACTCAGTGGATATCCATGTCCGGGTTCGGAGTATTGCTAAAACCTTGCAGGAAAAGGACCAGCAGCCATTGGGAATCGCCAAAGTGTCCTCCGGGGATGCGATCAATCGTGTACCGTTTTTTCAGGGCATGTCGCTCTTAACCACCGCAATGTCCGGGACTGCCCGAATTCCGGATTTGCGTTCAGTTTCTGATCGGGTACATTCGAAGTAAACTTTGTCCGCGCGGTATGCATTGGGGTTGGGAGTATCACAGGAAACCTGTTGACCGTAGCCTCAATACTTCGCCGCGAACTGAAAAAATCCCGCCAAACGACATCACCGCCGCGAATCCTCGGAGTTTCCCCGTGCTCAACATCGTCAGTCAGCCCTCAGGGCATCGTCATTTCTGTGACGGAGTCTCTCGTCGACGAATGTTGCAGATTGGATCCTTAGGGACATTTGGCCTCACATTGCCAGGGCTACTGCAAGCTGAACAGACCGGCTTGGTTCATCCCTCTGCACGTTCAAAGAAATCAGTCATTCTGGTCTGGATGCATGGCGGTCCGTCGCAGCTTGACACTTTCGATATGAAGCCCGCGGCTCCTCGAGAATATCGCGGACCATTTTCGCCGATCGCATCGTCGCTGCCTGGTCTTGAAGTTTGCGAACTTCTTCCAGAACACGCGAAGGTCATGGATAAGTGCACGGTCATCCGCAGCTTCTCACACGGCAACGGCGATCACTGGGCGGCGGCTCATTGGATGCTGACCGGCCGTCTTGGTGCCAACGGCAGTGATCGCAAGCCTCGCTATCCTTCGATGGGAGCTGTCGCGTCACATCTGCTTGGACCAACTCAGCCCGGAGCCTTAGCCAACGTTAACATGAACGATGGAGGTTTCGGCTTTCATGGTGGCGCGTGGTTGGGTGTCAACACGAATCCATTTCGCTACGGAGACTTCAGCTATGGCAACGAAGCAGGACAATTGCCAACGGGAGATCACAAAAGCTTTTCACTTACGGATGGTCTGTCTCGCGATCGCATGATGGATCGAGTTTCCCTTCGCGGGCAGCTCGATGGTCTCAAGCGACAGATCGATCGCAATCGCCTGTTCGAACAGATGGATGCCGTCGATCATCAGGCCATGGATCTGGTTCTCTCCGGTCGAGTTCGCCGCGCGTTTGATGTGACGGAAGAGGACGCTTCGTTGCGAGAACGATACGGTGCAGGCTGGGGCGAACAGGCCTTGCTGGCTCGCCGCCTGATTCAGGCTGGAGTTCGCTATGTTTCTCTGAACACCGGTTACTTCGACGACCATTCCAACATCACCGGAGCTTTGAACGACAAGTTGCCTCGCCATGACCGTGCGGTCGGAGTGCTGATACAGGATCTTGCTGAGCGCGGGATGCTGGATGACACTTTGGTCGTTGTGGCTGGTGAATTTGGACACACGCCGAGAATCAACGACAACGCCGGCCGAGATCACTGGCCACAGGCTCAAAGCATTCTGCTGGCCGGTGGTGGTTATCGCCATGGACAGGTTATTGGTGCGACCAACGACAAGGCGGAGTTCCCAACAGACCGCAAGATCGGTGTCGAGGACTTCTGCGCGATCGTTTATCAGGCGATGGGGCTCAAAGTGGATGATACGATTGTCGACCTGACCGGTCGCCCAACACATCTCGTCCCCGGCGGTGAAGTGCCGTTTGAGTTGCTGTGAGGATCATCTGACCTCATCAGCCGCCGGGCGTTAGCCCCCGGTTGTTTTTGCAATGTTTTTGCATCGAGAACCGGATGCTAACGCGTTCGCGCTAATGAGATCAACGATCTGTTAGCCCTCGGTTCCCGGCAGCCTCTAAATTGTTCCCATTCGCGAAAGAGTAGTCATCGATATTGGTCTGCCATCATGAACGATGATCCTCTGGCATATTTCATCACGTGGACCGTTTACGGAACGTTCCTCCAAGGTGACGAAAGAGGCTGGAGAAAGTGGAGGAAGGGACATCAAATTCCACAGCTACGTCTCGCTGAGTGGCGGGCCGAGCGGCTTAAGCACTCTGTGATTCTGCTCGAAGAACCCCAACGCAGTGCGGTGAACGCAGAAATCCACCGTTTCTGTACTCATCGCAGTTGGACCTGCTGGGCCGCAAATGCGCGAAGCAACCATGTTCACGTCGTCATTACAGCATCTGGATACTCGGGAGCGACTGTTCGTGACCAGTTAAAGGCAAATTGTACCAGAGTTTTGCGGGAACTCTCTGAATGTTGGAAGGATCGTCCGGTATGGACGGTCGGCGGGGATTGGGAATGCATCAATACAGAGGATGATCTGGAAACGGTTATTGCCTATGTTCTGGAAGCCCAAGATCGCAAATCCTTGGAATAAGACGCAAACCGGACGCTAACACGTTCCGGCTAATTTTCGCGCCAATTGCGAAAAAACACGCCTTTCAGAACTGCCCCGTTCATCCAGATTAGCATCACGGCCTGTTCGGTTCCCAGCCGGCATTTTGTTCGGTAGAGTCTGTGCATGGGGGCGCTTCAATGAACGCTGTCGACAGCCATGATGGAAACGAGTTCCATCGGAGTGGCTGATGGCGGAAGGCCCAGGACGGATTCGTGTTCATGAAGAGGAAGGGAATCTGACTTTATGGATCGATCAGCACAGCCAGCGGCTCATCTTGTGAATGGGCTGCGACGTCTGGTGGATGATATTCGCAGAAACGAAACGGCAGGCTCACGCGGACTCACGGATGTTGTCTGCGGCACGACCAATCTGTTGACCTATGGTGACGCAGGAGTGCATTACTGCGGACATGCGGTCGAAGACCTGATCCAGATGTACTCATTCGAGCATGTCATCTGGCTTCTGCTGCACCAGAATCTGCCGACGGAAGAAGAGATGGCGGACTGCAGTTCCATCATCGCGGACTCTTCAGTGATTGATGAGTCGACCACAGAAATTCTTGCCCGACTTCCGGTTGGGGCGCGGCCACTGGATTTGTTCCCGCTTTGTCTCTCGCTGCTTTCATTTTTTGATCCGACACCTTGTGACAGCAATGACGAAAGCGCAAGAACTCGAGTGCTTCGTTTGCTGGCTCAGTTGCCCTTAATTATTTCTTCCGCACTAGGAGATTCGACAGACATCGCGGCATTGTCTTCGACACAGCTGTCAGCCGATGAAGCAGAACTCACCTGGGCCGGGCGTCTGTTATGCCGACTGCGAGGAACCGAACAGCGTCCTTCGGCGGCAGAAGATGCAGCCATGAACGCGCTGATGATTTGCGAGTGCCTTACGGAAATGCGTCCGGCGTGTTTTACGGCGAGGTTTGCGGCCAGCACGACGTCTCATATTGTCCCGGTGCTGCAGTCGGCGGCGTCACTGTTTGTTTCTCAACTTCGGAATGACCCGTTTTTGTGGACCAGCGACCTGCTGAAAGGATTCCTGAATCCAGGACAGGTTGAGGCGTGGTGGCGACGGCGAGAAGGCCAGCCGATGCCTTTCGGATTTGCTGGTGCCTCAGAAGACAATCGTGCCTCTCTGCTGACAGAAACCTGTCGCACAATGCTGGGAAGTATCGACAGAATCCGCGTGGAAGCGGCTGCGGCTCGCCTCGAAAAGCTGCAAGCTCAGGAACAGCGAGTTCCCACGACGGACTGGGCGGCAGCTCGTCTCATGACGCTGCTGGATATTCCGGCGGATCGGCAGGCTCTGGTGATCGTGATGGCCAGGCTTGTGGGCTGGGCTGCTCAGGCAATTGAACAGCAATCGTCTGGCATTAGCCTGCTTCCGGCTCTACGCTACGGCACTTAAGACTGTTGATCAAATTAGCTGGAACGCTTTAGCGTCCAGTTTTTCTGCAAAGCAAAGAAAAGAAAAGAACCGGGGGCTAACGCCCTGCGGCTAATTGAACAACAGGTCAACAACACGCTTGAGACTTGAGACCGTCGTCCCCAACGAGTTCCTCTTTCATTCTGGTTTTCCATGTCAGTTGCATTTCAGCAGTGTATCCATCCCGATTGCGCGGCCACTTATGATGTGGGCCAGATTCTTACGGCTTGCCCGAAATGCGGTAGTCTGCTGGACGTCACGTACGACTGGAATGCCGTGCCGGTCCCAAAGTCGCTTTCGGAATTCGAACGCCGCTGGACGACACGACTGAATCCCGTCGACTACAGCGGTGTCTGGCGATTTCGAGAACTGTTGCCGTTTGCCACCGATCAGCAAATCGTGACAATTGGCGAGGGCCAGACCATTCTGCAGAAGAATGATTTGCTGGCTCGTCAGTGCGACATGAATGCTGGCCACCTGTTCCTGCAGTATGAAGGCATGAACCCGTCAGGCAGCTTTAAAGACAACGGCATGACCGCCGCATCGACTCATGCTCGCATGGTCGGCGCAAAGATGACGGCCTGTGCTTCGACCGGAAACACCAGCGCATCATTGGCAATCTATGCGGGTGTCACCGGACACTTTCAATGCATCGTCTTCGTTGGCAGCGGCAAAATTGCTTTCGGCAAGTTGTCACAGGCGCTGGACTATGGAGCGAAGACGATTCAGATTCGAGGCGATTTCGATGACGCCCTGGCTCGAGTTCGCGACATCTGTGCGAAGCATCCGATTTATCTGTGCAACAGCGTAAATCCATTTCGACTGGAAGGCCAGAAGACAATCATGCTGCGAGTTCTCGAGGGACTTGGCTGGCAGGTGCCGGACTGGATCGTGGTTCCGGGCGGAAACCTGGGAAACAGCAGTGCGTTCGGCAAAGCTTTTATGGAAATGAAGGCACTGGGGCTGATTGATCGCGTTCCTCGATTGGCCATCATCAATGCGTCCGGTGCCGATACGCTGGATGAGTTCGTGAATGATGGCAAGCTGGTCTGGAATGATGGTCGGCCGAATGCCGATCAGATCTCCAGCCGCTACACGACCATGGATCGTGACAACGAGCGAGCATCCACCCTGGCCAGTGCGATTGAAATCAATCGGCCAGTGAATCTGGAGAAAGCTCTGCGAGCCCTCTCCGTTTGCAACGGTATCGTGCGCAAAGTGTCGGATCAGGAGATTATCGATTCACGTGCTCGAATTGCCGCAACAGGTTTCGGCTGTGAACCGGCCAGCGGTGCCACGATCGCCGGAGTTCTTAAGCTGCGAAAAGAAGGCGTGATTCAGGCGGATGATCGAGTCGTCTGCATCCTGACCGGACATCAGTTGAAAGATCCGGACCTGACAATGGCCTATCATTCAGGTGATCCCGCGTTGATGAGCAAAAAACTCACTCCGGCTGGGGTGACTTCAACGCCCTTCGCAAATCCCCCGGTCGTCGTGGATAACGACGAGGTCGCGATTTTGAAGGCGCTGGGGTTGGCGTAACGCGACTTTGACCGTCCCGGATTTCGAGTATTGACGCCACTCAGCTTGCCTGAGTGGTGAAGCGTTTGGTAACCAAAGCCTGAATCGGCCTGAACTGCTCTCAATTGCCTCAAACGACGGCCGTAGGCGGTCGTTTGAGGCAATTGAGAGTTAAAAAGGAACGTTTCTCTGGTTACCAAACCGACTCACCTTCGGCACGAGGCCGAAGGGGTCGAATTTCCTCGATCAAATCGGCTAGCGCCTCAGGCTCAGAGGGGCAGTAACGCATTTACTCGTCTGGAGTCATTCGTTGTTTGCGACGGGCCTGAGCTGCTCGGCGGTAGTCGGAGAAGACATGAGCGGCCAGCAGCGTCGTCTCTGTCGATAACTCTTCGACTCGGCTTCTGAAGAATGCCAGTGCCCCGATTGCGGGAATTGCGACTCCGAGTCCCTGCAGAGTCGTAATCAGAGCCTTGTAGACGCCTGGGGCAAGTTCGGAGATTTGTGGATTTGCCTTCAACTCAAATTCCATGAAGGCCAGAATCATCCCCCAGACAGTTCCCATCAGCCCGAGCATCGGAGCCAGAGTGCTGATCACCGACAAGTGCTCGATGCGACGAAAGTACCGAGACGATTGCTCGACGGCTGCATCTTCGATCGCTTTCTCCACGGCCGCGTAACTGCCAGTCCCGGCTTCTTCCAACCCAGCGTGAAGCAGTCGACTGAGAAATCCCTGATGCTTTTCGCAAAGCTGCAGACCTTCCGCGACTTTTTTTTCAGCCAGGCAGCGGTGAATTTCTTCCGCAAGTCCCGGTGGCATAAAGGAGGTGCGGCGAATGTGCAGTAGATAATCAATGATCAGAGCGACCATGATAAAGCTCAGAAACATGATCACGTAGCCAATCATGCCCCCCGCAGCCAACATGTCGCGAACGTTCAGAAACGATTGAGCCGTCTTTTCGGCCGCCTCTGCCGGCGCTGCATCCTGAGCGAAGAGGCTGGTCACGGTCAGCAGGCACACGGCACCGCCGCACATGAGGACCAGTCGTCGAAAACCGGAGTTTGGCGATCTGGGTTCAAAAGGGATGCGCATCCTGACATTCCGTTGCCATGTGGATCGAAATCTTCAACGTTAAGCACGGCTGCATTGTAGACGAAGATGGCGAAAACTCGACGGTGATTCCAGAGCGGTCTGGAAAAGGGGCCGGAACTAATCCTAAAGCAAGCGAAGAAATTGCCGCCACTGACTCCATCAGTCTGTTGATTTAATCGGCTGGAACGCGTCAGCGTCCGTTTCTCGCCGTTGAAACCCTGCAAAGACAACCGGGAGGGCTAGCGCCGAACAGTTCTCGCGACTCCAGTCAGTCCGCTGCTCAACGCTGCAGCTTTCTTCGCGCGGCGACGACCAGATCTTCAGCGGCCTTCGCAGACCCTGCCGTGGCTGTCAGATGGCCCATCTTGCGACCGGTGCGAGCTTCCGCTTTTCCATACATGTGGACATGCACATTCGGCATCGCGAACACAGCACGCCAGCACTCAGGCGTGGCGTCAAACAAGTGATCGCCAAGAAGGTTGGCCATCGCGGCCGGTGATCGCATTTCGACGTTACCGGAGGCTAGACCGCTGACGGCTCGAAACTGCTGTTCGAACTGACTGCTGCGACAGGCATCGATCGTCAAGTGCCCGCTGTTATGAGGCCGCGGAGCAATCTCATTAACAACCAGTTTGCCATCTGTCGTCGCAAAAAGCTCCACGCATAGCACGCCGATCACATCGAAGTGCTCCAGAATCGCGCGAGCAACCTGAATGGCATCGGCAGTTAAGGCCGGCGAAATGTTGTCGGCCGGACTGACCGAAAGGTCCAGAATATGGTTCACATGGTCATTGCGAACCGGCGTATAAAAGGCACAGGTTCCATCGCCAAAGCGTGAGGCCACAATCGACAACTCGAACGAGAAGTCCACGATCTGCTCGACGATCGCTTCCTCAACCGCAAACTTCTTCCACACGGCATCCAGATCATCCGTACTGCGTACTCGAGCCTGTCCTTTGCCGTCATACCCCAGCGTCACAGTTTTCAGAATCGCATCGCCACCAAAATTGGCGACGGCTGCCTTCAGTTCTTCTGCTGTCTGCACACCCGCAAAATTGGCGGTTGGAATCCCGATCTTTCGCAGCGACGTCTTTTCCAGCAGACGATGCTGAGAAGCTCGCAACAGTTCAGGGCCCGGAAAAACAGGGACGTGTTGAAGCAGGAGTTCAACAGTCGGTACCGGAATATTCTCCTGCTCGTAGGTCACAACATCAACCTGAGCAGCGAACTTGCGAAGTGCATCTTCATCCGAAAACTTAGCGGGAATACTGATGTCGCTCACCTGGCCCGCTGGCGAATCAGACGGATCACCAAACGTGATGATTCGATAGCCGCATTGTCGTGCGGCGATAGCAAACATCCGGCCGAGCTGGCCTCCGCCAAGCATGCCCAGTGTTGAACCCGGTGGAAGTGTTCGCGGTGATTGCTTCATTGTCGTGAGAGAAATTATGGAGTGTTCAGATTACTGACCGGGAAGAGTTAACTCAGAGTCGTTCAGCACAGCCTCTGTTTGCTGTTGATGAAACTGATGCAACTGCTGATTCAGCGACGCATCATTGATGGCCAGAATTCTGACAGCCAGCAAACCCGCATTGCGAGCCCCGGCACTGCCAATTGCCAAAGTTCCCACAGGCACTCCGCCAGGCATCTGCACGATCGACAAAAGTGAATCCAACCCGTTGAGAGCTTTGCTCTGCACGGGAACTCCCAGCACGGGCAAAACCGTCTGAGCGGCGATCATTCCTGGCAAATGGGCAGCACCGCCAGCCCCGGCGATAATGATCCGGATTCCTCGCGCTTCCGCGGTAGTCGCATACTCCGCCATCCACGCCGGAGTTCGATGAGCAGAGACGACTCGACATTCATGCGGAACG
>JBILXT010000317.1:0-8515 GCA_044378235.1 Planctomycetaceae bacterium
GTGGTTGGGTCGACTCTGGCCGCCGCCGCCGGGTTTCTCTATGTGATGAAGTATCCCGGTATGAACCAGACGGCTCATACGATCTGGGTGTTGCTGGGACTCAAAGCGTTTGTCGCCGCGGTGATTGGCGGGATCGGAAATGTTCGTGGCGCGGTGCTGGGAGGCTTTGTGATCGCCTTCGTTGAGCAATTCGGCGCGTTCTACATTTCATCGAATTATCGTGATGTCTACGTGTTTGCTCTGCTGATCCTGATTCTGCTTGTGAAACCAAGCGGACTGCTGGGATCGACTTTGAGAGAGAAGGTGTAACCATGACACACGCTTCTCCTGATGGTGCAGGAATCTCTGGCGGTGGATCTGCGATGTCTGATTCGTCCGCAGCGAAGTCATCGCAACGAGGCAATGCCTGGACCGGGCTCATTCCGATCGCCATTGGTTTGGTCGTGGCGTTACTGATGCATTTTCTGTTGCCGACACCTCAGCGCAATTACTCCATCCGAATTGTGCAGGACATCGGCATCGTGATCATTCTGGCGGTGTCGCTGAACATCGTGAATGGGATGACCGGGCAGTTCTCCATCGGACACGCCGGGTTCATGACGCTGGGTGGCTACACGGCCGCATCCATCACCTATTACGGTTCGATGCTGATCTGGGGCAGTGCCAGTAAGCATGGCGGTTTTATGGGTGGCGGAGAATGGTTGTATGCATTCTCCTGTATCGTGGGCGGACTTTTTGCGGCCGCTGCGGGGTACGTGGTTGGGCTTCCCTCATTGCGACTTCGCGGCGACTACCTCGCCATTGTTACGCTGGGATTCGGTGAGATCATTCGCGTGGTTCTGCAGCAGACCAACAAGGTCATCGACGATGCTGAGGCACTCCGCAAAGCCGGCATGAAAGAGCTGCTGCCACCGCCACTTGGAGGATCTCTGGGATTCGACGGCGTTCCCAAGTACACAAATCTGTTCTGGGTTTATTTGGCCCTGACAATCACGCTGGTTGTTGCGTATCGGCTGAAGAGTTCCAGTGCAGGCCGCGCGATGATTTCGGTCAGAGAAGACGAGATCGCAGCTCAGGCGATGGGAGTGAATATCGCTCGCCAGAAGGTCACGGCTTTTGTGATCGCAGCGTTCTTTGCGGGCCTGGCTGGTGGCCTTTTTGCTCATGAATCGGGCGTTATTGTGAGCCCCAAAGATGCTGGCTTTCAGCGATCCTTCGACTACGTGATCATGACGGTTCTTGGGGGCCGAGGGTCGATTTCAGGAGTGACGTTTGCTGCGATTCTTCTCACGCTGCTTCCCGAACTGCTGCGTGATTTTGAACAGTATCGACTGATCGTCTACGCGTTGCTACTGATTATCATGATGCTGGTACGTCCTCAGGGTCTGCTGGGCATTCATGAGATCTGGGAGATGCGAAAGCGCCGTCAATCAGGTACTTCGTCCGTTGCACAAGGAGCGCAGACATGAGTGCTCCTGCGGCGAGGCAAGTAACTACTCAGGACGCTCTGCTGAACGTCAACGAAATTGGTATCTCGTTCGGTGGTCTGAAGGCCGTTCAGAAGTTTTCGCTGCGACTGCCGGACAGCGGTCTCTACGGTCTGATTGGTCCGAACGGGGCCGGAAAAACAACGGTGTTCAATCTTCTGACCGGGGTTTACAAGCCAGACTGCGGTGAGATTCAACTGGGGGCAGCAAAACTGGGTCGTGGGAAACCTCACGAGATCACTGCCGCCGGGATCGCTCGCACGTTTCAGAACATTCGACTGTTTCCAAATCTCAGCGTTCTGGACAACGTCCGCCTTGCCGGGCAGCTTCATAATCAGCATGGTCTTGTGACAACCATGTTGAGAACTCGCGGTTACCGTCACGAAGAGGAAATGCTGCGAAAGAAAGCTCTGGACCTGCTGAAGATTTTCGAGCTTCAGGACCGTGCTGATGAACTGGCCAGCAATCTCAGCTATGGCCATCAGCGCAAGCTGGAGATCATCCGGGCGCTGGCGACGAATCCCAAAGTGCTGTTGCTGGATGAACCGGCCGCCGGACTGAATCCTCAGGAGAAGCTCGCACTTGCGGAGTCGATCCGACAGATTCGCGATCGCTTTCAGGTGGCCGTGCTGCTGATCGAACACGACATGCCGCTGGTGATGAAGATCTGCGAACGGATCACGGTGCTGGAGTACGGAATCACGATCAGCGAAGGGACTCCGGCAGAAGTCCAGAATGATCCTCGTGTGATCGCCGCCTACCTGGGCGCCGGACTGGAGGACGCGTAATGTCACTTCTGAGCGTCAACAACCTTTCGGTCTCTTACGGTGCGATCGAAGCGATTCGCAACTGCTCGCTGCGAGTCGAACAGGGCGAAATAGTAACCCTGATTGGCGGCAACGGAGCCGGCAAATCGACAATGCTGCGAACGATCTCCGGACTGCTGACACCCAAGCAGGGGACGATCCAGTTCGAAGGTAAAGAGATTCAGGGACAGCCGCCGCATCGCATTGCGCAAAGCGGGCTGGTGCACGTTCCGGAAGGTCGCGGAATCTTTGCCAATCTGACCGTCGAAGAAAATCTTCAGCTCGGTGCGTATTCACGAAGCGACCACGCGGAAATTCGTAAAGATCGTGAACGAGCCCTGGAGCTTTTTCCCAGAGTCCGTGAGCGTCTGAAACAGGCTGCGGGAACACTCTCCGGCGGTGAGCAACAGATGGTGGCGATCGCTCGAGCGATGCTTTCAAGACCACGTCTATTGATGCTGGACGAGCCGTCACTCGGACTGGCTCCACAGATTGTGCAGACGATCTTTCAGGTGATCCGCGAAATCAACAACTCGGGTACGACCATTTTGCTGGTTGAACAAAACGCGGCCATGGCGCTGAAGGTCGCGCACAGGGCTTATGTGATTGAAGTGGGTTCGATCGAGATGGAAGGTCCGGCTTCAGAACTGGCGTCCAGTGACGAAGTTCGCAAGGCGTATCTGGGCGCCCACTAAGTTGCGTGCGATTGGCCTCAGTGCTCAGAGTATTGACAGGTCGAGAGAAAACAGTTCCAGACCGTTTTTGTTCGTCGAGGCAACGACGTAAAGCGTTGTGCCGACAAGAAGCATTGACTTCGGGGCGCTGGTGCCGGAATCACCGCTGATGTCATCTACAAGGGTAGTCCCGGAACTTGTTCCGTTCGACTTCCAGATTTCGTAACCACTGGCGCCATCGTCAGCAATGAAGTACAGCGTGCCGTTCACGTTCTGCAGTGCAGCCGGATAGCCGCTTGCAGATCCCGCTTTGACATCTTTGACGAGAACCGTCCCCGCGGATGTGCCGTTACTCTTCCAGAGTTCATAACCCTGGCCTGGCGTTTTGGCCGTAAAGTACAGCGTACCGCTGACATTCGTCAAATACACTGGACTCGCCGACGTTGCGCCCGGATTGATGTCTTTGACCATCACTGTTCCTGCAGCGGTCCCATTGGATCTCCATAGTTCTTCACCGTTCACGCCGTTATCAGCGACAAAGTAGAGCGTTCCCCCGACCTTTGTCAGTTCAAATGGCAGAGATCCAGTACTGCCCGGACGGATGTCTTTCACCAGAAGCGTACCTGCGGCCGTCCCGTTGCTTTTCCACAGCTCTCGACCATTCGTGGAGGTCGTCGCGGTGAAATACAGCGTGCCGTTAAGGTTTGTCAGGCTGACTGGGTAGCTATGGCTGCCGCCAGCCGCAACGTCTTTGACGATAACTGTACCGGCCGAAGTTCCATTACTCTTCCAAAGCTCAAAGCCACTCGTTCCATCATTGGCCTGGAAGTAGAGCTTACCATTGACGTCAGTGATCCCATTGATTCCTGAGCTCCCGTTGCCCGGACGAATATCCTTTACGAGAGTCGTGCCAGCAGCAGTTCCATTGCTTCGCCAAAGTTCACGGCCGGTGACACCATCACTGGCTGTAAAGTAAAGTACCCCGCCGATATTTGTCAGCCATGAGGGTGCGGAATGGCCAGTTCCCGGAAGGATGTCCTTTACCAACACCGTTCCAGAGGATGTTCCGTTGGTCTTCCAGAGTTCGAAGCCCGTCGCACTGGTTCCCGCTACGAAAAAGAGCGTCCCGTTAACATTTGTCAGATAACGTGGCGAGCTGCTGGCCGTTCCAGGAATCAGGTCACGTACCAGGATTGTTCCTGCCGAAGTCCCATCGGACTTCCACAATTCTGTTCCGTGGATTCCGTTATCAGCTGTGAAGTAGATTGTTGCACCGACACTGGTCAGCAAATTCGGCGCAGAGCCCAGCGTGCCACCTCGAATATCGCGCACCAGAGTGGTGCCATCGGTTGTTCCGTTGCTTTTCCACAGCTCGACACCCTGAACGCCATTGTTTGCACGAAAATACAGCGTACCGTTGGCATTGGTCAAATACGTCGGAAAGGAATTGGTTGCTGCGTTGCCGGTAAATATGTCTTTTAATCGAGTCGTCCCGGCTGCAGTTCCGTTACTTTTCCAAAGTTCCGTGCCAGTGGTCCCGTCGTTGGCCGAAAAGTAGAGCGTTCCGTTTACATTGGTCAGGGAAGCAACTCCGGACCCTGTGTTGCTGGTCGCGATATTCTTCACAAGCACAGTGCCGGCGGACGTCCCATTACTCTTCCACAATTCAGCCCCGCTAACGCCATCATCAGCTTCAAAATAAATGGTACCACTGACGTTCGTAAATTCATTCCGGACGTTTCGCAGCGCCCCTGTGCTGCCGGGAAAAATGTCTTTGACCATGATTGTCCCGGAAGAAGTCCCGTTACTCTTCCAGAGTTCTCGACCTTTTACGCCATCATCAGCACTGAAATAAAGTACTCCACCGACGTTGCTGAGAGATCGTGGATTCGAACTTCTCAGGACGGTTCCTATGTCCTTGATCATTGCGGTGCCAGCAGAAGTCCCATTGCTTTTCCACAGCTCATAACCAGCGTTGTCGTCTTTGGCGCTGAAGTAAAGTGTGCCGTTGACGTTTGTCAGGTAACGAGGCCCGCTTTCCGCCGAGATATGAATGTCACGAACCAGCACGGTTCCTGCCGCCGTGCCATTGCTTTTCCAGAGCTCGCGTTTGGTAATGCCATCATCGGCACTGAAAAAGACCGTGCCACCTACGTTCACCAGGAATCGCGGATCTCCACCGATCGTTCCTGGGTTGATGTCTTTGATGAGAACGGTGCCAGCAGCGGTCCCGTTGCTTTTCCAAAGTTCCTTGCCGTTGCTGGAATCAGCGGCAGAAAAGAACAATGTCCCGCTAACATTGACCAGTGAGTCCGGAGTGGAACCACCCGTCCCTGCGAGAAGATCCGCAACCATCGTCGTTCCGGCCAACGTTCCGTTCGTCCGCCAAAGCTCGCGTCCGTGACTTCCATTGTCCGCTGTGAAGTACAGTGTGCCGTTGACGTTGACGAGGTTATCCGGTGAGCTATTGCCGTTTGCCGGGAAGATATCTTTCACCAGAACTGTCCCGGCCGCCGTGCCATTGCTTTTCCATAACTCCGTCCCATGACTTTCCGTCGTCGCGACGAAATACACGGTCGAGCCGACCGTTGTGAGCTGGCTGGGATTCGATCCGACAGAGTTCAGCTTCAGATTGATATCCCGAACCAAGTTAAACTCTGCGGCGAGCAATAGTCGTGACTCTAGTGGTTCTGTCTGAATTCGTGCTCCCGACCGCCTGCGTCTGTCCGCAGGGGTGCGAACAAGAACTTGTTTGAACCAATGTCGGAGATTTCCACGCATCGTCATTTTTTCGACTATCCTGGTTTGTCGGCAGCTTGCAGAAACAGCCGAACTCGAAGACTCACAACAGTTTCCGAAGAATCTACGGAGAATATGCGATGGCCGCTACAGCGATCGCAATGGTGAAGACGGGGAACCGAGGCTGATTTCACAACACTTCCCGGTCTAAATTGCCTTTTCGCGCAGGGAGTGCCGATCGTTGCGACGGCTCGGGCGGCCTCAACCGGTTTCGGGAGGCTGCCGAGGACGCAAAAACAGGCGGGTTGCTCGACAAACTCAGGGTTCCCGAACTGGTCTGCCGACAACGGCGCGAACTTAAGGGCTGTTTTTTGGCGGCATGGCGTCGGCCCAATAGCAGCCATCCGTAGCGGAACAGCTCAGGCTGTACGGCGATGCAATTCTCATACGTTGCAGAGACCGGACGGCCCGCGACGTGATGCTTCGGGACCGAGAACAACACATCATGCTGCGGGGATGCTGGCCAGAAGTTGTCGAGCCTGACCAAAGACCACGACGGAGGAGTCAACGACCGCGCGGGGAAGCAGGCCTTCCTGACACAATGTGTTCAACGGTTTTTCGACTCGCAGCAATGAATCCACGCAGGCTTGCAGCAATGCGACCGCACGCTGTTCAGTCGCAGAGACGCGAAACTCAGTCTGCTCCAGCAGTACCATCAACTCCTGCAAAGCATGAGTTGCAGTTTTGCTTGCAGGCAAGTTTCTCCCGGCCAATAAATCAAGGCGAGAATCTGCCCGACCAAGACGGCCCAAAAGATCGATGCACAGCTCTCGTGACTGTTGAAGAGTTGCAGAAAGATTCTGCTGGACGGCGGCAGTGAGAGGAGCATTGCTCGATGCTCCAAAAGCCATCATTGTTGTGCTGCCAGCGGACATTACGGCCAAAGCCTGAAGAACGTGTCGTCGATTCATCGCCGGGATTCCTTTTTTCCACTCGTTCATCAAAGAACATCAGACTCCGCAATAGCCTTCCAGCTCGCAGTTGATCACATCGATCATCTGTCGTAACCGGCCGACCGCTTTTCGATCAAAGTTCAGACTCAGTCGCGGCAACTCTGCCAGATGAGCATCGTCCGATTCCAACCGGTGCACGGCCGCCTTCTCAATCTTACCACTCACAACGATATCAGCAAACTCATCATTGAGTCGTTCGAGAAGTTGTTCGGTTGGCTCCACATGAAGCCGCAACACAAGCCGATCCCGAATGAACCTCATGCTATTGTAAACGCTGTAGAAGCCCAGAACTTCTTCCACGGCTTCTTCAACGTTGTCGGTCACCTTGAAGAGAGACAAGTCTCCGGGAGAAATCAGGCCGTTGTCCAGCAATTCATCGCGGATGTACTTCAAAAAATGCGACCAATAGGTGCCGCCCGGCTCATCCAGCATTACCATCGGCATCAGATCGCGTTTTCCGGTCTGAACGAGCGTCAGACTTTCAAAAACCTCATCCAGCGTGCCAAAGCCACCTGGGCAACTCACGATGGCATGCACCTCTTTAACGAACATCAGTTTACGGGTAAAGAAGTATTTCAGGCTGACCAGTTTGGGGTCTCCGGCGATGATGGGGTTTGCTTCCTGCTCGAACGGCAGGAGAATATTGAGCCCCATGGCCATTTCACGACCTGAACCGCGATGAGCGGCCTCCATGATGCCACCACCGGCACCTGTTACAACCATCCAGCCTTCTTCGGCCATTCTTCGGCCAAACGACTCCGCTGTGGTATAGCAGGGATTCTCAGGCTTCGTTCGAGCTGAACCGAAAACCGTGACCTTTCGGTCCATGCGAAACGGTGCAAAGACTTTGAAGGCGTACCGCAGTTCCTTCAGGGCTCGGCTGAGGATCTTCAGGTCACCTCGAGTTGCTTTGTCCTCGGCCAGCTTATCCGCCGTCTGTTTGATCTCAGCTATCAACTCTTCGTGATGCTTCAGCTCTGAGACGTGTTCAATCACGTCCATCTCGGACTGATGCGGATGCTTCAGCGGGTGTCGTTTTTTCAAAGCAACCTGCCTCCGTGCAAGGGTTTGTTTGTGTTACTCAGAGAGAGCCTGCATCGCCTCGTCGCGAGTTTTATAGATCGCCCAGATTGTGTCGAGCGCCGTAATTCGCAGGAGTTCAAGCGCCATGTCACTGGCACCGCAGAGAACCAGCTCTCCGCCTTTTTTCTTCACGAACTTATGGCAGCGAAGCAGTAATGCCAGAAAGACTGAGCCAAAATATCCAACTCGGCTCAGGTCCACGACGACCATCGGTGCTTCCTGATCGTTGAGCGGTTCCATGACAAGGTCAGCGGCCTGCTCCACCAGATCCCAGTTGAGCGACTCGACGCTGGAGGCGGGAGTAACCACGACAGTATTCCCATGCCACTCGATTTGAAAACTGTCGAGAACTTCTGACACAACAGCACCTCACCTGCTCTGGTTTCTAGGCCCCTGACCTGACGAACGCAGACTACAGAAATTGAGTTCTTCCGCAAAGTCTTCGAGCCAACATATTGTCTGACGATGAATCAACCCTCGATTTCACAGGAACTTTGCGTGAAAGTCTCGTGAAGGTTGTTTTTTTCGCGTGTCTAATGCACCCAAAGGGGCCCTTAAACCTCAGATGTCCTTTTGGCGCGGAAGACAGGGTGCAGTCGCGATCGATTGCGCGAATGGGTAGTTTAGGTTACCGTGGTGGCTTCTGGTTCTAAAAAAGACACGGAGGCAACACAATGGATCTTGAAAAGCTGACAGCGGAAGAGCGACTCATT
>JBILXT010000318.1:0-8485 GCA_044378235.1 Planctomycetaceae bacterium
CTTCGCCAAACGATTGAGGATGGATCTCCGGAATGTGATAACTTTCCAAAGAGACTTCCACGGGTACCTTCCAGTTCGATGGCGCTGGAACGGTTCGATGGATGACGGGCTTCCATGAGGGCGAAGATGTCCACCCTTCGAATCGCTCGAACAGCTCTCCCATCCAATCTTGGAGCGATGGGCCATAAGGCGCGATTCGCACAAACAGCAGATCGCCGCATCGTTCAAGGGAGAATTTGTTCAAACGATAGCGTTCGCGATCAAAGTCGGGGAAGTTCTTTGCTGCAGGGATCTTTCTGGTGCGACCGTCTGCTCCATACTCCCAGCCATGGTAAGGGCACTTCAATTTTTCGCTGTGGCCACTCGCAGCGGAAACAAGAGTGCAGTGTCGATGAGCACAGACATTCAACAATGCAGAGAATTCTCCGTCGAAGTTCCGTACGACGACAGGAATTCGGCCTACCTCTACGGCCAGATACTGACCCGGTTCTTTGATGGAAGAGGCCAGCCCGACCAGTTGCCAGGTCGTTTCAAAGACGTCCTGATTCTCCCGTGCTAAGGCTGCCTCCGTACAATAGTCCTGTGGAGTCAGCGGTGCCGGAAATGAAACGGTTGTTTGGTACATGGAATAAAGGTCAGCTGGTTTTCAGCCAGCCGATTCGATAACCAGTTACGGTCAATAATCGATCGCCGTTGTGCCCCTGCAATTGAAAATTCCAGACGGCTCCGGAATCCGAAAGGCTGGTCTGCTGGATTCGAACGAGACACGGCTCGCCGGGATCAGGAAGACGCCCAAACTCGATCTGGTCGAATCGCACGGGAAGGCTTGGCTTCTGATGCCGATGCCAGGCTGCGTACCCGACTGCGTAAAGACATGCATCCATTGTGGAACAAGGGACTGTAAATCCGCGGGCTCGTGATCCACCAAATAACTGCACTGGCGCAGAGGAGGCGATGCGACCAAAAACCGTCTGCCCGTCATCCGCGACTTCCCGCAACTCCTGCAGTTCAGGGCCGTGATAGATCAGGCCGTCCGGATCAACATATTCTATTCGCTTCCAGACAAGATCAGATGGATGTTGATAAACAACCGCTGCATGAGATTGTTGGGTACCTGGGCGGACATCAAATACGGCTCGGAAGAATTCCCGATCTTCCTCAACCATGCGGCCATCGCGTCGACGCACATCGGCGAGCAATCGACATTCGATCGTGCCATTCTCTGCCGGACGCGTCTGCACGGTCACTGCCAGAGGATCATCCGTGGAAAACCTGATCGACTGCAACGCTCGTGCTTCAATGCAAACCCCTGGACTTGAGCAGCCCGTGCGCACTCGAACAGCTTCGGCCATCAGTTCCAGAGCGACCACGAAGGGAAGAGTAGGCCGTCCCTGGACTCGATGCTGAGACAGAAATCGATCGGTGACGGGATTGAGTGTGACAACACTCGAGCAAACTCCATCGGCGTGTTGAGTAACGCTGGATGGAATGAGTGGAACTGGCAGTATCTGGCCGACACCGCCACCGACAGACAACCGCTCGGCCGGGAAGAACTTTCGGAAGTAGCTTTCGTCTGTAATCAGAACTTCCGCTTCGCTGCCCCCGAATTCGACTTCACGCATGAAGTGTTCAATGCCCTCGCGAGCCGGCATGAACTCCATGTCGATCATTTCGAGCGCCAGCTTGGCTTCTGGCTTTGTGGCCATGCCAATGTCGCCCCAGGCATGCCAATGGAATGTAAAGCTCCGCACTTCAGGGCGTTCACTTCGGTAGCGATCAACGATTTTGGCCATCATATCATTGGCCAAAGAATAGTCCGTATGGCCATTTGCGCCGAAACGACCGCTGATTGATCCGAACGCAACAAAGCATTCCAGAGGATCTGTCTTCGTGGCCTGCATCAGGGCGAGTGATCCATCGATTTTCGCCTGCAAACACTTCTCAACTTTATCCGGACGCTTTCGATCAAACCGCGCATCCTGACCGGCTCCTGCTCCATGAATCACACCGTTCAGTGGTCCGAACTGGTCCCGAATTCGTCGGACTGTGAGTTCCACATCCGAAAAATCTGAAACATCGCAACAGTGGTACGTGGCTTGAACATTCTGGCGACGACATTCACGCAGAGTCGCATCAATCTCGATCGCTTTCTCGGTATTTCTCCACGCTTCGACGGGATTCTCTCCACGAGCAGACGCATCCTGCATGATGCCGCGACGTACGCCTCCGCGATCGGATTCGACCATCCGCACAAACTCATCACTCAGGTTTGGGGCAGGTGCCGTCCCCAGCATATGTAGACGAAGGTCATACTTCTTTGCGAGGGTCATTGCGATCACCGCTGTGATTCCGCGTCCGCCGCCCGTCACAATCCAGGTGCCACCTTTTGTGATCGGTTTGGCAAAACTGGCCGCCGTCATTTTCAATGGGGCAGCAATCGCCTGAACCGACAGCCGTTCTGGTTCCGGAGGTGTCACGATCGAGGATCGGAATGCGATCTCCATGTCGTAAGAGGGGACCGCCAACTCCTGCAGCACTCCCGCCGCGATCTCCGACATGCTCATCCCAGATGCCGCGTCGACCACCTTCATAGGCGTCGTACGAAATCCTCGCATCCAGCATTCAATGAGCATCGCCTTCACCAGCCCCCCGATGGCTTCGATACTGCGCACGTCTCGCCCGCTGAAACCAAAGTCTCCTCCAAGTTGAGTGACTGAGACAACGCTGGCGTCTTCCATACGGTTGGCATCGATCGTCTTCTGCATCCAGAGCTGACAAATTCTGAATGGAGACGTGAGTGCCGCAGAGCGACGCGATTTCCAGTCAGACTCCGACAGGCTTTGAGTTGATCGGTTATCAAAGGCCATCGTCAGAAACAGGTGCGGGGTCGTTGTATGTTGCCAGAGATCGGTCAGTGTTCTTTCGATCTGCTCGATCGGCCCATCTGTATTAAGAACGAATACCTTTTGTCCAAGTTGCTGAACTCGATCTGCAATTGCATCCGCCAATGCATTCGCACCGAGGATAAGCACCGCTCCTTTCAGTTCAGGAGTCAGCGGCATGCCTCTTCGACGTGGTGCTGAAACGACTCGCAACGTATAACGATTCGTTTTTTGACCGCTATTCTCATTTGTTGCGAACGACTGTGAGTCATTCCGGTCGGGTGCAACAGGCGGGCTGACGTGTTGCTCAACAGGGGGCCTCGGCACGCGGTCGGGTATTTCTTGCTGGTCCAGGACCAAGGATGCAGCCAACCTGACCGATGACTCTGAGACGCCTGCAGCTTCAGCAATTCCTTTGAGATGAGCGGATTCAGTTGCTGACCACGCTCGCTCATGGGCAGGCAAATTCTGACCATAGACCATAGATCGCATGGCTGCGCGTACTTCTGGTTGATGTTTCTGACCAACCAGTGTTCCGGATGAATAAGCTGTCTCTGTGGACTTGCCTCGACTCTCTGAAGGAGCAAGCCATGGAGACCACTCCGCCGACAAAGCACTAACCGGCGACACGCCTCGAATTTGCGATGCCGTGGATGCCGTAACTGCTGCTGTTGACTTTGCCACAACTGGGCTTAGGGAAGAAGACGTCTCAAACGTGGTTGAAAGGTCGTATCGATTTCCCCGAGAGTCACCAGGGCTCTTCGTGACAGGAGACTCAGCAGCAGCGATCGAACCAGTACCCGATGCGTCTTGTGCTGCTTCAGTTCCTCCCGCATGCGTAATCAGAAACTCACGAATTCCTCGTAACGTCCTGAAACGCGCCTGAGCAATTGACTCCAGAGTGAGCGACTCAAGATTGAACTGCTCTCGCATCTCACCGATCAACTGCGCCAGCTTGATACTGTCAAGCCCCAGATCGGCCTCAAGATCTGCGTCGATATCGACAATGTCTCGCGAGTATCCTGTTTGGTCGACGACATAATCGATCAGCAGGGCGTCGAGTCGATCGCTGGAAGGCAACAGGCTGCTATTGCTTCGAGCAGCAACCGGTACAGTTTCCGCTTGCGTCTGTACAAACTGAACCGAGGAAGGAGCAGGGGCGCTTGCCGCCGCCGCGGTCACTTGCTGTGGTTTACTCTCTGCCGCAAGCTTTTGTGCGACACGAACGGCATCGTCCAGAGTTCTGACGGAGTCCAGTCGCAACGATTCCGGACGAACCGTCAGCCCCATCCACTCGCCGAGTTCTCCCAGAATCTGCGCCTTCTTGATGCTGTCAACGCCAAGGTCGGCTTCAAGGTCGGCTTCAAAATCGATGATCTCAGGCGAATAACCTGTCAGCTCAATTACTAGATCTCGAACAAATGTCCGCAGCTGTGCGTCAGAAAATGCTGGTGTTGCGGCAACAGGTTGGACTGGAGGTGCCACAATGGTTGCTGCAACCGGCGTCAGGGGCTGGAGACTCGGCCGATCGAATTGCAATGGAGGAGCTGCCTGCAACGGTCGAACTTCCTGCGTGACCTCTTTCTGCAGCGGCTTTCTGACGTTGCGACGCGACTTTGTTACATCAATGACCGCTCCTGCAGACGGAACTACGATAGCGTTTGCCGCGTCAGTAGTGGATTCCTGTGTCGATGCGGTCGATACGGACAACCGTGATCCAAAGTCCTTGGCCGCAGGTATGCTGCCAGTCACACATTCTAACGCGGCATTGACCAGGGCCATGCGTTCCACGTACGACTGCCCTGGGATATCAAGGCTCAGACACAAAGCCTGCGAATCGACGATATCACGATTCATGCGAGTCAGAACATCATTCGGACCGACTTCGAGGAAGACTCGGAAGCCTTCGCCAAGCATCCGCTGGATCGACGGCAGATACATCACTGGTTGAGTCAACTGACGCACAAGGCTTTGACGAATCCCGGATGGTTCGGCCAGATATTGAACGCTCGTTGCAGATAGAAATCCACAGGTTGGAGGACGCATCGACACACTGGCCGACATACGCTCAAACGCAATTTCTGCGTCGGCCAAAAGAGGAGTGTGGAATGGAGCGGGAACCGGAATCGCCATCGACGCAAGTCCCTGTCGATCCAGAAGTGCCTTCGCGCTGGAGATTCCTTCACGGCTACCCGCGATCACTGTTTGTCTTGAGGAATTCAGGTGAGTCACATAGGCCGGCAAAGCAGCAGACTTCAGGATCGCATCAACTTCATGAACTGCGGCACGAACGGAAAGCAAGCCACCTGCGGTTCGCATGTGCGACATCACCGCGTTGGCACGGTGTTTTGCCAACTCGACCGTCTGCGACAATGACGTCACGTTTGAAGCGAGTGAAGCAGTGAATTCCCCGAAGCTGTGACCAAGCACGGCATCAGGACGATGGCCCTCAGCCTTCAAGGCTTCTGTCAAAGCAGCTGTGACTCCCAGGATCCATGCCTGAGCCCACCAGACGTCTTCACCAGGCTTGATTGAACTATTGCCAAAGGCTTCGCTGAGCCTGGGAAGGTGATTGGCCGCGTAAAGATCATCAACTGCCGCGAGTGTTCGTTGCGCGCGGTCGTTCACCGCGAAAACGGAAGGTGTCTCGGTGTAATGTGATCCCTGACCGGGAAACAACCATGCAACGCGAGCTGCCTCCGTGTGCGTTTGCCACAGAATCACTCGTTCACGATCAAGCACCGCGCGAAATCGACCAGACTCCGCAGACTTGATGGCGGCATTGAGTCGATCCTTCAGTTGCCCGGCATCACTGGCAAGAATCACCGCACGGAAAGTGTCGTTCTCAGTAAATGAAGAACTTATATGTTCAGCGTGAGCAGCAGCGCTGTTTCGATGGATCTGCGGTGACGCCAGAAAGTGATTAGGTGACTGAACCGCTTCTTTCAGCAGTCGTAGTAATTCTGCACCAGCTGTGCCTCCAAATCGCACGCTGAGTGGCAGATTATATGGTGTCGCAACAGAATTCGTCATGATTCGAGTTACTTGAGGAGTCAAAGTTTTTTGAGAGGGGATTGAGTGGTTGTTTTTTTGAACAACCGCGGGTGGGGGAAGAACTTTTTGACGCAGCGAAACTTTCAGGTCGGCCTGAATGACCACGCCATCAACTGTTCTTGTGGCAACAAAAATCGTTGAGTGATTTGACGAATCCGGCCCGAACGCTTCCACTTCAGAACCCAGAGTTTCTGCTGTGATTCGAACCAGCGAGTGAGCACCAGCGAGATATCCAATCTTGCGGACGATTGCGGCATCGGCAGCATTGAGTGTTTGAGAGGCTTGATGAAGACCCACAGCCTCTTCTGAAGATCTCTGCGGAATGGCAGTGCTTCGCTGCCCGACATCGTCAAGGACACCATAGATCGGCAGTCCCATCCGTTTTGCGTCCGCAAGACGACAGAGCATCAGTGTAACGACGCCTTCGCCAGGGAGGATCTGATGACAGTCATCCGGGACATCGTCTGGATTTCCGGACCTCACAAGTCGCCCGGTCATATCCAGTGCTTCGAACGCAGAAAGGCTCATCGATCGTTGAGCTGAACCACAGACAACCATGTCGCAGGTTCCAGCTCGGAGCTGATCCATCGCGACAGTCAATGCCGCAAGCCCGGAGGTGTCATCACTGTCCAGTGCGGCAGCTCCTCCCATCAGGTCGAAGGTCTTTGCAACTCTGGAGGCGAGTGTACTCGCAGTGAAACTGCCTGTTTCATCGAGCAGAGCAGGGCGATTTTTCAGAATTGTCTTCCTGAATTCGTCAGCCGTCTTCGCTGCGATCTCTGCAGAAATCCCTTTCGACAACATGGCGGCGGTCATTCGTTGGCAGATCTCCGGCAGTCTCATCCCCACCTGGAGCTGATCGCCGAACTCGCCGCCAAAGATCGTTCCAATGACAACTCCGACCCGTTGACGATCGACCGGCCATACGGGTTCTTTTGTCGTGGTTTTCTTGGCTGCGGAGTCAACATGTTCCGAAATCAATGCGGAGGAATTCGTCATCTCGGCCAAGGCCTGAGCGACCGCATCAATCAGCATCATTTGAACGGGATTGGCCTGCTGAACCTGCTTCGGCGGGATGCGGTAACGAGCACCGTCGAAGGTAAAGTTGTTAATGAACCCCCCACGACAATGAGGCGAAGAATAGGTCCGCGGTGATCCGTCAGAGACTAGTCCGGTTCGCTTTCGCCAGCGATCGTTCGGTGCATCGGAGATCGCAGTGCCGGGAGATCTCAGGATCGCGCGAAACTCGTTCAGATTCTTTGCATCAGCGACGACGATTCCACGACCAACGATCGCGATCGGCTCCGGCGCACCAGAACGATCGATCTCATTCAGTGCCCGATTGGCCATCAGCCCTGTCTGCGTTTGTTCGTGATGCTCCTCAATAACCACATGAGCATTAAGGCCACCAATTCCGAACGCGCTTACAGCGGCGCGACGCGGGCGTCGGTCTAAGGAGTCATTGGGCCACGCAGCACCTGCAGAGACCACCTTGACCGGGGCTGTTGACCAATCGTAATTATGATTCGGTTGTTCGAATCGCAATGACGGCGGAATCTGGCGGCGGTGCATGGCCAGCAGCACCTTTACCACGCCGATCAAACCGGCTGCTTCCAGAGTGTGACCAATATTGGACTTTACGCTGCCGAGCAGAAGTCGATTCTGCGGCAATCGGCCTTTTGGAAACGCAGGACTGCGATCTGACAGGTATCGTAAAGTTTCCAGCTCAGTCGCATCACCCAGTTGAGTACTGGTCGCGTGAGCCTCCATATAGTCGATGTCCAGCACTGCGGCCTCGCCATACGCTCGCTGAAGTGCCAGCACCTGGCCTTCCATGCGTGGCGCCCACAAGCTGCGTCCTTTGCCGTCTGACGCCATACCCACTCCGCGGACGACACCGAGAATTGGCAGCGAGTACTGCTCGGCCTTAGCCTGCGTCGTGATCACAATCGCTACGTAACCCTCTGAACTCACGAGGCCACTGGCACCATCGTCAAACGGTCGCGAGTCAGTTGCCGTGCAGGCCTGAGAGTGAGAAAACAGAATCAGGTTATCGACGTTGTTGTATGTCGCTCCCCCGACGATCGCACTGTCCAGCCGGCCCGCTCGAATCGCCAGAATTGCCTGAGACAGGGCTACCAAAGAGGATGCGCACGCTGCGTCAATGACGGAACGAGGCCCCGTAAGTCCCAGTACCCGCGCTGCCAAAGCTGCCGCCTGATAAGCATGGAAACTTGGAACAGCACCCTGGCGACGGAAAGGACGGATTTCTCGGACAGCCTGAGAAACTTCAGAAATCACTTGTCGACGAATGTTCTCAGGGAGTTGGCGAAACGAGTCGATGTCATCAACGAATGAGAGCGCCTCTTCAATCTGAGTTCCGAGACTCAAACCGCCGCCGGATTTCGTGCCACCCGAGTGGCCAACGTAAACACCGGTCTTCTGCAGACGCGAATCCTCCATGCGCAGAGTTGCGTTTCGCCATGCTGTTGCTGCAACTTCAGCAAACTGCACATGGGCTGCGTCGAAGAGCGATTCTGTATGAGGAG
>JBILXT010000319.1:0-8372 GCA_044378235.1 Planctomycetaceae bacterium
TGAAACCGCATGGCGCATTGAAGCCGCTATTCCTTTTTCCGAACTGGTTTCACGGCCTGCGAAGCCCGGTGATCTCTGGACCGTCCGCATGCGCCGCATCCTGCCGGGTGTGCTGGAACACAGTTCACTCAGCGCAGAATCAGCGGCTTCAACAGGAAGTACCGGCATCGTGCGTTTCATCAGACCCAAGGTCACAACAGAAACGCGACTTGACAGGAAAAAGAGTGATTAAGTCCGCCTCAATGCGGCCTCAATCCATTGATCACTTCTTTCCCGCAGTGGAGGCATTGGCGTCGGCCACAGCTTTTGGTTCAGCGGTTTCGACAACAATGATTTCGATCGAGAACGCGCCACCGCCAGCACCAGCACCACCGGCGGCTCCGGCCTGACTTCCGTAACCAGGCGGAACTCCAGGAGCACCCGATTCACCATAACCGCCGACCGCCCCAACACCGCCTCCGCCGGTCGAGGACTGAACAATCACATCGGCCGTGCGTTTAGCCCCCGTCTGGGTCGCCTTAAATCCGTCCACCCATAACAGCACACCCTTGGCCTCACTCGCTCGTTTAATCCCGGTTGCTCGGGATTCATAGTGTTCAGCCAGATCCTGTTGATCCCTTGGTTTTTCGGGCGTAAAAGAAGTTCGAGCATAGTAGATCTTTGTCGCAGAAGGAGCGGAGTCCTTGAGCGCTGAGGCCGCTGGTCCAGGCAACGTCAACACACCATAGAATTCCGACACAGCATTTTTATGCAGTCGAACTGGAAGATTGTCGGTGACCGGTGTCAGCTTCCCTGGAATAGCCGCAAGCGCACGCATCCGGTCACGCAGCGACAGCACAACGTCGAGATTCGCTGTTGACCATTCATCCATCGGAGCCCCCTGCGCCGCATCAGCGCGACTCGGCTTTGTCCGTGGCAAAGATTTCATGGCAATCAGAGTGCCGGGGTCATGCACTGATGATGAGAAGAATCCGGTCATGCCCAGCTGGCCAACACTGGCCGGCGCTGTTTTCTCAAACAAAGTCGCCAGTGCTTTGCGAACACGATCGTTTGGAACTGTCGCTGCAATTCGAACAAAGTCGCCACCACCAACAAAACCCTGCACGAGACCAATATCGCTGGATGCATCCAACTGTTTCACAAGTGCATCGACACATTTCGGCCCCCAAAGGAAACTGGCAGCCCGCATCAAAGCCGCATCAGGGATCACTGGTGCCGGAAAAGAAGCTGCACCTGCAGATCCTCCAGCCATTCCGGCACCCTGCATCCCGGCTCCCGGAACTGCAGCACCAGAGACTCCCGCATACCCGTCTGCTGCGGCCGCTGCCCCACCAGGAAAGCCGACACCTGAGGAAGCACCGGCTGGCATTCCAGCCGCACCTGCCGCACCAGGATAAGAACTCATGGCCTGCCCGGACATTCCCATGGCGGCACCGCCACCGGGCATCCCTGCCATACCCATCTGCCCGCCGGCTGTTGGCAGAGCAGCCAGAGTTTGAAAGCCCGTGAGCTTATCCGCAGCAAGTCCTGACACCTGAGCCGTCACTCGCAAAGCCACCGACCGACTTTCTGGTGGCAACTGTGCTGAACCATCAATCAGCGAGACCAGAATCGGCTCAATCATCACGGGATTGCGGTCAATATTTCTGTAAAGCGCCTGTGTTACGATCTCGGCCCCTGCCCCCGGAGGCAGCGGAGTTTCTATCGTCTGCGAAGCAATCCCGTAGATCGTTTGCCACGCGCCTGGAGAACCGTTCTGAATCAAACCTTCGACAATTCGCTCAATCAATTGGATTTCCGAAAGTCCTCCATTCGCCGCTCCTGCTGACCCCGGAATTCCCACGGCGTCACCGGCGTAACTTCCCCCCGCATAGTCGGCCCCCGGATAGTTCATCGGAGCCCCGGCTGCTGCTCCGGCCGGCATTACTCCTGGCGCCGCTCCAGCCGGCATTGCCCCGGGCATTGCTCCGGGAGGCATCGACACTCCTGCACTACTGCCGCTTCCAGAGTTCGCTGTGCCCGCAGGAGCAATCGCCGGGGGCGCGGCACCAATGGCCCCTGGGATATTTCGCCCAGCAACAGCTCCTACCGCAGGACTCTGGAAATACGCCGTGGATGATTCAAGCACCATCAGAGAAATTGAATCAATCGCTAAGCCACCGCGGCTACTTCGCTGAATGGAACTTTGCGATGGCGGAGCACTCTGAATCGGTGCTCGACCTGAACCAGTGGCGGGCGAACCTGACGATGATGAAGATGAAGATGACGACGAAGAAGAACTATCCGCCGGCATCGCGGCCGGAGAAGCACCGGCCGGAGCCAACATCGCTGGCGCGGCCCCCGCAGGATTGCTTCCGCCCGGGTAACCTGGATACGCACCGGCAGCCCCGGAAGAAGCTCCGGCCGCTGCCGGATCCGAACCATACCCCGGATACCCGGCAGCGCCATTCTGCTGGTTCGTCGCTGCAACACGAGGATTCGCGAGCGCTGTCAGCAGACTCGTCAACATCTCAGCAACTTTGGGATCCCCTGGAGAAGATTTGACTCGACTATCGATCGCCGAAAGCAATTTTGGGTCCCGCTCGTGAACCGCATCCACGAACTGCTCGTCAGTCCAGGAGGCAACATTATCGGGACGAGCCGACACCTGCGTCTGACCTGTTCCGGGAGCCCCCGGATACCCGCCGCCTGGCGTCATCGAAGCAGCTTCCGCACCGCCCGGGTAGCCGGCCGCCATGCCTCCGGATGATTCGCTGCCTGCCGGAGGCATCATCCCCGGCATCCCAGACATTCCTGCTGGACCAGGCATGGCCGCACCTGGCATGGCTGCACCACCCGACATCGCCGCAGGATCCGGAGGAGCCATTCCCATCGCAGCACCAGCACCGCCCGATGCGGATGCATCTGCAGGGGCTGCACTGGCAGCCGAATCACTGGCGGGCTCTTCTCCACCACCGCAACCTGCAGTGATCAGGAGCGTTGCAGGCAGAAATGCTTCGACGAATAACCGCCGAAGAAGCGACGGAGTGGCTGAATTGACCACGGAATTCTCCCACCGAGGACCAGTTTTTCTTGCAGACAGGCTGTGTCTGCTGAGCGTAAACGGACGTCATCCGCCTTTCAAGCCGGACTCTGCCGACAACTTTGAATCCGCCACAGAATGCCGCACGGGCGCCAAGTAAGATAAGGTATTTGTGTTGGACGTAGTGGATCTTGCTAAAGATCCCTTCGCTGCAGGACCTTTGGCAAGGTCCACGACCCGAAACTTAAATCTTGGCAAAGCACCAGAAGCGTTTTCAGCCCATTGGCATGCGAATAGCGCCCGGGACCGCGTTCCGGTTCTCCCGATTAGACCGGGCTCGCCAATGCGTTGCTGAACGACGATTCCCGAAAACGGGCCGAAAATCAGTTTGACGATAGACGAACGACCCCCGTTCCGATTAGATTCAATAGGTCCGGTCCCCCGGACTCCCTCCTGATTTTTGTGCGGTCACTCTCGACAGCATCCTTCCCTCCGGCCTGAAGCGGTAACGATATGGCCTCAAATCTGTCATTCAGCAGACTTGTCTGCGGCTTAGCTTTGTTCGGCGGCGGCTTGGCCTACGCGTCGACGACAGCCTCCGTTCAGGCTCAGGAATCAACTCCGGCCATCAGCTTCGTCAACGATGTTGTTCCCGTGTTGACCAAGGCCGGTTGCAACGCTGGTGTCTGCCACGCGAAAGCCGGTGGAGGCCAAAAGGGGTTTCATCTGTCGCTGCTGGGCTTTGAGGCGGCCGAAGACTACGAACACATCGTCAAAGAAAATCGCGGTCGCCGACTGTTCCTGTCCGTTCCCGAAAACAGCCTGCTGCTGACCAAGGCCTCCGGAAAAACTCCCCACGGCGGTGGTCTCCGCATTAAGCCCGATTCGCAGGGCTATCAGATTCTGCTGAACTGGATTCGTCAGGGCGCGACGTTTGATGGAGAATCAGCTCCCAAATTACTAGCTCTGGATGTTCAGCCAGGGCGAGGCACCGTTCCGCGAAACACCGAACAACAGCTCAAGGCCGTTGCAAAGTATTCCGATGGTTCTGAACGCGATGTGACAGAACAGGCTCTGTTCGAATCGAACGACAAGAGCATGGCGGATGTGTCTGATCGAGGACTCGTGAAGGTTCTTGACATCCCCGGCAAAGTGGCGATCATGGTTCGCTATCAAGGTCGCATCTCGGTGTTCAACGCATCGATCCCGCTGGGAGCACCGGTCGAGAATGTTCCGCCGTCAAAGAACTTCGTCGATGATTTTGTATTTGCGAACCTGAAAGAGATCGGAGTTCCACCGTCTCCGGTTTGCGACGATGCTACGTTCCTTCGCCGCATCACGCTGGATATCTCCGGCCGCTTGCCGACCGAAGAGGAATCTCGTGCGTTTCTTGCAAACACCGCGGCCGACAAACGCGATCAGGTGATTGACACCTTACTGAGCAGTCCCGAGTACGCTGACTTCTTTGCGAACAAGTGGACGGCGATGCTGAAGAATCGCCGCGACGATGCCAGCGATATCACGTCCAACTTCGCATTCTATGCGTGGGTGCGAGACAGTTTGCTGGCGAACAAGCCGTACGATCAAATGGTCCGTGAACTGCTCGCCGCAACCGGGACTGTCATCGCGAATCCTCCTGTGGCGTGGTACAAGCGAGTGAAAGAGCCCAAGCAGCAGCTTGAAGATGTGGCTCAGCTGTTTCTTGGTGTCCGCATGCAGTGTGCACAGTGCCATCATCACCCGTTCGAACGCTGGAGCCAGGACGACTACTATAGCCTGTCCGCATTCTTTACTCAGGTCGGTCGCAAACCTTCGGCAACTCGAGGCGAAGATCTAATCTTCCACAAACGAGGTGTCGCGGTCGCAACGAACATCAAAACTGGCGCTTCGTTGAAACCAGGAGCGCTTGGTGATGCCATTCCTGCCATTGCTCCGGACGAAGATCCACGACTGAAACTTGCGGACTGGATGAGTTCTCCGCAGAACCCATTCTTCGCCAAAGCCCTGGTGAATCGTTACTGGAAGCATTTCTTCCGACGAGGTCTCATCGAGCCGGAAGACGATATTCGCGACTCGAATCCGCCGACGAATCCGGAGCTGCTGGCTGCCCTGGAGAAGCACTTTATCGACAGCCATTTTGATCTGAAGTCACTGGTAAAAGTGATTGTTCAATCCAACGCCTATCAGTTGAGTGCAACGCCAAACGAACACAACATCGCGGACGTGCAGAACTACTCTCGGTATTATCCTCGTCGACTTCAGGCGGAAGTTATGCTGGATGCGATCGACGACTTGACCGGGGCCAGAACGGATTTCCCTAACCTGCCCCCCGGAACTCGCGCGATTGCTTTGCCGGATAACAGCTACAACAACGCATCTCCGTTTCTGCGTGTCTTCGGTCGCCCGGAAAATGAAAGCGTCTGCGAATGTGAACGCATTCAATCTTCCAGCCTTGCTCAAAGTCTGCACCTGATGAATGCCGCGGACATCAAGGGCAAACTGGCAACGGGGAATGGGCGAGCAGACCAGTTGTCGAAATCAGACAAGCCGCCTGAAGACAGAATTCGCGAACTGTACATGGTTGCATTTTCACGTGAACCAAAGGCTGAAGAATTGAAAGTCGCTGTGGATTATCTGGCTGAACCGTTACTCGATTCAGCTGGCAACCCTGTCGACGCTCAACGGGCCAACCAGGAGAAGTTTCAGGATCTGATCTGGGCTCTGATCAACACGAAAGAGTTCTTGTTTAATCATTAACTGGCGAGCGGCAGTGATGAAGAGTCGAATTTATTGAAGATGCAGTTTTGTCTTGTCCCCTCTCCCCTCGGGGGAGAGGGTCAGGGTGAGGGGCCTTGTTTGCAGTTTGACGGCGAAGCAGAAAAGACCCCTCATCCGGCCTGACGGCCACCTTCTCCCCTTGAAGGGGAGAAGGGATTTCGGGTGTGCTGTATTTGCATAATCAGACACGTCACCTGCCGCCAGGTCCTCACATCAAACAACAGTTAAAGTCAACCTCCGATATTTGAGTAGACGAATAGCTATGAAGATCGCTTCTCACGGAATTCGAAGTCTCGCGATTGCCGGTGCATTGGTGCTGAGCAGTCTGTCGGCCTCGGCGCAAACCGTCTGCCTGCCATTGCCTCGCCTGTTGACCACGATGCCGATGGGCGGCCAAGCTGGCTCAGAGGTTGAGATTGTCATCACTGGCGAGAACCTAGAAGACGCCAGCGAACTGCTCTTCACGCATCCCGGGTTGACCGCAAAGCCGAAACTTGATGCGAATGGCAAACCGGAAGCCAACAAGTGGATCGTGACCATCGCGGCGGATTGTCCTCCGGGAATTCACGAAGCTCGCCTGATGACTCGTCTGGGAATTACCTCGTCACGAGTCTTCTGCGTCGACACGCTGCAGGAACTGGTTCAGACCACACCGAACACTACGCTGGCCACTGCGATGCCGGTCGTGGTCAATTCGATCTGCAACGCCGTCATGACCAACCGAGCAGTCGATCATTACACGTTCGATGCCGTGAAGGGACAGCGATACATCGTCAACGTGGCATCGCGAGGTATCGATTCAAAGCTCGAAGCGGTGCTGATCATCGGAGACGCCGCGGGACGAGATTTGATGGTGGAACGTCGCGGGGGAACTCTGGACTTTACTGCCAAAGAAGATGGCAAACACACGATCAAGGTCCACGAATTGACCTTCAAAGGTGGCCCGGCTTACTACTATCGGCTGTCGTTGCAGAACATTCCTGCCGACGCCCCAGTGCCGATGTTCGCGTCAACGAAAACTGTGAACTTATTCTCCTGGCCACCAGCCGGATTGCCGGAAGCCGCCGCGTTGGCTGAGACAGAACCTAACAACGGGGCTGCTCAGGTCCAGAAGATTTCTCTGCCTTGTGACCTATCCGGCAGCTTCTTCCCGGCGGCTGACGTCGACACCTTTGAATTCACTGCCACGAAGGGCGATGTATGGTGGGTTGAAGTGGCGTCAGAGCGACTTGGACGACCAACCGATCCTTCGATTCTTGTCCAGCATGTCGCCGGTGAAGGCGCAGAGCAGAAGATTACGGATGTCGCCGAGTTCACCGATATCGCTCCTCCGATGAAGCCGTCCAGCAATGGCTACGCCTACGATGGTCCTCCGTTCGATGGCGGCTCAGCCGATATCATCGGCAAGCTGGAAATCAAAGAAGACGGCGTGCATCGTCTGCAGATCTCTGACCTGTTCGGGGGGACTCGCAACGATGCTCGAAACGTTTATCGCCTTGTGATTCGCAAAGCGGCTCCGGACTACGCGGTCGCTGCGTGGGGCCTGCATATGGAACTGCGTAACGGCGACCGAAATGCCCTTTCAAAACCGCTCGCTCTTCGCGGTGGAATCACAGTCGCTCTGGAAGTTGTGGCTGTTCGCCGCGATGGCTTTGATGGCGATATCGAACTGGTGATGGAAGGACTTCCGGAAGGCGTAACGGCTCAGGGCCTGAAGATTCCAAAAGGAAAAACTCGCGGAATCATGCTGCTCACAGCCGATCAGAATGCTCCGCGATCGCTCGCCAACGTCACGTTCTATGGCAAGTCAGCACTCGACGGAACAGAACTCAAACGACCCATGCATATGGCCAGCCACGCTTGGCCGATCGTGGATTCCTGGGGCGAAGTTCCAAGTCCACGACTTGTGACCGGGCTGCCGGTTTCGGTAACCGGGTCTGAGTTCGCTCCGATCTCAATCGCCCCGAGCGAAAAGAAGGTGTGGGAGGTAACCGCTGGTGAAAAGCTGACGATTCCTCTGGTGCATACAAAGCGAGCCGAGTTCTCCGGAACGATTCTCCAGCTGAAGACATCCGGCGATGGTTTCGAAGGCAATCCTCGCTTCGACGTGTCTCTGACGACCGATACATCTGAAGCAGTGCTCGATACGAAGGCTCTGGGAACTCAACCGGGCGATTACCTGATTACCTTCTACGGCAGCGCGGTGGCCAAGTATCGGTACAATCCGGATGCCGTCGCCGCCGCCGAAGCAGAACAAAAACGACTAACGGATGAAGCAGCGGCCATCACCGTTGAAGTCCAGAAACTGACAGAAGAAGCGGCTGCAGCGGCTTCAGAGAAGAAGGCGGAAGCCGATAAGGCCGTTGCCGATGCCACAGCAAAGAAGCAAGCGGCCGATGCCGCCGTGACGGCTGCAGCAGCCAAAGTCAAAGCCGCCACGGATCTCGCCGCACCCAAAGACACGGTTGATATTATTTTGTCGGAGCCGATCGCGATCCGCGTGAAAGCTCCTTTGTAAAAGTTTCAGTAGGACGGCCTTTTCAGGCCGTCGCCACAAAAAAACGGCCGATTT
>JBILXT010000320.1:0-8328 GCA_044378235.1 Planctomycetaceae bacterium
TGCCATGACGAAGACTCAGACCAATCCAGCACGCACGAGCATTCGGATCGGCATGAGGAGTTCGTTCGCCCGTCAGATAAGGAAGAAAGAACAGACCTTCACTGCCCGCCGGCGCACTGGCGGCCTGTTCGGTGATGAGTTCATACGGATCAACCTTTTGTTTCTTCGCGGCTGCAATTTCTTCCTGACACAGTTGATTGCGAAACCACTGCAGGCTTCCGCCGGCGGATAGCACGCAACCCATCACATGCCACTTCCCTCGCACGGCATGACAGAAGGTGTGAACTCGCCCCAGCGGATCGACCTGGACTTCTTCGCTGTGAGCAAAGACAACTCCACTCGTTCCCATAGTGGCAGAAATCACACCACTGCCCACAATCCCGTTACCAATCGCACTGGCAGCCTGGTCACCACCGCCACCAACAACAGGAGTTCCCGGCCGCAGCCCCATTTCCTTCGCGGCCGAATCGGACAATACACCAGTGACATCTTCCGATTCGTAAACCTTTGGAAACAGTTTCGCATCCAAATCCAGCTTCTGCAGAAGCTGCTTCGACCAGTTGCGGTTCACCACATCCAACAGCAATGTTCCGGAGGCATCACTGACTTCGGTCGCGAAATCACCGGTCATGCGAAAGCGGACATAATCCTTCGGCAGCAGGACCTGAACAGTCTTGTCGAAGTTTTTCTTTTCCTTGTTCCGCAGCCACAGAATCTTGGGAGCTGTGAAGCCCGTTAGAGCGGGATTCGCCACCATATGGATCAGCTTTTCGCGTCCACCGGCCAGCTTTTCAATCTCCGCGCATTCAGCGGCCGTTCGCTGATCATTCCACAGCAGAGCAGGGCGGATGACGTTTCCGGACTTATCCAGAAACACACTACCATGCATCTGCCCGCTGAGCCCAATCCCGCCAACATCAGCCGCTTTGAGCTTTGCAGCCTTCATCACCTTCTTGACGGAGTTCACGGAAGCCGTCCACCAGTCGCCCGGAGCCTGCTCCGACCAGCCCGGCTTGGGATTGCTTAATGGATATTCCTCCATCGCCGACGCCAGGATCTTGCCCTTTTCGTTAATGGCCAGAGTCTTTGTACCGCTGGTTCCGATATCAATGCCAAGAAAGACGGGCATGAAGAATTGCTCCAGGAAGAATATAGTGAGACAGGAAAGGTCAGGAATCTTGTTTTGCAAGAGCCAGCACAACTCGTTACCGCACTGCATTGCACTTCGCAACTTCAGACGGACGAGCATCCGAAACATCGTCAGTGCGGGAGTATAGTCACGGGCAGACTATTGAAAAACGATCAAGGTGCCTCTACCAACGAGAGATTGTGTCCCGGAGGAAAGATCGAGGGAATAATCACTGGCGTGGAGAAGCAGACACCTCAAAAGAAAGACATATGCAGGAATGTGAAGCCAAAGGCCAACAGCCGCCAATTTGAAAGACCTTATATCGTTGAGGCTTGAGCTACTCATTCCGAGTTCCGGATCACGAAACGGTTAAACCCAGCAGAACGTCACCGCCCAAATCATCGAGAAATCATCAAGCCCCTGGATGCGATTCCAGAACCTGCTCGAGTTCTGCCCATGATGAGTCGACTCTTTGTTGATCCTCTTCGGCCGCTCCGTATCCCTTCAGATTTCCTCGAACCTGCGCGACAAGACGGCGAATGCTATCAAGAACTGGTTTTACAAACTCGAGGTTCTCGGCTTCAAGTTGTGCAAGGATGCAATGAGCCAGGACCCCCACGGCTTCGGCTTCATCGTCAACCTTTGAGTCAACCTGCACTGTCAAAATGTAGCGTTCGATGACAGGGAAGTAATACGCGAAGGCGACGCCGCCCATGAACATGAAGTCTTCCTGATAAAACTGAGGATGCCGCGAGAACTTGATGCTGGCTTCCTCGACAGTCAGTGCTCCGAACATTTCCCATGCATGGTTGGCATCCAGGCAACAACCGGAAGGATCAAATTCGTTCTGAGTCGGAAGACGTTCGATATCCCCGGAGTCGGCCATAACGATCCCTTAGACAAGTTTCATGTGCCATACTTTTGTGACGCCTTCCCTGGTCAGCCTGCCACACTTTTAACTCCCCTGCCGTTGATTCTGCCCCACAAAAGAACGAATTGCTGCTGCTGTCTCTTTGGGATGGGAAATAGGCAATGCGTGGCGCCCGCCTGCAACAGTCAGGTCAGGGTTGATGTATCGAATCGGGAATGTGCTGTCAGCACTGCCGTGAATCTGAAGCAATGGACAGGCCTTGAATTCCAGATCCGGCTGCCAATCAAGTACTGACGCAGTCGCCCAGCGATGCCATTGCCCACCAGCACCTGCAAGTTCAGAGACACGGATCGTGGATGAAGTGCACGCAAACCTTGAAACCATTGAAGCCGCTGTACCAATCGTCTCCAGAAATGCGTTGCTGCGCCGACCGCCGAGAGCCCGCCAAACCCGAAACCATGGTGGCAGCTCCGCCGGTTTACAAATGCTTGAGATCAGAATGCAACCTTGTGGCCGCAGGACGCGTGCAATCTCCAGAGCGACAATCCCGCCAAAAGAGACACCGGCAACGAAAGAGTTCGCGGGGATCCGACTCGCCATCCGTGAAGCGTACCCGACCAGTGTTTCATTACTTTCGGGGGAGATGTATTCCGCAACAATCGCATTCGGTAACAGCCGAAGGATCCTCGAATAGACTGGAAAATCTGCCGTCATTCCGGGAATGAGATAGATCGGTGGGTCCGTAGATTCCACGAGCACCTTTCGCTCTTGATCAATTTTTTCGCCGGTGCCAGGCATTCTGTCGGCGAAGCAATCGTTTTGAAACTCCAGACAGTCTTGCAGAACCAGACTGATAAATTAATCCAGAGGCTCTGGGTGCCACTTGAGACTAAACCATAACCGTTTGACCGGGCGGCCACAAGAAAACGACACCACAACGAGGGTCACGAATTTAAAGGTCTTGAGTCTTCTCAGTCGACGATGCGAACTTTGTAAGGCTCGCTGTCGGTAAACACGCAAGCGCCATCAACAGCGATCATGTGCGGATCGTGAAGTCGGGTTACAGGATCCTTCTTGTGCTTCAACGGAACCTTGCAATGATCGCATTTGGGATCGTTGCCCGGGCCGAATCTCCCGCCGCAGGGACAGCTCGGCAAAGTGGCAGCGATTTTGTCCAGAAGCTCCGGAGTTTTGGACTCCCAGACCAGATCCTGATCGCAGGATCGATGAATTACGTTGGAACAGCGGTCACAATAAAAGTGAGGAAAGCATTCGCTCATGCCGCTTGATCGCCAGGCAGGGGTGGAATGACCACATTGCGGACATTGCATCGCACCGACCCATTGCGACGACCTTTCATAGATAACCTCCTTCATATTGTTCGCTTTCGACAGAAAGAACGGTGCCCTGAATTTCGTTTTGGAGTTATCAGGAACAGTGCAACCGCTTGGGTGCGAAGTGCAACGTCGATCTCCATCCGATGATATGGTGGACGGACTTTCGAAGTATCTGGGTTAAAAAAGCAGTCTGAAAGCCCATTATACAGGAGATCAGGAGCTACAAACGCAACGGCGAGTATCGAAAATTCCTCACGACTCGGCCACTCCGGGGCTGGAGAAGATCGAAATGCGCAGAATTGTCTCGTAAACTCCGCACACCTGAACAGAGGCCGTGATAACCAGGGTTGCGTGCTCTGTCTTTCCGAACCTGGCCGAACGAATGACTGCCGATGAATTTTTTGCTTTCGGATCTTTCCCTGAATGCTCTGCCAACACTCTGGCTGACTCTGGCTGAAACGGCGACCAAAACCGCTGCCGATGTGGTGAGTGTCAATCCGCTGAAGGGCCCCGTCGAGTACGTTGCGACCTTTCTTTTTGCGCTGGCGATCCTGCATACGTTCGTGGTGAAGCAGTTTGCGAAACTGGCTCACAAGTATCCGGAAGGCTCCATCATGGAGAACCTGTTCCATTTCCTCGCGGAGACGGAGATTGTCTTCGGGATCTGGGCGGCGGTGCTGTTCCTGACCATCGGGGTCATGAAGCTTTCCGTCCAATCCGCCGTCGATTACATCGAGGGTCTGAACTTTACAGAACCCAAGTTTGTGCTTGTGGTCATGGTTGTGGCTGCGACGCGTCCCGTCGTCAATCTGGCAGAGACGATCATTCTCTTTCTCGCAAGATTGCTGCCGTTGAAGGAAACAGTTTCGTTTTACATCGCAGCACTTTCCTTCGGTGCGCTGTTTGGCTCGTTCATCACAGAGCCGGCCGCGATGACGCTTCTTGCGTTGCTGCTGAAGCGAAGATACTTCGATCAGGGAATCAGCAAGACTCTGGCCTATGCCACGATTGGCCTTCTGTTTGTGAATGTATCCATTGGGGGCACTCTGACTCATTTTGCGGCTCCTCCTGTCCTGATGGTGGCCGGGAAATGGGGCTGGGGAACCTGGCACATGGCCTCGAATTTTGGCTGGCGAGCCGTCGCAAGCTGTTTGTGTTCGACACTGCTTGTCGTCTTGTGCTTCTGGAAGCAACTTAACTCGCTCGAAGTGGACAAGACCGAACAGCAAAAAGTACCGGGCTGGCTGACAGGGCTGCATCTGATGTTTCTGGCGACGATTGTGGCGTTAGCTCATCATCCGGATGTGTTTTTTGGGGTCTTTATGATGTTTCTGGGATTGGTTACGGCGACAAAGGAATATCAGGATCCTCTCAAGCTTAAGGAAGGTCTGCTTGTCGGATTTTTCCTCGCCGGGCTGGTCACGATGGGGTCGCTGCAGGAGCATTGGCTACGGCCATTGATCGCTAATGAAAGCATGACGGGATTAAAGATGTATTTTGGCGCAACGGCACTTACGGCGATCACGGACAACGCGGCCCTGACCTATCTGGGTTCACTTGTGGAAGGGATTTCAGATCAGCTCAAATATGCCCTCGTGGCAGGAGCCGTGACTGGAGGAGGACTCACGGTCATTGCCAACGCGCCGAATCCAGCCGGTGCGGGAATTCTTCAATCCTCTAAAGCCTTCGAAGGGACCGGGATCAGCCCTGTCGGGCTTTTGCTGGGCGCAATTCCTCCAACCCTGATGGCAATTGTTTTCTTTTGGTTTGTTGCACGATAACGAATGATTCTTTGGGTGTCTCTAAGTCTGAATCTGTATGTCTCCCACCGACTGCAGATTCAGGGTTTAATGGCCTTCGATTTCTGACATTTCGTCAGGAGCAGCATCATGACTCACCAGATTGTTGAATGCCCCGGTTGCCTGACCAAACTGCGAGTTCGCGAAGCAGCGACGACGATTACTCTGCAGTGTCCTCGCTGTGGTGAACAACTGGCTGTGGATCCACCGGATGCAGCCCCAGTCGCTCCTGCAAATAAGCCAGCTCCTGCGGCCAGCAAGCCAGCTCCGACAAAATCGGTGACAGGGAAACCCGCAGCTCCGCCCGCGGCGTCGGCTGCCTCCAAACCGAACACTTCAGCATCTGCGTCCAAACCCGCTCCGGCAAGTTCACGACCCTCACAAAAGCCGGCGCAGAAGCCAGCCAAAAAAGAACGACCTGTCGATGACGATCCATGGAACACGGATTCGTCATACACCGATCCTGCCTATGATGATTACGGAAACTATGGCCAGAGCTCGGCTCCGCAACGCCGTACTCCGCCAAAGAAAAGTGGTAACGGGTTGATGATCGGGTTGCTGGCTGGAGGCGGTGTCGCACTTGTCGGCGTGATTATTTTTGCGGTCTCGTCGTTCCTGAAAAGTTCGGGAGCAACTTCAGACACGACAACGGGCACTGAGATCGCAGGCACGTCGACCGGTGCAGAAAATGCGGCGGTTGCAGGCAGCGATCCGACGGGCACCGGGGTCACACCTCCAACCATCCCAGGAATCACTCTACCGGGACAAACAGGGACACCAACACCTCCCGTCGGCGGCAACATTCCTCCGGCCACCGCAGCCATCAGCGGTGATGCGCGTAAATTGCGTTATCACTGGAAGCCAGGCGCAATCCACACTTACATGTTCACCGTCGAAAAAGGTTCTGGCGATGACGTGAAGAAAACAACCGGTACCTGCACGTATAACGTCAGCGGTAACTCGAATCAGGTCGTGACCGAAGAAGAAAGTTCTGGTACCGGCTTTGTCGTTGCTGCCGATGGGCTCGTTGGAACCTGTGCCCATGTCGTTGAAGGGGCCAAACGTATCGAAGTCCACCTTGGCGGACAGACTTATCCCGCAACTGTCGTTGCCGTAGATACTCGTTCTGATGTGGCTCTCATAAAGATCAACGGCTCAGGGCTGCCCACACTTACACTTTCTGACTCTGATACAGTTCAGCTTGCCGAAGCCGTGCGTGCGATCGGTTATCCACTGTCTGACGTGTTGGGCGTTGACGTGAAAGTCACCACGGGAACCGTGGCCGGAGTGATCCAGAACAAGGAGCGTGGAAAGCAGATTCAGATTGATGCCGCGATCAATCCTGGGAATAGTGGCGGACCTGTGGTCAACGGATCAGGGCAGGTGGTCGGAGTTGCCAGCGCAAAGCTCTCGGGATCCTCTGTCACGTCCGTTGGATTTGCGGCTCCTGTGAATCAGCTTCGAGCACTCGCGGCCACGAAAGGAATTCAGCTGGCCAATGCTCCTCGCGGTCAGGATCTCGCTGGTCCCGAAGTCGCTCGACGAGTCACACCGGGCGTTGCGTTTATCAAAGTCTGGGGCAACAGCGGTGGCAAGATGTACGAAGTCACATTCAACGCCAACTTTCACGAGCAGCCTCAGATGCGTCGTTCCCGCGGAGGTTTCCCGGGACCACCTTCGTTCGGTTCAAGCTCGATAGACCATGGTAAGCTAACCGTCAACGCACTGGGCGAAGTGCTTGAATTCCAGGGCGAAGAGCAACTACCGGCAGTCCTTGGGCCAGTCGGTGTGTTCTTCATGGAACAACTTGATGCGTACTCCGAATCTCAATGGCACGTTGAAACGGAGTCAACCTTGCAGCGAATCAAACGTGATGATAGCCCATTCGGGGGAATGCCTCGGTTTGGTGGTCGGATGCGAGGCTTTGGACCTCCGGGAATGTTCGGCGGACAGCAGGATCAGGTTGTCGAAGAAATCCCGGCGATCGAACGCGTGTCTTATCAGGTCGGTCAGACACTCAACAACAAAATCTCGATCACAAAATCCTATGAGTACACAGCCACACGAGCCAACAATCAGCCCTACATGAATATTCGCGGCACCGGAACGCTGGTCTTTGATACAGTCCAGGGCATGCCGTTCAGCCTCGAGTACAATTCGACCGTGGAGCAAAACAACGAAGACGGAAACATCAAGGTGCCTGTTCGAGTGTCCTACACTCTTCGTGATCAGGCGGAAGTCCAGCGCGAGATTGAACAGGCTCAGCAGAAGATGGCGGCCGACAAGAAACAACGTGAAGACGAACAGAATAATCCGAACCCAAAACTTGTTGATGACCTGATTGCAGAAATCCGTAAGGCCGAAGGCGGCAATGGTGCCAGCCAGCCACTCTCAAGACTCAGCCAGATTGCGATTGTGGAAGACAAGCGGGACGAAGTCCTGAAGATCGCTCGTAATCACATGAAGAACAGCAACGGATTTGTCAAAAAGGGTGCGACAGAAGCCTTCTGTCGCTGGGCCACTGCCGAGCACTCCGAAGAACTGAAGAAAGTTCTGGCGGACTCTGACGGACTTATGCACGACGCAAAAAAAGTGGCGGTGAAAACCCTGGCGAAAAATGCAAAGCCGGAGGACTACCCAACTCTGATCATGTCCATGACGGACCACGTCGTTCGAGGTGATCTCAAGGAAGCGTTGATCTCCATCGGGGCTCCTATTGAGGAACCGGTGATGAAATCGTTCCCGCAGATCACTGACGCGTCTGCTCGGAACGACCTGCTGGAGGTGCTGAAGAAAGTCGGCACCGAAAAATGCGTTGACTTCCTGGAGAAACTGGCAACATCCAATGACTTCTCCGTGAAAAACAACGCTCAGCAGGCGTTGGACGCAGTTCGGGCGAGACTTTAGACGCGATTCGCGTACGTTTCGGGACGCTGAAAGAACGAATAGGAAATTGCGAGCCGTTCGGTGCGTGCCCAGTCGCGGCACACACCAAACGAATCCTGCTTCGAACAGAAACCTGACTACTCGTGCAGTTCGAGCGTAGCTTCAACTTCAACTGGAACGTTGTAAGGCAATGACCCCATTCCAACGGCGCTGCGAGCGGCTTTCGCTGAATCTCCAAAGATTTCCACCATCGTGTTGCTGAATCCATTCACAACGAATGGATGACGCTGAAAATCAGGCGTGGAA
>JBILXT010000321.1:0-8308 GCA_044378235.1 Planctomycetaceae bacterium
TCTACGAGCAGATGTCGAACAACGCTCGCCATTTGATGCAGCGTCAGGACATGACATGGGAGCACGAATGGCAAAAAATTGAAACGTGCGATGTGCTCAGATCGTTGCGGCGAGCCGCCTGATGAGCCCGGGAGAGCGATCCATGAGCAATTCTCCTGTCCCCATTTTTATCCTTGGCAGCGGCCGATCGGGAACCACCGTCACTGCTTCGTTGATGAATCGTCTGCCCGGTGTGCATATCGCGAAGGAGACGGGATTCATTGGGCAAAGCGTGGAGCTGCTGAGAGATGTTGCGACCCCAAGATCTCGACAACAGCTGATTGAAGTGGTCAACTCCTGGCTGGTTGTGGAGAAGTGGTCGGGACGAGCCAGTGAACAGGGATTCGCAGACTTTTGCCAGCAGCATCAACTCCGTGGCGCATCGGCGTTCATCCACTACGTCTGGCAGATCGACTCACCGACTCCGTGGGAGCAGTTGAGTTTCATCGGCGACAATACTCCTCTCTATGTTTTGTCGATTCCATGGCTGTTGGAACTTTTCCCCGATGCAAAGTTCGTGCACGTTGTCCGCGATCCCAGAGACGTTGTCTGCTCGGTCATGTCAATGCGATTCGGCGCTGATGATCCGATCGTTGCGGCCATGGAATGGCAGCACGCGCTGGGTTGCTGGCTGATGGCGGAACGCATGGTGGCGCCGGCCAATCGGATTGAGATTCGCTATGAGGATCTCTGCATGTCATCCGCATCGACGCTCAGGAAACTCACCGAATGGCTGAGCCCGGAGATGCAGAGGCTTGATCTCGAAAACGTACTGAGCGTGGATGGGGCTCCCGGGCGAGGCACATTCCAGAATGTTGCAGAGATGCCTCATCATCAGAGATTACAGGAACCCTTGAACGCTGGCCGCATCGGACGATACCAGACCGAGCTGACCGCAAACGACATCGCCAGAATCGAAGCGGTTCTTCAGAATGGCATGTTGGCCTGTGGCTACCAGCCTTCAATTTGGCAGGTCAGTCCCTATGCGACTGAAGACAGGGTTTCACAGGCGCGAGCGATGATTCGTGATCTACTTAAACGCGGAATTCGGCGACTTACAAAGCCACGCCCGACGTAATCGTCACGAAATCGCGAAGCTGACGCAGGAATCGCGAGACATACGCCTCAACAACGGCCGTCTACTTTTTGCTTTCTTCCACTGTTTTGGAATTCAGCGGAACGGCCAGGAGGAGTTGATCGAATCCATCCTGATCTTCATGCGGGCGAACTCGAGCATACCATGCCGACCATGAGTTAATCGCCTTTTGCCGCCATTCGTTAACGATCCGCACTTTCTCCTCGTCCGTTGGATTCTGGACACCTTCGAGCGGACTCAGAGTCTCCCCGAAACCGTTCGGCTTACGGGAGATAAATCGAAGGGCCGCAATGGCTTCAACGTTGACGTCCACGGATGGATCACGAATCCCATCGAGCATAAACGGAACCAGTTTGAAATCTCCTGTTCGTCCCAAAGCCCAGCAGGCGGATTTGCGAACATCGGCGTTTGGATGTTTCATCAGGCTCTTGAGTTTGTCTGCCTGCCCCACGAGTTTCTCGGGATCATCAATGGAGATCACGCTTCGCACGATCTCATCGGCTACCTCGATCGGGGCGTCATCAATCACGGTGGGATCAAGCTTCTCCATGTCGGCGATCAACAGATCAAGTTCTGTTGGCTCACGTTTAACTTCTTTATCACCAAACGGATTGCCTCGCTTTCCCTGCTGGCGACCAACGCCGTATTGCTTGTCCAGCGTCTGCTGGGTGGACTTCATGAAATACAGAACGGCAAAACATGTGCCGATGGTGTTTGACGACTGACTTTTACTTTCTCTGTCGAAAACACCTTCTGTATTGCGCATCGTGAGCAGGATATCGCCGTACGTTTCGTACCAATCTTTCCCGTTCACATCACCCAGATCATAAAGCGCGGCCGCTCGCTCGAGAGCGTAAAACATGTAGTACGGAAACAGCACCTCGCCTTCGCGCTGCGGAGGGGGGAAGCGAGGCTCGATCCAATTAAAGGCTCGTGTAATTCTCGCATCGATCGTGGCAGCCGGAATGCGGGGCCGGTAGTCCGGAAAACCCAGACCCGCAGTGGGATCTTCCTCTTCTTCAACTTTCTCAAGGACTCCCATCTTCTTTTCAGACGCTGACGATTCTGTCTTGGGTTTCACTTTGGGACCGTAAAGCAATAGCCGTCCGATCCCCATGCTTGCGGCTCCGGCCATCGCCATATTATGAGTTGGCGAGACGTTGGCACCTTCGGGTCTATAGCCCCAACTACCGTCTGCGTTCCCCAGGGTAAGATGCCAGTTAACGTTGCGTTCGATCACTTCAGGCGGAACTCTGGCACCAGCCCCTTTGGCCGCCCAAAGGGCGAGCATGGCATATTGCGACATACTGGTGTCTGAATTCGAGTTGGATTCTGACCATCCACCGTTCGTATGTTGCTTAGAGGCGACGTAGTCAGCAATCTTCTGCAGTGGCTCTTTGTATCCCTCGGGATCAATTTCGGCGAGCAGCATCGCGTCAACCCCGGACAGATAGATGTGATCGTAGCCAGAGTGTCCCTGCTCAGTCCGTTCAAGAGCTGCGCGGACGCCTTCCTTAACCATCTCCCCTTCTTTGGATTCTCCGGCCTTGACCAAGGCATAAGCGACCAGACTGGTTTCGCGTTCAGGCACGTTGCCTGCCTGAGAATGCAGGTAACTCACCGCACTGGCCACGGCCTGGTCATATTTTGGAAAGCCAGTCGTTTTCGCTGCGGCTGCGGCCTCTGAGTGGAGGAAAAGTGATAGGCCCGTCAGAAGAATGAGTATCCGCATATGTAGTTCCTGCCACCTGTTGCTCGGCACGATTCGTATTCTTTCACGATTCCCGAAATGCCGATGCCGGATGATATCGAGAACTTCAGGAAGACTGAATCCTTTGGGCAGCTGGAAATCTACAATAGTGCCACAGAAAACCTCAACCGACCGACCTTCTCCGAAATTATCAATCAGGCTGGGCCAGCCTTATCGAATGGACGTGCGAATTAAGGCGGTAACGAGCCAAAACCGGCACTGGCATGCAATTTTGGATATTCCTAGCATACGACTCCGGATATTGTGCCGCTTTACGAAGGCAGGGCAGGAAAAGTCTGCGGCCGTCCTTAGGGACGATCGAGCACAGTTTGACCTCGCGATGGAAAAAGCGAGCGATCACAGGGCCTGCCTGTCGGCGCTGGAACTTTGAGGGGATGAGATTGGACACCGGGACTGAGTTGTATCTGGATTTGCTGAAACGCTGCCTGATGAATCTGATTCACAGTGGCAGCGAAGTACGCGATTTCGCGCCATCCAGAAGTTACAAACGTCTTGTGTTTGACTGGCTTCTCATGCCAGCTCTTCGCCGCTCTGGTGCGAGAGTCGTGGTCCCGTATGAATACAATGACGAGAAGCGGCTGAACGGCACCGACTGGTCACCAATCGCCCACACCATGATTGGCAGGAATCGACTCGATAATCTTCAGTTCTGTATCCAGCATGTACTGGAAAACGGCATACCGGGCGACTTCATTGAGACCGGTGTTTGGCGTGGAGGCGCAACAATCTTCATGCGGGCCATGCTGAAAGCCTTCGGTGATTCCCGACGGATCGTTTGGGTTGCAGATTCGTTTGAAGGACTTCCAAAGCCGGATGAAGAGAACTATCCCAAAGACCGAGGCGACATCCATCATACTCATAAAGAGTTAGCAGTGTCGGTCGAAACGGTGCAGGAGAACTTCCGAAAATATGGCCTGCTGGATGATCAGGTTCGTTTCCTGAAGGGTTGGTTTAAAGACACATTGCCGCATGCCCCCATTGAGAAACTCGCCATTCTGCGACTCGACGGAGACATGTATGAATCCACAATGGATGGGCTCAATCATCTCTATGATAAGCTGTCCCCCGGTGGATTCCTGATCATCGACGACTATGGTGCTGTGCCAGCCTGCAAAGAAGCCGTTCATGATTTTCGCCGCGACCATGGGATCACAGAAGAGATCATTCGCATTGACTGGGGCGGGGCGTATTGGCAGAAGCGTTTGAAGTAAGGTATCACGGTTCGCTTTTGTAAATGCTATTCTCACTCTGATTTGCCCAAGGATAGATATTTGACGTGCCTCATTTGCAAATGTGAAACCGGACGAGTTCATCATGTGCGAGAAATGATGTTCGGCATGCTGGATGAGTTTCGCTATTTCGAATGCGATCGCTGTTGCAGCCTGTGCCTTATTGATCCTCCTCGTGATCTGGCGCCGTACTATGCAGCAGACAAATACTATTCCTTCCATGAAACCGTGTCCGTCAGGATCCCACAGAATCCACTGCGTCGTTGGTTCAAGCATTTCCGTGATCAGTCAATTTGCCTTGGCCATCCTGGATTGCGGGGCTGGGTTGCCAGACGATTTCCCAACTCCGATGCCGATACTTTTCGGACATGGCTGCAACACACCGCAGTGCGGTCTCACTCGGCCGGAATTCTTGATGTAGGCTGCGGAAACGGCTGGCACTTATGGCAACTGCACGGCCTTGGCTTTACCAGCTTAACCGGAGTCGACCCTTATCTTCCCGACGATATCAGTGGCGGCCCGTTTCGCATTCATGCGTGCGATCTTTCCACGTTATCCGGTCGGAAGTTCGACTTTATCATGTTGCATCATTCTTTCGAACACATGGCCAGACAGGTCGAAGAATTAAAGCAGGTTCGTGAACTGCTGACGGATACCGGAACGTGTATGATCCGCATCCCCATCGTATCGCGTGGCCCCTGGAAGACCTATGGAGCGAATTGGGCAGAAATTGATGCCCCGCGACATTTTGTGCTGCATTCCGAATTGAGTCTCAAGCTGACGGCTGAGGCAGCAGGTCTTTCGCTGAAATGCATTCAGTATGAGTCAGTGCCCTTTTCTTATGCTGCCAGTGAACTCTATCGTCGTGGCCTGAGCCTTTACGATGAATCAGCAAAATCTCAGCGTCAGTTTGAAAAGGTGTTCGAGAGATCGGAACTAAGTCAGTTCGAGGCTTTGAGCAAATTGCATCATGTTCCTGGGTGGGCCGGGCGAGCCGCATTTTTCCTGACTCGCCTGAATGAAACTCGCTCGGGCAACACCGACATCTATAGTATTCTCAGCGAATGAATCTCACTCCGCGGATCTCTGTTATTGTTCCCTCTTATAACCATCGACAGTTTCTGCCGATGCGTATGGACTCCATCCTGCGCCAGACTCGACAGGATTTTGAACTGATCCTTCTGGATGACGCCTCTCCGGACGGCAGCGGCGATTTTCTCGAGACGTTTCTGGATCGGCCCAATGTCCGTGTGATTCGTAATGCACAGAACACTGGCAGCCCGTTCGCACAATGGAATCGAGGCATAAAGGAGGCGAAAGGCGAACTGATCTGGATCGCAGAATCTGATGACGTCGCTGATCCTCAGCTTCTTGAGACACTGACGGAGATTCTTGACCAGCATCCGTCTGTGGGACTGGCATTCTGTCGATCTCAACGCATTGATGAAACAGGTGTCATTCTCACGGAAGACACAACTGTGGATCGAATCGAGCCCTGGCAGAATGATTTCCGAATGAAAGGACGCGATGCCATTCACGGATCACTCTATGTGAGTAACGTAATCGTCAGCGCAAGTGCCGTTGTTTTTCGCCGCAAACTGTATGAGCAGGCTGGACCAGCCAGCACAAATCTTCGACTTGCGGGAGACTGGCTGCAATGGTGCAAGATCCTGATGGAAAGTGACCTCGCGTATGTATCGCGGACACTCAGCGGAAGTCGGATTCACTCTAATACACGGCGACAGGGAACGACGTCCAGCGGCACCCTTGAACTCGAGAGTCTTGCTGTCCAGCGGTTTGTTCGTAGTCGCATGACGATTGAGCCCACACAGATCAGACAGGGGGCCCGAAGAGTTTCCACATCGTGGCTGCAGACGATGCGAGCGGGGCGATTTTCGGGATCTCTGATACGGCATCCCATGTTCCTCTGGCGACTATTTCGCACTGACCCTAGAATCGCTGCAAGCTTCATGATGAACTGGCCCTATGCATTTCTTGCGTGGTGTTTGAAGCGATTTCTTCTGAGGAAATCATCTGCCTTTCTGTAACCAGAGTTCCTCCTGCACCCCCATCTGATCGCCGTTATTGACAGTGCCTGACTTACTCGAAACCGCAACAAAGTCCATTTGTTTTGTGACTTTTCACGCCACTCCGATAATTTTCCCGGAGGCAGCTGGAACCATTGGAGGGGCCGAGACGCAGGCGATCATCATGGCGCGGATGCTCGGGAAGGGGTCGCCAGACCGGGTTGTGGTCGTGGTCCGCGATTCTCGAGTTCGTCCTGATCAGCTCGTTGATGGATTCACTGTTGTTACATGGGTGGACCGGATGTTCCGGATTCGTCGATGTGTTTCCGAGCACGTATCGATCGTAGGTTCTTTCCCATGGCTCAAAATAAAAACCTGGGACAGCAGGCTGATCTGGCAAATCCCACTTCTTGTACTCAACCGACTCTTCAGACGACGATCAACAGCCGGTGAAGATTTCGACCTGCTGACTTCTGCCACTGGCTGCAACATCTATTGCTGCATGGGAGTCAGCGATCGCACAAGAAGAGTTTTTGATGCAGCCCGAAAAAAAATTCGCCGGACCATTTTGTTTGTGGTCTCAAATGCGGACCTCGACTCGCGTTATGCGGAGTCACCTGATTGCCTGAACTGCGACGGAGATACCGGAGGTCAGTGTGCAGCAGCCATTAAGTATGCGGACACGATTGTCTGCCAGACCGTGACACAACAGGATTTGCTCAAGAAACACTTTGGAAGGGAATCCTGCTTATTGCCGAATCCCTTTGACCATTGCGACTGGCAGCGACAGTTGCTCCGACAACCAATGCTCGAAGCCGAATTTCCATCACGTTTTGTACTGTGGATAGGCCGTTCAGATCTTCATCACAAGCGACCGCATTTGATGCTGCAAGTTGCCCTCAAGTGTCGAGAAATTGAATTTGTAATGATCATGAATACTCAGGATGAGGGTGTTGCGACGGAGATACGAAAACTATGTCCACCAAATTTGCGGATTCTGGAGCGCATCGACTTTCAAATGATCCCAGCTTACTTCCGACAGGCCGCCATCTTCGTCAGTACCGGCAGCCGGATATTCGAGGGATTTCCCAACGTCTTCCTGCAAGCGGCAGCGACCACTGTTCCTATCGTTACTCTGGATTCGGATCCGGGGTTCATCTCCACACACAAAGCCGGAGTCGTATGCAATGGCTGCCTCGACCAACTCGCCTGTGAGGTCCGTCGTCTATGGGGAAACCCTGAACAAGCGGAAGAACTTGGTCAGAACGGTCTCAAGTATGTCACCGAGCATCACGCGGAAACAGAGACGGTTCGCCGACTGCAGGAAATCATTCAGGTCACCTCCCCATGATTTATCCTCCGTGGCTCTAACAGCCTGCTTAAACAAGCGCGATCTGTTATTCCAGTCAGCCTGACTTCGGGGTTTCGAAATAGTACCAGAATCTGGCGACATAGAAACATACAATAGGCTCTACAACGTCGTGGCGTCGCTTCGAGAACAATGAGAACAAGATGGCGAAGGACGGCCAGGCCGAGATCAGTTGAAAAGGCCCGTGGCTTGCTGAATCCGATCAATCATCGGATCACCATTCCCAAGTTTGTGCGCCGCAACTGAAATCAGGTGACGCTTCCTCGCGTTCTAAAGACCGCCCTGAGCCACGACTTTCAGGCTCCGCCTGTTTCACACACATGAGCGAAGCCGGACTCAACAAGGTCACGGCCAAGCTTTCGAAGGTTTTGCCCTTCCTGTGGACGCTGGAATGCGGCGAGACAGGACCACGCCTCTGCTGACTTGCGTCGCACACCGGCATCGTTGTCCGATGTCAGCTCTGCTTGAAGGCAAGACTGAATAACAGATGCGTGCGGCGGATCTGCCTGGATAAGACGTGTGGCTCTCTCCGCAAGCTTGTAATTTACCAATGCGGATGAACGATGACGGCAGTATGATTATTGGCTCACTCGCCTGTCCACAAGGGCTTTTATCAGGTTTCTGTCCGTAGCCTCGCAGAGATGACGGGAATGCGGCTGACGACGATTCTTTGTCAGCTCACGGACGCATTTGCAGACTTCTCCCCACGGTTCGTTACCTCACCGCCGCTGCCCTCGTCTCGTACTTGTTCGACGGGAGTCACAGTTGGTATGCTGC
>JBILXT010000041.1:0-29588 GCA_044378235.1 Planctomycetaceae bacterium
CTGGCGAGCTCCCTCAGACTCTGATCCCGGTCGCCTTGGCCAACATGGCATTACGATGATGCGGGATGGAGACCAGCGAGTTATCGGGATTGAGTTGAGCGAGGGCGATCTCTATGAGGGGCTTGCTGATGATATTGCAGGTCAATCTGCGCTGACGTCAATCCATGGCAAAGATCTGGATTGTCCCAATGAACTCATCACCGCTCTGACGTCACTCCCAAAACTAAAGTCAGTTCGGCTGGAGCGATGTAACATCACAACGACCCAGCTGCAGATGTTGAGCCAGCTTCCCTTGAGGCTGCTCAGTCTCTCGGGCAGCAAGGGGCCGGAGTCGGGAAGATCCGCGATCGAGATTCATAGCGAGCTAACAGACCTCGACCTCAGCGGATGCGATTGGATTCGTGAGGAAGATCTCGAAGGACTTGCAAAGCTGCCAAAACTCCAAAGTCTCAGCCTAGCCCGGACGCGGATTTCGAATACCGCATTGCAGACTCTTGCAGGTTCGAGCAGTCTCAATCGAATCGATCTTTCATACTGCCTTCAACTCAATGATGAGATACTTACGACGCTTCAGAATTTCCAGGGCCTGCGACAGGTGATGCTCGCTGGAGTTCCTTTGAACCTGCATGCAACCGCAGAGTTTCAGAGAGTTAACCCTGACACGCACCTGGCTTGTGACCTTATGTTGGCCCCGGATCTTGTCGAGTTACTGTCCCGCTTCTCACGAAAGTCCAACCAGATCGACGCGGGAATTGAAAGTGGAGGAATTCAGATTACAGGTTTGCGAACGTCTCTGGTCCTTTACTTATCTGAACCAGCAGACTTGTCCCTGCTTCGGTATCTTCCAGATCTGAACACTCTGCAGCTGACAGGTCCAGGGGTTAACAACTCAGCGCTGGAGGTGGTGTTTTCGCTGGAACAACTCCAGTCCTTGCATCTGTCACAGCCAGACGGCTCGGTTTCTGCGATTAGCGGCCTGGGCAAGCTGAAACGACTTAAGAACCTCACTCTGGACAACATCAGATGCGATTCGGAAATGATGACGTCGTTGGCGATGCTTAAGGAACTCTCAGTACTGAGCCTCGAAAACACAACCATCGCGATTGATCAGACGCGCAATCTGGTGACTTTGCCAAATCTCACATACATGGGTTTTGATAACGTCTCAAACGTCCATAGATTTCTGGAGCTGACGAGGGCTCCGCGTTTATCGCACATCTCTCTCGTGTCATGTGACATCTGCGATGACAACCTGACTGCTCTCTGTAAGTTTCCAGCACTGGCGGCACTTGATCTCTCGGAGAATCCCATTCAGGGAGAAACACTGGGGCAACTCGCAGACCTGCCAATCGCTACTTTGGATCTGGAGAGTACAGCATTAAGTGATTCGGGACTCGCAGAACTTGCACGTTGGAAACACCTTGAGTCACTCTATCTCACGGGCACACCATTGAATGGCTCAGGCTTCAAGGACTGCCCTGATCTTTGTGTGCGATCTCTGAATCTAAGCCGCGTCAGCCTGAACGAAGAAGGTGTCTCTTCGATATGTAAGCTAAAGGGCACCGAGTGGCTCGGGCTCGAAGGGAGCACCTTGCCGCCACAAGCCATTCAACGGCTCACAAGTGACCTTCCACTACAGCAGCTCGTACTCGACGGGGCACACCTGACGCCCGAGCAAGTGCCGAAACCAGTAACTTCCGGCACTTTAGTGTCCTTAACCATCCGCGCGGCGAATGCAGAACAATTGATGTTTCTCAGATCGTTTGAACATGTCAATGATGTCGCCCTGATCGATTGCAAATTGGGAGCAGACGCCGCAAAAACTTTGTGCCAGACTCCAGGAATAAAGTTACTATCAATTTCGGATTGTGAAATCTCCAACGAAGTCCTTAAGACCCTGACAACATCGGACACATTGGGAAATATTTTCCTTCAGGGACGCGGGATCGATGATCTGGATCGCGGCATCGTGGATCAGGTTCGTCCGACTTTGAATATTACGTTTTGGTGATCGGTGATGGCAGGGCCTCCCACGAGTTCGTGACGGCGAACATCTTGCCCTGAATACGGATGAAATCGATTCCGAAAAGTCGCTCAGACAAGCTACCTTCGATCCACTGGCCCATCACGTGTCACGCAATAGCACGAATACACACCTTCACACTGGCTCCGGGTGCACCCACGGTGCACGGTATTCGCGGCGAAGGAGTCGAGTGGCTTCTTCATCGGCGATGACTGTGTGAGTTTTCGCATCCCAGTTCAGCGTGCGTCCCAGCTTCAGCGCGATGTTGGCAAGGATACAACTGGCCGTCGATATGTGGCCCTCTTCAATATCCGACACCGGCTTCTCGCGACTCTCAATGCACTCCAGAAAATTCAACATGTGACCGCGTACCGCTGACGCTACGTGTCGCTCCAAATCTTTTTCGGTCTCATCTTCCGGATACTTGTCGTACTCAAACAACGCCGAGCCCGTTAGTTTCTCGCCACCATTGCGAGGAATGAATTCGTACTTGTCGACGCTGAGTTTCAATGTTCCCTTGTCACCGTAAATCGTCGAGCCCCACGGATACTGTGGATCGGCGGCCGCTCCCCACGAACGATGCTGCCAGATCACCGGAAAATCCGGATGCTGAAAAGTGGCGGTCTGCGTGTCCGTCGTGTTCGCCGCAGAATCTGTCTGAACAAGGATTCCGCCTGACGAAGAGATCTGACTTGGCCAGCCCAGCTTGAGCATCCAGCGAACCATGTCATACATGTGCACGCACATATCGCCAACAATGCCGTTGCTGTACTCCATAAACGCACGCCAGCTACGCGGATGAGTCAGCTCCGTGAAGGGCCGCATCGGAGCTGGTCCGGTCCAGAGTTCATAATCCAGGTTCTCCGGAACCGCAATCTCCGGCGGATTCTTCTGAGCTCGCATGTGATAGTAACAGTAACACTCAACCATGCCGATATCACCCAGCAGTCCGGCATCGACAACACGCTTCTTTGCTTCGATCAGATGCGGCGTACTTCGGCGTTGAGTTCCCACCTGAACGACTCGATTGTTCTTTCGAGCGGCCGTGACCATCGACAGCCCTTCAATCACATCAACGCTGATCGGCTTCTGAACCCAGACATCGATCCCCTGGTTCACGCAGTCGATCATCGGCAGAGCATGCCAGTGGTCAGGAGTATCGACCAGCATGATGTCGAACTCCTGCTCCTTCAGCATCTGCCGATAGTCCTTCCACGTCTTCGGCTTTTGCCCCGAAGCCTGTCGCCCGGCAACGATCTCGGCCGCTTCAGCCACCATCTTGCTGTCGACATCGCAGAGTCCCACGACTTCAACCGGAGCCACCTGAATCAGTCGCAGCAGATCAACCTTGCCATACCATCCAGTCCCAATCAGACCGACTCGTGGAATCTTCGTGACAGGAGCCGCAAACGCACCATGACTCAACGAAAGCGCAGAAAGGCTCGCGCCGGACTTCAGGAAGGTACGACGGTCCATGAATTCACCTGCTTAAAGTGGGGAAACAAGTATGTGGCGGAGGACGCTCATGCAAACACGTCGCTTCACGGTCAGCGGCCGATTAATAGCAAACCGACGATTGAATCGTTTACCGCCCAGCCGGAGGCGCCGGCTCAAGGGAAAGCCGGCGCCTCCGGCTGGGCGGTAAACGAAAGCCGGGAAGCACCGAGGGATACCCCTGCAAAACTCAATCGCCAGAGCCTATTCTTCGCCGAGTCCAAACTTTTTGATCGTGCGAGTCGGCCGGTTTCGGCTGCGGAATGCTTCAAAGCCTTCGACTTTGTACTCCGGCAGAACCGTGTTAATACGTTTCTCGATGTTTGTCAGTTCGCCGCCCTGCTGCAAAGTGACAAACGTAATCGCGCGTCCGTTTTCTGCTGACGACAATCGGCCCGTACGCCCAACACGATGCACATAGTCGTCGCAGTACTCGGGGATATCAAAGTTGATGATGTGCGAGATGCCGCTGACGTCGATGCCGCGACCTACCACGTCCGTCGCAATCAACAGACGAATTTCACCGGCCCGAAGTGACTTGATGACTTTGTCACGTTTTCGCTGCGGCAGGTCTCCGTGAATCGCGGCGATGCGATCAGACTTCAATCGTTTGGAAAACTTCAGATGCAATGCATCCGCCCCGCGCTTGGTGCGAGTAAACACGATGGCCTGACTTGGCTTTTCTTTCGCGAGCACTCGCAGCAGCAGGGCCGTCTTGCGATCCTCGTCGACTGTGATGTAGTACTGCTCGATCGTGTCAACGACCACTCGATCTTCAGACAGATCCACCATCTGGGGATCGGACATGAATTTCTGAGCCAGTTTCTCCACGGGAGGCGGCAACGTCGCCGACAACAACAGCGTCTGACGCTCTTCAGGGCATGACTTCAGGATACGCTCAATGTCCGGACGAAAACCGATGTCCAACATGCGGTCGGCTTCATCCAGCACAACAACCATCAGATTCTTCAACTTCAGATGTTGACGACGCAGCAAGTCGATCACTCGACCGGGCGTTCCAATCACCGCCTGAGCACCACCTTCCAGATCATCGATCTGTTTTCCAATCGGTCGTCCACCGGTTGCCAAAGCGAACTTCAGCTTATCGCCACCGGCAAGCTTCTTTGACTCGGCATAGACCTGCTCGCTCAACTCACGAGTCGGCGCCAGGACCAGCACCTGAACTTTTGGCAGGCTCAGATCCACACGTTCCAGAGCAGGCAACATGAACGCGGCCGTCTTACCGGTTCCGGTTCGAGCCTGTCCGATGCAGTCGCGTCCCGTCAGTGCGACGGGGATGAAAGCCGATTGAATCGGGCTTGGCTTTTCGTAGCCAATCTTTTGAAGTTGCTTCAGGGTCGAAGATTTCAGACCCAATTTTTCGAACGTCGTTTCCAACAGGACTTCCAATGTATTTCCAGGATCATGCGCCAATATTTTGCGTCCTGCCGGTTCTTCAAGACTGAAATCAACGCCAAGCAGGCACTTGTGAGGCCGAATGGCGATGCCGCCCCACGTTTTCCAATAAATTGTGCCCAACTCTAATGGAGAACAACCGGCTTCGTCAACACGCTGCGGCTCGCATTCAGCATTCCTTCGATTGTACGGAGCACGGAACCGCACAATGATACGCAACAGCCCCAAATTTGGCGGACTTGTTCTTTGGCCCCCAGTGCATCGAGACCGAATGTTGGCGGGATAACCCGTTCAGAGCATTCCGTCGGTCGTGCCAGCAATCAGAACACGTTGCCATCTGTCAACCATTCACCTGCATGAGCTGCTGTCTATGGCCAGTTTATTTCCCCACGATGAAATCGATGAACTCCGCCGGGAACTTGAGCGGCACAACCGCCTCTATTACGTTGACGCCAAACCAGAAATCACGGACCGAGAATACGACGCGTTGATGACGCGACTGGTTGCGCTGGAAAAGGCCAACCCGGATCTGATGACGGCCGACAGCCCGAGCGTCAAAGTTGGCGGAGAACCCATCGCCGGGTTTACTCAGGTTTCTCATCGCATTCCGATGCTGTCGATCGAAAACGCGTTCGAGGAACAGGAACTCGTCGACTGGGATGCTGGCCTTCGAAAAGCTTTGGATCGTGAATCCCTTGAGTACTCCGTTGAATTCAAAATCGATGGCGTCGCGATCGCCCTGATCTGGGAGAACGGAACTCTTGTTCGTGCAGCGACTCGCGGCAATGGGGCAGTCGGTGATGACGTCACAAACAACGCCCGAGTTATCGCCGGTATTCCACTCCGCCTGATGACCGACAAGCCTCCGGCCTCACTCGAAGTCCGCGGAGAAGTCATCATCCTGAACGAGCAGTTTGCGGCGTTCCAGGCGGACCAGGTTCGAGCCGGTGAAGAGCCATTCAAGAATCCTCGCAACGCCGCAGCAGGCGCATTAAAGCTCCTGGATCCTACATTGACGCGAGAACGCAAACTCAGATTTCTGGCTCACGGTGTAGGCCACGTCGAAGGAATCTCATGGACTTCATACCACGAATTTCTCCAGTCCATTCGAAGCCTCGGCATTCCGACAACTCCCAACGTGTCGCGTGCAAACGGTTTCGAAGAGCTGATGCGCGTCTGCACGGAAATGATAGCACTGGTTCCGGAGTTGCCGTTCGAAGTGGATGGTCTCGTGATTAAGCTGAATAATCTGGCAGATCGCGAACAGCTCGGAGCGACCTCGAAGCATCCTCGCTGGGTCCGCGCCTACAAGTGGGAACGCTATGAAGCGGAAACGCGAGTTCGTGCGATTACGATTCAGGTTGGAAAAACCGGTACGTTAACTCCCGTGGCAGAACTGGAACCCGTCGAAATTGCCGGCACGACAGTGTCCCGCGCCAGCCTGCATAATCGAGAAGAGCTGGATCGGCTTGGCATCCGCATTGGGGATCTTGTTGTCGTTGAGAAAGCCGGCAAGATTATTCCTCACGTGATGCGAGTCAACGAGTCTGCTCGGACTGGTAATGAGCAGCCTTTCGAGTTTCCGACACAATGCCCGGAATGCAAATCGGACGTGCAAAAGGATGAAGGAGGCGTTTACATTCGCTGCCAGAATCCCGCTTGCCCGGCGCAGTTGCGTGAAACACTGATCTTCTTCGCCTCTCGCCCGGCGATGAATATTGATGGTCTTGGTGAAAAGCTGGTTGAACAATTGCTGGCCGCAAAACTGGTTGATGGCATTCCATCGCTGTATCGCCTGAGCGGTCGTCGAGAAGAACTGCTGAAGCTGGATCGTCTGGGCGCAAAATCCATCGACAAACTCCTGTCCGGGCTGGAACTGTCGAAGCAACAGCCACTGTGGCGACTGCTGACAGGCATGAACATTCGCCACGTCGGCCAAACAAATGCAAGAACTCTGGAACGCGCCTTCGGTACGATGCAGGAGATCGCAGCGCAGACGGGAGAGTCATTGTCGCAGGTCGATGAAATCGGCGAGGTGATTGCCAAATCCGTCGTGCAGTTCTTTCAATCCGAGTATGGTAAAGAGCTGATGAATGAATTGGCAGAGCTTGGCTTGAACATGGGACAAGTTGTTGATCGAGCCAGCGTCACTGAAGCTACAGCGGGCGGGAAACTTGCTGGAAAAACTCTGGTCGTAACCGGTACGATGGTGCGATTGAAACGCGATGAGATCGAACAACTCATTCGCGATCACGGCGGCAAAGCCAGTGGCAGCGTGTCAAAGAAAACGGACTTCGTTGTCGCCGGAGAAGCAGCGGGCAGCAAACTCACCAAGGCCCAGGAACTGGGAGTCAAGGTGCTGACCGAAGATGAGTTCCTGGCAATGCTTCAGAACGAGTAAAATTCAAAGTCCGCGCACCGTGTCCGCAGTGATATTGATCATCCCCTGATTCACCTGTGCTGCGAGGCGTTCAGTCAGCGGAGCGATGATTGAAAAATGGTCATGACCATTCACTTTGAAAAAGTGGATCTGTGGATTGGAGTTGGCCGTTTCCATCATTTCGATCGAGTCCCAGTTTCCGTCTGGCGCTCCTTCAAAAACGTAGACGGGTGAAGTCACGCAATGCAGCCACGGCAGTGGTGATCGCAACGCGTTTTCTCGCTCATTGGTCGGATCGCAATAGACGTATTCTCCGCCATAGTGAGACGTCAGCGACACCGGCCCCAGCGAGAAAACGGCCTTGAAGCGATTGCTGCATTCCGCGACCAGCAAAGCCAGCGTACCGCCCGTACTATGACCACCGAGATAAATCTGAGTCGGATCAATATGGGGCAGTTTTGAGAGATGATCGGCGGCGGCCAGAACATCATCGACCTCTCCCAGAAATCCTTCGCGACGTCCGGGATTATCGTTCCCACCTCGCAACGACGGAAACATCATCGCGACACCGGCTCGTCGGAACGGGCTTGCTGTTTGATCATTGCTCGGATCACCCGGTGACCAAACATCTCCAATGGAGTTACAGTCTCCGCCGGTAATCCACACAATCGCCGGTCGCTTTCGGCCATCACCGGGATCACGCGTCACGTAAGCATGCAGTTGTCCCGCCGGTGATTCATATTTGATCAAATCGAATTCGGATCCGAAGGGATCATCTGGCGGACCAAACGGTTCGCCGCTGCTCACGATATTCGTCACAAAACCGGTGCGTGCCTGAACCAATGTCTGGCGCCCACCAGCGGCTGCAGCACCATCGCCTGATGTTGCAAACTCGGCAATCCTTGTATCTGAATCCGATGGACGATTCGCGAGTGACGCCACAAATCCCAGAAGGATGATTCCACAGACCAGCAAAAATCCGCCTCCCAGAACCACCGCGACAATCCAGAGGACCGGTGATGCCCCCTTCGCCCCAGCAGATTGTGAATTCTTTCGAGGCTTTGAAACGGATCCTTGTACAGGAGGCAATTGAGTACCACTTGAATAAGGATCGTCCCAGGAATCGTATTCATAGTTGTCCTCATCGGCAGGTCGTGGTCGACGAACCGGCTTCGATTGTAGCCTGTTCTTCTCTTGCACCGGAGGAACATCTCGGGGCGCGGCAGACGCTCTTTCACTCGATCTCGGCGGTGAATTCTCGGGGCCCGGCTTCGAAGGTGCTTTGCTGCGGGTGGGCGAATCAGTGGTTGCATTCGTGAGTGGCACGGCGATCACAGCGCTACAGCCAGGACAGCGTATACGCTTTCCAGCTAACTCGTCTTTCAGGCTGAAACGTTTTCCGCAACTGCATTCAACAACCAACATTCGCCCGGCTCCCGCAGAATTCTCTGAGGATTAAATTCGGATCAATCCCGAAGCATCAGATTCGCAGATGACTGTCAGCAGTCTCCGGGAGTACAGCAAAAAAGCAATTCCAGAGGCTCAACAAATCCGTCTCCGCCAATCTCAAGTAAGACCGATGTGATACCGACCAGCGTTTTACAGATGCTGACAGCCGAATATAACAGTCTCATCGCCAAAAGTGGGCAAGCCCAGAGGGAGGTGTCGGATACCTCGTAATCAACGTTGATGGCCGTCAACCTGGACTGGTTGGATACAATGGGTTCCAGCCCGTTCGAGCTTGCGGTTGCTCAAAACGGCGGCGCCTCGAATTCGTTAGGTGGAGGGGAGCTCAGCTTTGCTGATGACGGCAGGATCACGGGGCGAGGTTGAAACGGAGAGGTTTCGCCCATGGGCATGATGGGAATGCCCACGCCTTCTTCTCGTTCGATGGAGACTTCCGGCAAGGCTTCGCCGGGTTCCGCCTGCATCTCGAACAGAAAACGAGACGGAACCGTTTCGCGACGCTTGCCCCATTTCATGCGTGATTTAGCCCGGGTCAGAGTCAAGTGGTCCATCGCGCGAGTCACTCCAACATAGGCCAGTCGGCGTTCTTCGGCGATGTCTTTCTCCGAGTCCGCTTCAATGCTGCGTTTGTGAGGCAGAAAGCCTTCTTCCATGCCGATCAGATAGACTCGAGGAAACTCCAGACCTTTCGCGGAATGCAGGGTCATCAAACGCACCGCATCCTGCTCCTGCTTTTCATTGCGGTCCGCTTCATCTTCGCGGTCCATCAGGGCGGTTGTCTCGAGGAATCCTGTCAGGGACGGATCTTCGTTGCGTTCCACGTACTGGCCGATGGAGTTGATAAATTCTTCCAGAATCGTCTTACGCGTCTCCTGCTGAGTTTCTTCTTTGTACTGTTTCGCGATTTCTGATTCGTAGTCGATCTCACGTACCAGCTGACGACAATGCTCAGCTAAATTCTTCGGATCGCTGTTCATCATCTGGCCGTAACGCTGCAGCAGTTCGCGAAACTTGACGAGCGATGTGAGGGTTTTGGCCGGGACGAGACCCTCGGCTGAAGCTTCAGGAACGAAATCCCAGAAGCTGACACCCTTCTTGACGGCTCGCTGCAGAATCTTTTCTGTGGTCGTGTCGCCGATTCCACGGGCCGGCGTATTGATGATACGCAGGAGACTGACTTCGTCGCGAGAACTTTCGATGGCTTTCAGATAAGCCAGCAGGTCACGAATTTCGCGGCGATCAAAAAACGACTGACCGCCGACCAGCATGTACGGAACTTTCTGGCGGCGCATTTCCTGTTCGAATACTCGAGGCTGTTCGTTTGTGCGAAACAGGATGGCCACTTGCTTTGGCTTAACGCCCAGTTCGCTGATCAGATATGCGATCTCCTGAACAACGCCTTCTGCTTCCGCCGTTTCGTCCTCAAAGGCCTGCAGGCGAATTTGTGAGCCGGACTTCTTGTGAGGAATCAACGTCTTGTCGTGACGCAGACGATTGTGCTTCACCAGGCGGTTCGCGCATTCAAGAATGCGGTCTGTACAGCGGTAGTTGTTCTCCAGTCGTACGGTCTTTGTGTTGGGGAAGTATTTGGCGAAGTTGATGATGTGCTCAACTTCCGCCCCGCGCCAGCCATAGATGGACTGATCATCGTCGCCCACAACGCAGATGTTGCGATGTGGCTTGACCAGCGATTCAATCAGTTGAAACTGAACTCCGTTGGTGTCCTGATACTCGTCGATCTGGATATGGTCGAACTTTGACTGGTGACGCTGGAGCACATCCGGAAAGTCCTTAAACAGCTTTACTGTCAGCAACAGCAAGTCGTCAAAGTCAACTGCACCGCAGGCACGCAGTTGCTTCTGATAGCGTTTGTAAGCCATGGCGGCGAGAAAGTCGAAGTCGGCTTCAACGTGACTGCTGGCTTCGTGGTCCTGAATTCCCTGCATCTTCCATTTGCTGATGCGATTAATCAGATCACTGGGCTTCATTGTGCCATCGCCAAGACGGATATCGCGCAGAGCTGTCCGCGCGGCTGACTCCTGATCACTGCGGTCGTAAATCGCGAACTTTTTAGGGTAGCCCAGGGAGTCGATATCTTCACGCAGGACACGGACGCAGAACGCATGAAAGGTGGAAACGATCGGACGCAGCTTGAATTGCTTCCCGATCAGCTTCAGAGCACGCTCACGCATTTCCTTTGCGGCCTTGTTGGTGAACGTCACAGACAAGATGCGATCGGGGCGAATCCCGTGAGCGATCAGGTTCGCCATGCGATAGGTAATCACGCGAGTTTTCCCGGTGCCTGCCCCGGCCAGTACCAGAAGCGGCCCGGAAAGAATTGATGCCGCTTCGCGCTGCGGCGGATTGAGTCCCGACAAATTGATCATGTGCGCAGTATATTCGTCAATTCAATCGCTCGGGAGTGATCACGAAGGGCGAAATTCTGATCGCTCGGTTTCGAGAGCGCGTCTGAGCCGATAAAACTCAGTTTCAGAAGACTTTGCCTCTTTGGCAGAGACATTCAATAATCTGGAGTCCCCCTGCCCTGACTGCAATTCTTGGGATTTCTGCGTTTTATCATGATTCTGCCGCCGCTCTTGTTGTTGATGGGCAGCTGATCGCTGCTGCGCAGGAAGAACGGTTTACTCGCAAAAAGCATGATGAAGGTTTCCCGCAAAAGGCCGTCGACTATTGTCTGGCGTGTGCGAGTATTACGCCGGAGCAGATCGACTACGTGGCCTTCTATGACAAGCCGCTGCGAAAGTTCGAACGGCTTCTGGAGACTTATCTCGCCTACGCTCCGGCCGGATATCGATCGTTTCGTAAAGCCATGCCCGTCTGGCTCCAACAGAAGCTGTACATGCCGCGTGAGATCCGCACGGGGTTGCGTGATCGCTATCAAGGACGATTCGTTTTTACAGAGCATCATGAGTCTCACGCAGCCAGCGCGTTTTTTCCGTCGCCGTTTGAGGACGCTGCAATACTCACGATGGACGGTGTTGGTGAATGGTCGACAACGGCGATGGGGGTTGGTCGTGGAAACCAGATTGAGCTGACTCACGAAATTCGTTTTCCGCATTCGTTGGGGCTGTTGTATTCGGCGTTTACGTATTACACGGGGTTCAAAGTCAACAGCGGCGAGTACAAGCTAATGGGGCTGGCCCCTTATGGCGAGCCGAGATATCGCGACCTGATTTTGAAGAATCTGCTGGTGCTGAAGGAGGATGGCTCGTTCCAGATGGATATGAGCTACTTCAATTATTGTCAGGGGCTGACAATGACCTCAGAGAAGCTCCATCGTCTTTTCGGTGCCCCGCCACGTAAGCCTGAGTCCCTGCTGACGCAGAGAGAAATGGATCTCGCTGCTTCGATCCAAAGTGTGACCGAAGAAGTCATGCTGCGTATGGCGCGGCATGTTCGCAAAACGAGTGGTTCGAAGAATCTGGTGCTGGCTGGCGGAGTTGCTCTGAACTGCGTGGGCAACGGGAAGATTCTTCGCGAGGGCATTTTTGACAAAATGTGGGTCCAACCAGCGTCTGGAGATGCCGGCGGTGCGCTTGGTGCAGCCATGTTTGTCTGGCATCAATTGCTCGAGAAACCTAGAAAAACTCAGCAGCCTGATGCACAACGCGGATCATTTCTTGGTCCTTGCTTTAGTGACGATGACATCGCAACGTTCCTGAAAAGTCAGGGAGCCGTCTTTCGTACGCTTGAGACTGACGACGCGCTATGCGAATACGTATCGCAGTTGATTGCTGAAGAGAACGTCATCGGCTGGTTTCAGGGCCGCATGGAATTCGGTCCTCGCGCGCTGGGAGGTCGCAGCATTCTGGGTGATGCACGAAGTCCTCGAATGCAGTCCGTGATGAATCTGAAGATCAAGTTTCGCGAATCCTTCCGCCCCTTCGCGCCGATTGTGTTGAAGGAGCATGTTCACGAGTGGTTTCAGATGGAAGCGAACACCGACAGCCCTTACATGCTGCTGGTGGCCGACGTTCATCACCAACATCGAACAAAGGCTGATGCTGCAGAGGCTTCGGCGTTTGGGATTGAGAAACTGAATTATGCTCGTTCCGTGATTCCGGCGGTCACACACGTGGACTATTCAGCCCGCATTCAGACGATTGATCGTGAGCGCAACCCTCTGACACATTTGTTGCTGTCGAAGTTTCATCAGAGGACGGGTTGTCCCGTGATGATCAACACGAGTTTCAATGTCCGCAGTGAACCGATTGTGTGTAGTCCCGATGATGCCTGGCGTTGCTTTCGCATGACGGATATCGATGTGCTTGTTCTGGGGCGACATGTGCTTTTGAAAACAGAACAACGCAATCAGATGACGGCGGAAGAACGAGCGCAACATCTAAAACAATTTGAACTGGATTAATGCCTTCCGGAGGCTGATGTACCGGGACTTCCACTGTGCGTCGATTGGTGGTCAGGTGATGTCGGGGTGCAGTCGAAGGCTCTCACTGGATTGGACGCAGGATTTGCCTTTCGGGGCAGTGATTTGCGATGGAGGTTACGTGCTTAAAGGATCTTCCGCGACTACACTCTGCGGTCCCGGAAGCGAATTGGAAGTTGGGGTTTGAGAATCTCAGGTCGGTTAGAGGCGTGTTTTTGAGCCCCTGCGATGTCATTTCGGGGAAGTTTTTGCCAATTTTGTCGCGGGGCGGGTGGTTCGATGCGACTTTCTACAGCGTTTTCCAGTAGATACGTCGATTTTCAGCGGGAAAAGTGGCAAAGGCGTGGTTGAGAACCGGATGTTTTGTCGATACACTCCCCAACTTTCCCGGTCTGACGTATTGCTCGACGGACGCGGAACTGGAACAATTTTCAATACCCGGTCTTCGAAGCAAGGATTTGTTTCGAAGCGTTTTTGAATTCAGAGTGCGATTGGAGCGTTCACGTGTCAGTTGACAAGACTCTCAGGACTCGGCTTGGCCTTTCTAAATCTCGTAACGTGCTGACGCGCGGTGAGCGAATTGCAAGGTTGATTGAAGAAGACCGCTTTGCCACCGGCCGTAGTCCACTGGGACTTCCGAAAGTTCGAGTCCAGAAGGCTCTGCTTGGCAAGAAGAAGAAGAAGACCGCAGAAGAAGGTGCTGCAGCTGCACCTGCCAAGGGCGCGGCCAAGCCAGCTGCAAAAGGCGGCAAGAAGTAGGCTTGCATTTGCCTCGATTGTTGAAACACTGGAAGGCATTTCTGAACGCTTAGTTCGGAGATGCCTTTTTTGTTATTCCTCGCCGCTATTCTTGCTGACCGCCAACGCTGATTGCACAGCCCAGGGATTGAGATGAGTAGAATTCCGCTGGCTTATCGAATGCGTGCTGCGGCCGGAGTGTTTCTCCGGCGTCGAATGCGTCGATCCCGGCGTGACTTTTTGGCGGCGGCAAAGTCTGACTGTCGAGGCCGTCAACGAGCGGTGCTCAGTGGTCTGCTGCAGCTGAATCAGGGAAGTCAGTTTTCACGCGACCATCATCTGACCTCGGGCATGTCTCTTGATGATTTTCGCAGAGCTCTGCCAGTGGCCGACTATGAGCTTGTGCGGCCCTACATTCAGAAAGTAGCGGCCGGGGATCATCAGGCCTTACTTGGCTCGGCCAATCGGCTGCAGATGTTTGCGGTGACGAGCGGGACGACGTCAGAGTCCAAGCTGATTCCGGTTACCGATCGATTTCTGAATGACTATCGCCGTGGCTGGCAAATGTGGGGGATCGGGACTTATTCCGAACATGCTCGTCTCCAAAAACTGAACATCGTGCAGATCAGCAGTAGTCATCGCAGGTTCACGACTGCTGATGGAACGCCATGTGGCAACATCAGCGGCCTTGTTGCCGCGATGCAGAGCACCATTGTTCGCACGCTGTATACGGTTCCATTCGCCGTTGCAGAGATCAGTGATCCTGAGGCCAAGCGCTATGCGATTCTGCGAATGGCGTTAGCAGATCCCTATGTCGGCATGTTGATCACCGCCAATCCCAGCACGCTGCTCCAGTTACTGGATCATGCCAACCTGCATGCAGAAGCGTTGATTCGCGACATTCGTGACGGCGGGCTCCAGGGTTGTGATTTACCCGCTGCTGTGCGCGGAAGGTTGAGAAAGATGTTGCCAGCGAGCCGAAGTCGCGCTCAAGTGCTGGAAAGCATTGTTCACGAGCATGGAGGTTTTCGTCCGAGGTTATGCTGGCCTATGCTCGGTGTGTTGGGCGTTTGGTGCGGTGGCAGTGCAGCCGCTTATATTCCTCGCCTGAAGCAGCAGTTCGACGACGTTCCCGTTCGAGATCATGGCCTGCACGCGAGCGAAGGTCGAATGACACTGCCGTTGGAGGACAATAGTTCGGCCGGTGTGCTGGAAGTTGAAACGCATTTTTTCGAGTTCATTCCAGTCCGAGAATCAGAGTCGTCACAGCCCGTTGTGCTGGAGGCTCATGAGCTGGAGGAAGGTCGTGAGTACTTTATCCTGCTGACCACAAGTTCCGGGCTTTATCGATACAACATTCAGGATGTTGTTCGATGTGTGGGTTTCTTTGGCAGTAGTCCGATTCTGGAATTTCGCCACAAGGGCGCTCATATTTCCAGCATCACCGGGGAAAAGATCGCCGAGTCGCAGGTTGTGGAGTCTGTCAGGAGCGCCTGCAATCTGACAGGACTCAGTCCTCAGATCTACACGTTGACTCCCTGCTGGGGAGAACCGCCAGGGTATACACTTTACGTCGGACGATTGAATCAAATTTCATCGAGCGGTCTTATTGCCGACGCTGAAGGTGGAGGCCGGCGAGTTACTGCCACGCCGGAAGTCCTGGGGCAAAACGAGTTTGCTCAGGCACTGGATAACGATCTTTGCCACAGAAATGTGGAATATGGAGAGAAGCGTCAGACCGGACGTCTTCAGATGATTCGCGTGCGGGAGTTGTCTCCAGACGCGTGGAAGTCCTTCACGAACGCCCGCCAGTCTCGCGCCGGAGGCAGCGCGGAGCAGTATAAACATCCGTGTTTGATGCCCGATCCTCAGTTTGAAGAGAAGTTTCTGAAAGCCTGCGGACTGCGGTGATTCGCAAAACGAGGGGCGAGAAACCTTGCAGACACTCCGTGTGAACCGTTAGATTCCGGGCGGTTCCGGGGAATTGTTTAATCTGGGGGAGCGGCGTGGTCTTCATCGCTGCATTTCAATTTATTAAGGCAGGAGGCCCGTTCGCATGACTTCATCTCATGGTCGGCGGATTCAGGGACGTCGCGCGTTAGCCATTATGGCCTGGGTGTCACTGGTGATCGTGGCCTGGCTACTTTGGCGCGGGCAGCATCAACGAATCATTCGGGTGCAGGCCTGGGAGCCAGCCGCTCTGTTGCTTTCGGCGTACGCCACGTTCCTGGCGATCTTCGGCTGGCTGCTGTTTTCTCCAGGGCGAACATCTGCAGAAGAGTCCCCCGGCCTGTTCTTTGCCGGGATGCTCACCCTGCTGCCTCCGTGCTTCATCGCCTATCATCTGATGCCGGTCGGTTCGCCGCTAAAGCCGTGGTTAACGATCGGCGTTTTCGTGTTTGGGATCATTGCCATCATGAGCCCATTGCCGGATGAGGTGTTCGCGATTCCGCGCGATCGCAAATCTTATCTGCAGCCTTTGACTGACGCTTATCTGTCGGAATTGGATGTTGATGCTCCGCAGGTCAGGTTTGATGAAGTCGCACCTCGCACGGAATATTGGCTGAGCAGATCAGCGCCTGCGACGACAGGCTCGCCGGGAGCAACAGAAGCTCGAGATCCCTGGGCCGATCCATTTTATGGAACTGGTCGGCAGATGAGTCGTATTGGAGTTTCTCAGTCGCGTCGATCGGAAGATGTACCGAGATCTGAGCGTCGGCGAGTCGTTGACGAGCAGCCGGAATCATCTTCACGAACGTTGGACCTGATCCCTCCACCGTTACCGATCATACCCGTGAGTGCTCCTGCGAATCCTCAGCCCTATTGGGGCAACTTGACTCCGTTGCAAAAGCCGCCGGTGCGTTCGTCTGAAGTTCCACCGTCATCCGGATCCACGGGCGGCCAGGTTGCGGGCACGTATTCGACATCATCGCGAAGGCCGTTGACTGAGCCATCCGGAAAGACCTCTTCACCGGTCGGGTTTCAGACGCCAGCCAGTTCCCAGGCAGCGACTAATTCTCAGACTTTGGTTGGTTTCCAGACGCCAGCTCAGTCGACCAGGCCTGTCTCGCCTCCGCCATTGCCACCTTCTGCAAATTCCGGCGTCAGTCATAACGTCGTAGGTCTGCCTCCGGTCTCGATGCTGCCGGTGACGATTCCGCAGCCGCTGGTTGCACCTGTGCATTCCGTGCCTTTGAATCCGGTCATGAACTCCCCTGCTCTCACGGCACCGATGCCTTCGACGATTGCGCCCGCATTTCGGCCTCGCCCGTTGTCGGATCCGATTTCCGAGACGCCTGCTGCTGTCAGGTCTCCCGAGAAATCATTGCGAGAGATTGATCGGGAGATTCGTGAGCAGGAGCTGCGAGTCGACGAGGATGACACTGTCACAGAAGATCTTCAGGAATCAATGTCGGCGGCCGTATCACCAGCCTCCTCGACAGGTGTTTCTCGAACCTTTCAACAGTCGAATGGCGACATGGTGCTTGAACGCATTCGCGACGAGCATGGCGGCGAAATGGTCGAAGGCACGATCAAGGTGTTCTTTGAAGTTGGCCAGAAGCGAGCTCATCTGCACGTGCCGTTTTCCCCACCTTTGGCAGGATTGCCTGAGGTTGAGTGTGAGCCAGCCGGAGACGACCAGGTTCGCCTGAAAGTTGCAGTGCGGCAGCCTTACGGAGTTCGTATTGAAGCAAGACGGGCCGAGGCCAGTGAATCATTGCGGACAGAAGTCAGCTTTGCCGCGGTGTACACTCCTCCAACGCGACGCGGTTGATATCATTCCCCGTCGTCAATCAATGGCCTTAACTCGTGAGATTTTTCATGTCGTTTGAATTGGAACTGAAGGCGGCTCTGGACGCCGTTCGACAAGCTGCCGTCGCGTGCCGATCGGTGCAGTCTTCGATCACTACAGAGTCTCTGGCAAAAAAAGATAACAGCCCCGTTACTGTCGCTGACTATGCGAGCCAGGCTTTGGTCTGTCGCGTGCTGCAGCAGAAATTTCCTCAGGATCCGGTGATTGGCGAAGAGGGCGCAGCTGAGTTGAAGCAGCCAGCCGGTGCGGAGTTCCTCCAGAGAGTTGTCGAAGAGTGTGCAAAGGCGGGAGTGACGGGTTCACCGGCCGAAGTTTGTGACTGGATCGATCGCGGAGGTGCCTCCGAGTACAGTCCACGCTTCTGGACTCTGGATCCCATTGACGGCACGAAGGGCTTCCTTCGCAAAGAACAGTATGCGATCTCATTGGCCCTGATCATTGACGGCGTGATCGAAGTTGGCGTGCTGGGCTGTCCCAATATGCCATCCGGAGATCCTTCGTCGCCTGACGGAGTGCTGGCCTGGGCGATTCGCGGTCAGGGAGCGTGGGCGCAGCCGTTGGATCGACCAGAAAGTGCAGCGAAGCCAGTTCATGTCTCTGCGACGGCTTCGACGTCGGAATTGTTGTTCTGTGAGTCGGTCGAGTCCGGGCATAGTTCTCACGACTGGTCGGGGCTGATTGCGACCGATTTGGGGATTCATAAAGAGCCTGTCCGTATGGACAGTCAATGCAAATATCTGGCGGTTGCTCGAGGGGACGCAGACCTGTATCTGCGCTTGCCGACTCGAAAAGGTTATCAGGAAAAGATCTGGGACCACGCTGGCGGCGTCTTGCTGGTTCAGGAAGCTGGTGGTCAGGTCACCGACATCAACGGGGCTCCTGCAGATTTCAGCAAAGGCTCTACTCTTGCGGTCAATGAGGGCATGGTGGTGACGAACGGCAAGGTTCATACGCAGGTGGTTGCCACGATCGGACGTCATGCTCCGAAATAGCGACGTGTTGATAGAGTCGTAATCCCCTCGCCAGAGAGGGATTGTTGTTCAAACGGGGGTGGAAGTAGTGGGTTTTGCTAAAGATCCCAACAGATTAGGACCTTTAGCAAGGCCCACTACCCCAGAGTTAAAGTGTGATAAAGGACCTGCGCCTTCGGCAGTTTTTGCCGAAGTGGTCTGGTTGTACTTTTGGTGATTTTGTACAATCTTGGCGTTTCAGGGACTTTGGACCGCCAGGAGTGCGATCTGAGCTGGCTTTTGATTCCAATGCAGGGAGGCATGGATGTCGACAATTCGTTTTTTGCACAGCGATCATTTGCGATTGGCTTCTCCTGTGGCCGGGCTGTCAGATAGCCCCGATTGGCTCAGAAAAGTTGCCTCATCGGCAGTTCGCACGGCTGTTGTGAACGTGATCGAAGCGGCCATCGCAGGACGCTGTCAGTTCCTGGTTGTGGCGGGACGACTGACCGAATCCGAGCAAGATCTGGATTTGGCTCTGGCGTGGATGATGTCTCATGCGGCATCACTTCGTGAACACGGAGTTCGCCTGGTGCTGGCAGGTTATCCTGCTTCCGAGCATTCAGCCTTGCGTTGTCTTGATGCAATTCTGTTGTCTCCTGGGCAACGTCTGGATGTCTGGAATTCGGCTTCTGGTTCTACAGAGTGGGCTGTGAATTCTCGTCTGGTCCCGGCGCGGTCGGGAGCACTGGGCATTGAGTTTTCCGGAGTCGAGTCTGTGCGTCCGCTGTCAGATCTGGCCTACGTCGTTGTGCCGTCCACGTTGCCATCGACGACGGCAAATTCCTTCGACGGTGTCGCGGTGGCTCATGATCGTCATTTGCGAATGTCGGCTGGCAGCCCGCAGTCGTTGGGGCCAATTGAGCGAGGTCATTTCGGATGTCAGATGGTAGAGGCCGACCTGCATCGACAGACGATTACTTCTCGCTTCTGTTCGACCGACGCCATTCGTTTTTCGCAGGAGTTGATCTCCGTTCCCGCCGGGATGCCCGCCTCGCAATTGTGTGAGACGTTGTGCGAACGTAGTCGTGCGATTGGAACGTCTGGCCGTTGCACAACCGTCGTGGAATGGGTGATCGACGGGCATCTCAGCATGACGTCCGCTGCCGCAAAGTCCCTGTGCGAAATTGACTTACTTCGAGATCTACGTGTGGGATTGAATGCGGGGCATTCAGGGGCGTGGCCTTGTCGCATTCGCTTTTCAGATAACAGCTCTGTGGATGTCGCGGGGCATCATTCGGCAGTGGCTCTGGAGTTCTCTGCTGTGGTTCGCGAACGACTACGGCGTGAATCATCGCGGCGCAACGTAGCTGAATCACAGGTGATTGGGTTGCCGCTGGGATTTGGCAGTGAAGCGGCCGTGGGGCTTGATCTGCTTCGCCGAGTTGCTTAAACGCTTCGCCGATCAGGCTGTAGACAAGTTTGAGACTTTTTTCGATCCGTTGAAATTCAGGACAGAACAATGCAACTGACGGACGTGCGAATTGATCGATTCGGGTCGCTGTTGAACACAGGCTTTGACAAGCTTTCTCGACGAATCACCGTGTTGTATGGTGCCCATGATTCCGGAAAGTCGACTTTCGTCAAGTTCCTTCGGGAACTGCTTTGGGGGACTCCGCGAAGTTTCAGCTCAGACGCACCACGAACGAACGCGGAGTCCGGGATGATTCGCGTTGTGTCGAACGCCGGAGTCAGGAATGTCCGTCGATCATGGGCCCAGTCCGGGCTGCAGCAATTCAATGTGACTGATGAGCATGATCGTTCTGAATACGTTGTTCAGGACAATCAATTGCCTGCGTGGGTCACTTCCGACGTCTACCGTGAAGTCTTCTCTCCGGGCGTTGATGAGGCGTCTCGCTTCGGAGTCCTGACACGCCTGTGTCTGGAGACGCGTTCTGCGTCGGACGTCAGTGAGATCGAGTTTCGACAATCAGAAGCGGCCTTGTTGCAGACCGTTCGTGATCGTGACGGAAATGGAGTTCAGGGGGGCGTTGTTCATCACATCTCAGAACTGCGTCGTCGACAGGGCGAACTGCAGGGCGAAATTGCCTTGCTGCGAAAGCCTGCGGCCGATCTTCCGGGACGCATTGAACAACTGCTTCGCGAAATTGAAACGCTGACCGTTTCGATCGACAGGATGGATCTTCGCCTTCGCGAAATCGATGCGGAGATTGCTCGGCTTGAGCTTTTGCTGCCAGAAATTCGTCGTCGGAATGTGCTGCCGCTGAATCGCTTGAAGCTGGAAGAAGATGTTCGTGCCCTGACGACTCGACTGGAACGCTGGAAAGAAATTCGGACGCAGATTTCACGCGAAACTGACGCACGTCGAATTGCCGGGAGCACGCCATCGGCTGCCGATGAAGATGTTCGCTCTATTCGTGCCATTGTGTCTCGCCTTGAAGATCGCGTTACGGTTCTTACTGACCGTTTGAATGCTCCTGGTTCTGTGGTATTCGAAACTGGTCGCGATGCCGATCTGGCTCGTATCATTCGCGGCGAAGTCGCTGCATTGTGTCGATATCTAGAGCATCACGAAAGAAGCGTCGCCGGTCATTTTAGCGGACAGGAACTTAGAATTGCTGAACGGACTCTGGCTGAAGCGAAGGAGATGGAGCGATTGCTGGAGCAGCAGATTGCTTCGCTGCGAGCAGATCTGGCTCGAACAGAGAATATCCTTGTCGAATCCGTCATCCCGCAGATGCATGCCGCATGTGATTTTGTCGGGCATCGTGAATCCTCGGCAAGTGGACTGCTGGCGAGTACGGAACTTCGATCGGCCGCTGAGATTGAGAACCAACTGCAGCTGTTACGCGCTGAGCGTTCGCGTTTGATTTCTGAACGAGCAGTTGCCGACGGCGAGCGAACCTCAAAGCGATCTTTGCTGGAACGACTTCGACTGGAACTTGCCGGAGCCGCCAGTCTTGAGCAGCTCGACGCACTCCGCGCGCAGATCGCCGGATTAGATGCAGAGATCGCTCTGCTGGAAGATCAACGCCGGCAGCTTGATCGCGCTGAGGTCAGTTTGCGCGAAGTCATGGAACGGCTCAAAGGCCGCAATCATTCGCGCGTCTTCGAGCTGGCTTCGCTGTATGCTCAGCGACTCAGTCTGGGCGAAGTCCAGCGTGTTTCAGCGGTGCAGCCCGACCGATTGCTGCTGAATACTCTGCATCACGTTGATTCACAAGCTCCCGGTCAGGTGAGTCAGGAGACTCGTGATGCCGTGGCACTCGCACTTCGCCTTGCGTTGATTCAGGTACGTCGAGAAACGCACGGTCATGTTCCGTTGATTCTCGATGAAGTGCTGATTCCGGTGGAAGAAGGTCGCTTGACCGCTGCAGCACGATTGCTGTCTGAGCAGGCTCAGGCGGGCCAGCAGGTGATCGTGTTAACAAGTCGCAAGGATGCTCGCGACGTCTTTGCTCGACTGGAAGCAGATGTTCGGCCGTTCGCGTCGCGCATCGAAGTGCCGGTGGTTCTGCCTCCGGAGCCCCCTGCTCCGTTGCATGCCTACGTCGAGCCTGTCGTTGAAGTGAAGCGTCCGGTTGTCGAGCCGATCGTGTACCTTCAACCGGCCCCAGTGGAGCCGATTGCTGCAACGCCGACAAACTGGCTTTTCTACCTGGAAGTCGATCATGGTGTTGAAGATCTGGCCGGGATTACGCTCGGTGAGTTGGAAGCTCTGCGATCGGCCGGAGTACTCACGATTGATGATTTGCTGAGCCGCACGGTCCCGCAGCTGGAAGAGGCTGCTCGACACAAAGGTTTCTTGTTGTCAGTGGATCGACTGCATGCACTCCGTGGCCAGGCCGAATTGACAACTCGAGTGCCGATGTTGCGTCGCAGCGATGCTGCGTTGTTGTTCGCATCCGGGATTACAACCGTTGAAGAACTCAGCCGACTGCGACCGGAAACCGTTTATGACCGAGTCAGTGATTTTCAGCGTTCCGACGCGGGAAGCCGTTTTCGACGCGGTGGTCGATTGATTGATCGCCAGCAGTCCATCAACTGGGCTCGGTTTGGCCAGTTCGCTCGTTCGCTCGACGATGCCCGTCAGAATCGGAGTCGCTTTTCTGTGAAACCAGCACCGCGCAGTTTAGCTCACGCCGCTGTCGAGGGAGCTGGGGCAACGGCTGCGTCTCCGGAAGGAGATACGCTTCGGCTTCGCAAACGCAAACGGGTTGTGGGAGACCTGAACTCTGATGAACGTCGAGCCCGTCGCGAAGCACGTCGCAAACGTCAGGTATCTCGTCAGCGAAGTGCGGAGCCAGTTGCAGTCGACGAGGATTCTGTGCCCGCGGAACGAACAGGCGGGATGCGTTTCTTTCTGAGCCGCACCAGCGAAGTGGAAAAGGCACCTTCCATCGGTCCTCGAACTGCAAAGATGATGGAATCGATCGGCGTTCGCACGATCGAAGATTTGCTGAGTATGGCACCGGATCGCCTGGCGGAGAAGCTGAGTCATCGCCGCATTACACCGTCCGTCATTCAGCAATGGCAGGCTCAGTCGCGGTTGATGTGTCAGATTCCCGAGCTGCGCGGACATGATGCTCAGATTCTGGTGGCCTGTCGCATCACGACGCCGGAGAGCCTGGCGTCTGCGAAACCAACTGAACTGTTTGCGGTTGTGGAGCCATTCTCAAGAACCAAAGAAGGCGAACGAATCATTCGCAATGGCCGCAAGCCAGATCTGGCTGAGGTAACAGAATGGATTCAATGGGCCGCGAATGCTCGGTCATTGAAGGCTGCGTAGTGTACTTTCAGTAATGTTCTGATGGATGTCGGCCGGACCGAGCGGAGCGCGTTCCGGCATTGTGTTAAGTCGCCGGAACTCACATTGTTTGCTTCGGCCTACAAGGCCTGATCTGTCAAGTCATGGCTGGCACAGGGGTCGCCTTTCAGCGAAAGTGCTTTCCGGCAGAAAGCGCCGACTGGTTTGTCAAGATTTGAATTTCGGGTAGTGGACCTTGCTAAAGGTCCTGCAGCCAGTGGATCTTTAGCAAGATCCACTACCTCCAGCCAGATAATCTTTATCTTGACGCAGCACTACTTCTTCTTGCGTTCAATCTTTCCGAACATGTGCCCGCCGACGGGGCCATGCTGCCATGTTCCAGCATAGCGATCTTCGTAGAAGAGCACTCGAGCGGAAAAGCCTTCGCCCAGGCCGGGCAGGCTGGCATTTGTCAGAGTGACCATGGGCGTGTCGCCCGCCCATTCCATCGGGACCGAGATCGGCAGTTTGGTATCGAGTTGGCCGTACTTGACGCGAGCAGTAAAGATCCAAAGATTGTCGTTAGCCTTGGCAACGCTTTCGATTTCGTAACGCTCGGCCTTTAATGGTTCTCCGTCCTCTTTGCCATCGATAGTAAACGAACCCACCAGCACACAGTTCTCCATCGATTTGGAGAACGCCTCTTCGCGAGCCTCTGCTGTGGCTTCATCACTGCCATGAAGCAGGGATGGCGGAGTGAGGCAGCACGCTGCCAATGTGAAAAGCAACAACGAACCGGCCGTAAGCTTTTTCATTGAATTTCTCCAGGAGATGAACTGGTTTGCGCTGAACAATTGACGACTGCGACGGAACCTGTTTGACTTCGCGGCATGATACGCAGTACTCGGCGAGTCGTACATCGTCACAAGATCAATGTTGTCGTGCGTCAGCCCCATTCGGCTTTCGAGGTGTTGACTTCATTGTTTGCCGCCCAGCCGCAGGCGCCGGCTTTAGTGCAAGCCGGCGCCTGCGGCTGGGTGGTAAACGGAAATGCTCCCAATACGCACTGCGACTCTACTGGTGACCACTGGGTTGAGTGGCTTCAGTTTCGACAGAAAGATTAAGGACCGAAAGATTAAGGGCAAGAAACACTCATTGCTCTGCACCTCATCTTTCGGTCCATAATTTTTCGGTCGCGTGCATTTTGCGGCATGCAGAGTTGATTGAATTCCCAATGTTGTGTCTCAAAGGAAGAAAGTATTCCCAATGCAGATCGTCGTCACCGACTATACCTTTCCCGACCTCGGCGTCGAAGAATCTCTGATCACTGCAGCTGGCTTCCAGCTGAATGCATGGAAGGAAAAGAAGTCGGCCGCTGAACTGCCCGCGCTGGTTTCCGAGGCGGATGCTGTGATCACTCAGTTTGCTCCTGTGAATGCCGATGTGATTCGGTCGATGAAACGGGCGAAAGTGATTGTTCGCTATGGTATCGGCGTCGACAATGTTGATTTGGCCGTTGCTAAAGAATGCGGGATTCCTGTCTGTAATGTTCCCGACTATTGCATCGACGAAGTCGCCGATCATACGCTCGCGTTTCTGCTCGGGACGACTCGCCAGGTGGCCACCAGCTCCAACTTTGTTAAAGGCGGACGCTGGGGATTGGCGACTCCGATCGACCGCATTCAGGTGCTCAAGAACATGACGGTCGGAGTTGTGGGATTTGGTCGAATTGGTCGAGAAGTCGTTTCAAGATTGCGGGCCTTTAAATGTCGAATCCTTGTGAGCGATCCGATTGCTGCTGCCGCTGACATTACAGCCGCCGGAGCTGTTCCGGTCAGTCTCAGTGATCTGCTGGCTCAGTCAGATGCAATTACGTTGCACTGTCCTTCCACCGCTGAGACTCGCGGGATGCTCAATTCGGAATCTCTCGCACTCACCAAGCCGGGAGTCATCGTGATCAACCTGGCTCGAGGAGATCTGATCGATCCCGCCGCGCTGACGGCCAGTTTGCAGTCCGGACATGTTTCTGCGGCGGCATTGGACGTCTTTAATCCTGAACCGATTCCGACCGATCATCCGATTCTGAAGATGGACAATGTTATCGTTGCGTCGCACATTGCTTCCGTCAGCGTAACGGCCGTTCGAAACTTGCGTGAGACTGCAGCTAATCTCGCCATCATGGCGTTGAAAGGCCAGCCGCTGCCGAATGTTGTGAATGGTGTTGTGCAGGCATCAGCATGAAGACCGGCGCGAAGCAACTGTAGATTGCATCCTGCGGTCTCTTGTTTACCGCCCGGCCGAAGGCGCCGGCTTTTGTGCTGGGCGGTAAACAAGTAAATCAACAGTCTGCTTATTCCGGTGGAACACGGCCTTTGCGCCACTTCGACTGTCCCAAGTCGACCCCTTCGGCCTCGTGCCGAAGGTGAGATGGTTTGGTGACCAGAAAAGCTTTCCCTGTAGGTTCTCCGATTCCGTCAAACGACTGCCTACGGCAGTCGTTTGAGGGAATCGAAAGCGCTATAGACCAATTCAGGCTCTGGTTGCCAAACGGGTTCACCACTCAGACAAGCTGAGTGGCGTCAACAAGTCAGAACGATGCCTGTGCTTCATCGCGATCGAAAATCTTCCACTCCGGAACTCGGGATAATCGTCCCGCTGCACCGCTGAATTCGCCTGTGGGAGTGACGACAAAAAGTCGCCCCGGTAATTCCAGTTGCAACATCAGTGAAGTGATCATTCGATTGTTCTGATCGGCGCGCGATTCACCATTCTTTTTCTTTGAGTCGACTGCCAGGACAAACAGTGGATCGTCCGGGTAATACTTCACCAACTTCCTGGCCAGCCAGGCGGCTGTACAGGATTCCTGCTTCAGAAGAACGCTTCTGATTTGTTTCAGCTCGGCCGGAGTTAAGCCGTGGGCAATAAATGCATCGCTCCGGCCAACATCGCTCCGTTCCTTCTCCGCTTCACTTCGATGCTTCTCGAAAATGTCGAGTTGCCGTCGCACGTCTTTGGCTTCAGACTTGCGCCCGGTGCTTGTGAAGTGTTTCTCCAGAAGCTGACCTGCAGGCAGCGACCACTCACGGTTTTGCAGTCCCATCACATAAGCCAGCAGGTCTTCACCTTCAGCCTGACCGTTCATCAGATGGAGCTGCCCCACCGCGAAAGTCGCTCCGACATGATCGGGCTGAAGCGTGAGGACTTTTCGAAGCGTCGGTGCAGCGGCTTCGAGCCCCTTGACATCGGCAATTCGGCGAGCCTGAGCCCAGAGTTCGGCGGCAGACACCGACGACGAATTGGTTGTTTCCGTTAAACCGGAAGTGAGTCTTCGAACGGCCGAGATCCGTCGATATCGATCACGCCACGCTGCCTGAACCGACGATCGCCAGTCTTCGTTGATGAAATCCTCAAAGGATCGAACGTCGTCGCTTAACAGTTGATCCGCTGCCGTTTGCGGAGGAGCCGGCGGAAATCCCCGGCGATGCAGGTCTCCAGCCTGCAACCCCATCGCGCCGACTCGATCAGCAAGAGACGGATGGCTGTCTTCCTGACTGATTACTCGCTTCAGACTCATGTCACACCATCGCCGCGCATGGGCTGATTCTGGGGCATCTCGAAATGCAAGCCGCATGCGATCACAGAGGTCACGGGGAGGTTCAGGCTGGCTCTCTGCCTGGTCCCAGAGCTCTTTCCAGAAGTCGTTCTCCAGGTAATGAGCCGTGCATTCAATGCGCCAGAGCGCCGAGGCCGCATGCTCTGCCGAAGTGGATTCTGCTGCGACGTGATCGGCTTGAAACTCGTTGGATCTGGAAAGGAGGAACGCTCGTGCATGGAAACGCGGCCAATACCACTCCACCAATCGGAACAGGATTTTGCCGGCAAATCGAACTGTGCCGTGTGACGCATTCTTCTGGACGGATTCGAACAATTGTTGCCACGCACGATGCATTCGGTAGATTCGATTGCTGTCATGTCCATGTTTGCGCGACAAGTGACCGCATTCGTGTGCCAGCACCGAAGCAAACTCCGGTGGCGAAGTCGCGAGCATCAATGGCAGGCCGACTATCAGCCAATGTCGCGACCAGCCGAAGATCCCAAGCCGCGAATGCTGAATGATGGAGGCATTGAAGTCATTCGTCACAAGAATCCCGTCGAGAACAGGAACGTCAAGATTTTCGCGCAGCAGATTCACAAGGGTGTGCAGCTCTTTGGCTTCAGTCGGCAGGATTTTTCGGCCTTTTGGCGCGTCCATGTCTGTAATCATCAAGGCCCAGAAATGAGCAAGACCGGCGATCATCAGAGCAACGCCCGCGATGATCAGCACGATGCCAACTCCCGGCAGCAGGATGCCAACCACAAACAACGAGAGCCCCGCACCAGCCAAAAGGATGGTCAGCGAACCGATCAACGCATAACCGAGCAACAGCCAGCGACCCGTGTGCCGAGCCAATGCGTCCGGGCGTCCTTCGAAGCGACGCTCGATGGCTTCGACCAGAGCATCAAAGCGTGCTCGATCCATCATGGCTGGCTGGTCTCCAGAGCATGAACTTTCTCCAGGAGTCCTCTGGGCGGCATCATCTGAATCATCATCTCTTGCGCACCGGAATACAGGACACTACGAATCTCTGGTGAATTTGTTCGAGTCCCCAGCAGGGTCAACAGGGCCGCTTTTTCCGAGGGATCCACGATCTGTTTCTGAAGCTCCTGCACAGAAGTCAGCGTCGGCGTTGATTTCAAAAACTGCGTCAGTGACGCGAATCGCGGTCCCATGGATTCATACTGCTGGATCGCTTTGAGATACCAGTCGTCAGCATTCTGAGTATCCCCGATTGCAAAGTATCCCAATGAACAGAGCACTGGTAGAACTCGATCCTCCGCCTCCTCAACAGGTGGTAGCAGACGAGTCGCCTCGGCCATCTCTCCTTGTTCCATCAGCATCATGGTGCAAAGAGTCGTCAATTCGGCGTCGTGCGATCTTGACGCTTCCTGCACGGCTTCTGTCAGCTCTCCTTTGAAATAGTGACGCAGTGCGTTCGTGAGATTGACTCGTTCCGCAAAATTGCCGTTCGCCGCTGCGTTAAAACTCGCCACAGCACTTTTCAGGGCCTCGTCTGCCTCGAATCCGCGATCCTGGCGGATCAATACTTCCGCCAGCAGGATCGCTGTCGACAGGTTTGAGGGATTCGACTGCAGATCGGCACGGAGCAGTGTTTCCGCTTCGTCAAATAGCCCCAACGCTATTAACAACAGAGTTCGTCGGCCCAGCAGTTGATCGGCCGGAAAGCCTTTATCGTTGGCACGCTGGATAAGCGTCAGAGCCTGTTCCCATTCACCGGAACACATTGCATTGTAGCAGGCTGCGAAATCCGGCCAGGGGAACATCGGATCCGCTTCGGCAGCGAGTTTCTGAAACCGGCGTTGTTCGTCATTGTCCGCATCGATTCTACCTCGGAGATAAAGCAGAGCAGCATTCTGAGGTTCTTCAGCCAGCATCAGATCGTAGCGAGTCACCAGCGACATATAGTCAGCAGACACCTCGGGAAGATCCTGATACAGACGATGCCAGTTGATCGAGACCGGCCGATGCTTCAGATTGCTTTCCAGCAACTGCTGAAACTCCGCTCGTTGACTGGATTGAACGTCATTGGCCGCATAGCCCAGCAGTTGATCATTGTCAGGATGACGACGCAGTTTTCTCTTCGCAAATTCCCAGGCCTGCTGAGGGTTTTGCGACTTTACGGTCAGGTAACCAGCCAAAGTACCGCCCGGGGACGTTGTTGGATTCATCCACGACAAAACGGTCTTTGTCACGACCGAATTCCTGCTGCCGACGTCGATCGAATCAGGAGCATCTTCAAACGGATAGTCCACGTGATCCTTCACGAAAACTGGATCCGCCACGATTCGGATACTTGGTGGTTGTGGATGCACTGCATAATGAACGCTGACATCGAAGATCACTCCTTCACCACCGACATTGACGATCCACACGGGATTCGATGACCAACGTGCCCAATAGCCGGAGGAAACGTCGATCGTGTACTGCTCGTTGACCGCGCCGGTCACTGTAATGTTATGAGTTCCCTCGGTCACCGGGATGATTTGTTTTTCGTTCACCACGACCGATGGTTGA
>JBILXT010000322.1:0-8285 GCA_044378235.1 Planctomycetaceae bacterium
GAATGCAGCCGACGGAGGATTCTGCCCTCCGACTGCTCAGCATGCGATTCGTCAGGCGAAAACTCTGGCCGACAATATTGCCGCGAGAATACTTGGAACAAACCTGAAGCCGTTCAGTTTTCCGGGCCTCGGAAAAATGGGATCGCTCGGACACCATTCGGCTGTTGCGGAACTCTTCAACACAATTCGGATTTCCGGGTTCCCCGCCTGGGTGCTCTGGAGAACCGTGTATTGGTGGAAGCTGCCTGGATTCGATCGCAAGCTGAAAGTCGCGTTCTCCTGGCTACTGGATTTTCTGATTCCCCCTGAGACGGTCCAGTTGAAAATGCAGGGTGGGTCGGCATTGATGCAGCTCCATTTTGAACCCGGCGAAATCATCTTCCGCAAGGGGGACCGAGGTGATGCGTTTTACATCATCTTGTCTGGAGAAGTGGAAGTCATCAAAGAAGCCGACGGTATTGACGCTGATGGAAATCCGAGCGGTGAAGAGCAGTGCCTCGCAACGCTCGGTCCCGGCGAGTACTTCGGAGAAATTGCCCTGCTGAAGCATGCAACTCGCAGCGCCACAGTTCGCTGTAGAAAGCCCCTCGACCTCCTGGCACTTCCTCAAGGACACTTCGAAGCCCTGACGACGAATCTTCCTGACCTGAAGAACAATTTTGAAGATGTGATGGAGAGAAGAATTCAACGGGAGAATAATGCGGGACGATCATCTTCGTAACGGAAGTTTAATGCTGAACGCGGGAGCCTCACATCCCTCTATCCTGAATTTCCTCGCCCACTTTCAAGGGCTGCTTGGTTATTTGGCCAGGCAGTCTTTCGCCGTCGTCAGCATGTTCTCGTCGCCGGAATCAACAAAGACACCTCGAAAGGACTCCACAGCCGGCCCTTCCAGAAACACGCTGTGAGATCGATCCCAGAGAATCCTGAGGTTGCCTCCGCGCATGGCGATAGTGGTGGCGGTGGCGTGATCGGGAAGGAGACCGGTGGCGATACCGGCAACGGTCACGGCGCAGGCGCCGGAGCCGCAGGCCATGGTTTCTCCGGAGCCGCGTTCCCAGACTCGGACTTTGGCGATTGATTCGGTACCGGAAAGCGGCTGAATCTCCACGAACTCGACATTCGTCCGATTGGGGAATTCTGGGTGGTGCTCGATGAGGGGGCCCAGTTTGAAGAAGTCCACCGAATCCAATGAACGCACGAACAGAATCGTATGCGGATTCCCCATGGAAACGAAAATCGGTGCTGCGATCAGTGATGGCAAATGAAGATCGGGCAGATCAACAGATCGCACGAACATCGCTCGACCGTTTGCGGAGGGTGACTGGATGACCGGCTGGCCGATTTCGATGCGAATGTTGGCTGAACGAATCTGAGCATCCGAATCAACGACAAAAACGTTGATAAGGCGGTCACCCATCGCGATGCGGAATTCTGAACCCATGTTTTGAGATTGGTGCAGCCACATGGCCATGCATCGAAGCGCGTTGCCGCAGAGAGAGCCTTCGGAGCCATCTGCGTTAAACATTCGCATCCGAGCCACCGTGTCGGGCGTCTCGGCGGGCAGCATCAGGACGAGACCATCGCCGCCGACGCCGCGATTCCGATCGCTGATACTCACGGCCAGGCGAGAAGGATCTTCCGGCACTCGATTGCTGAAGCAGTCCAGAAACACATAATCATTACCACAGCCGTGCATCTTGATGAATGGTATCAACGCTGACGTCCCCCTGCTGTCCGAACCTGGCTGAACGGACCGCAGTGTAACCGGGATCGCCGGAGGAATCGCCTGTGGAAGAGTTTGTCGGAAAAAACGTCGTGGTCGATGTGGACTCACCGTACGTTTACGTGGGACGGCTCCATGAAGTTCGCGACAAGACTCTGATTCTGCGCAGTGCGGATGTTCACGATCTGCGAGATTCCACGACGACGCGAGAAGTTTACGTGCGGGATGCACGGGTGCATGGGATTCAGCCGAATCGCAAGACGGTCCATGTGCGACTGGAAAAAGTCGTCAGCATCGCGTTGCTGGACGATGTCATTCCGTGATCGACTACTTACGGATCGACGCAGCGCGTTTCAGAAACTTCAGTGTTGTGGCAAGAATCAGTTTCTCGCCCAGCCGAGGAAAGATGTCACGGAACAGGAACACGGGACGCATCGCCGGGAAGTTCAGCATGATCTCCGGAGGAGCAGTTCGGATCGCTCGTTCAATGGCTGCCGCAACGGCCTCAGCGGTTGTTCCACCCAGCAAGGTGGGAGCCTTTTTTCCAGTCGCTTTCACCATCTCATCGTAGATCCCGCCATGCGTCGCAAAGCCCGGACAGATAACGGTCGAGAGAATTCCCGCTGGCGCAAGTTCGCCTCGCAAGGACTGAGTGAAGGCGATCAGTCCGGCCTTGGTGGCCCCGTAGACAGCTCCGTAAGCCGGACCGTGTTTGCCTGCGATCGAGGAGATGTTGATAATTCTCCCAAACGCTTGTTTACGCATGATGGGGATCACAAGTCGCGTGAGCAGCATAGCGCCGGTCAGATTTGTTTCGATCGTCTGCAGAATATTGTCAATTGGCAACTCATCGAACGGAGCAAAGCATTCAATGCCCGCGTTGTTCACGAGCACATCGATACGTCCAAAGCGTTCCATGCCGGCTTTGACAAGCTTCTCGAGAGCGGCCGGATCCGCGACATCCGTCGGGACTGCGATACTCTGGACGTTTTGTTCGCGAAGTTCGGCTTCGAGTTGACTCAGTTTATCCGCCGATCTCGCGGCGAGGATGAACTGGTGCTTCTGCTTTGCGAGCAGATTACAGGCAATGCGTCCGATACCGGCCGACGCACCGGTGATCAGAATCGTCAGACACGGCGGAGGTGAGTTTGATTGAGACATCGGGGCGTGGACCATCACTTCCAGAGACACGAAAAGAACCGCTGGCAACACTCCAGCGGTTCTTAGTCACAATCTGAAATCAACACCAGCTTCAAGCGGAGACGTTCTCAGCCGTAGTCCACCATTCCTGTTTCGTACAAGCCTGAGCCAGGTGCTCAATCAGCAAATCTTCTTCGCTCTTCTCAGTGGACTCGAAGGACGCAGGAACTGCTTCAGGGCTGACGATCATTGCCAGATCATTGTGGCTGCCAGGGGCGTTCTCAGATTCGTACGGAAGAGACTCCGAAGAATCCGCAGGCGACTCTTCGGTTGGCTGTGGAGCACTTGCGTTTTCGTCAGACAGTTCCGAAGTCAGAAGTGCAACGAGACCTCCGTCGGCATTCGTTGATTCGATCGCTTCTGTCTCGACAACGACGAAGTCAACGGGTTTACTCCAGTTCAGGAATGTCCCATCGGCTTTAACGCCGCGAACCCAGACTCGATAGTTTCCGACTGGCAGTGCCACCGTCGTTGTGTACTTCGTGACCGTAATCCCGGTCGGATGTATAAAGTCGATATTGGTTCCGATTTTCGCGATCTGGACTTCGTATGAATCGGCCTCCGCAACGGCAGCCCAGGTGACTGTTGCCTGTCGAGTCGGAGCGATAGTCACAGACTGGACGATTGATGCACCGCCCGTCGCAGTGAATGCGTAGAGCTCGCTCCAGTCCGTAAACTGTCCGGTTGTGCTGACGGCACGAACACGGACTGTGTATTTTCCGCTGATCAGATCTTCCTGGAACTGGTAGGAGTTCACTGACGCATTTGTTCGGAGGAATGTTGAAGTGCTTGCCAGTCGTTCGACCCAGACTTCATAACGTGCGGCCTTGTCAATGGCTGTCCATCGAATCGTTGGACGCAGATCAGTCACAGTGCGCGGCGCGGCAGGATCAGGTGTATCAACTCCCAGCGGCGCTGTAATCACAGGCTTCTGGATTGTGGAGAAGCTGACGAGCGGACTCCATTGACCATCGACTCGCGTCGACACAACCGTTGTGCCAGTCACCGTTCCGGGGGAGACATTGGAGATCACAGTGACCTTCACGGGATTGCCGCCGATAACCCCCGGATTCCCGGCGTTACCTGTCAGCGGCAGTTGCAGCAGAAACACGGTGTTCGGAGCTTCTCCCTGAGCAATGACAGTTGCCTTTTCAAACCCCGTCAGGTTGCGAACGGCATTCTGAATGTCATCTGCCGTCGCATTGTAGTTAATCGGTGCCGTCTGGACCGTGACGGGTGTTTTGCCACTCGTCGTCAGAGAGAGGATAAAGCTCCCTGTGGCCGGATCTCCCGAAGGAGTGATTGTGGTGACCTGGTGGAGGCGGAAGGCACGGACTCGGAATTCAAAGAACTGAACCGGAGTTGTCGAGAGTGTCTCTGGAATGCGATAGGAATTCGTTGTCAGAAAGGGAGCTGTATAGAGCGGAGTCGTTTCTCCGACTCGATAGACTTCCACCTGATAGTGTGTCGCGCTGGAGACGGCATCCCACTGAAGCAGCGGCTGTGTTTCGAACGTTGGTCCCTGAGGACGCAGGACATTAACAACCGGAGTAATTTCGATGTCACGTGCAACCGACCAGCCTGAGACTCGTCCGCCATCGTCCGTCGATCGTACGAAGATTCGATACTTACCCAGCTCCAGTTTGCTCTGCAGTTGTGTCAGCCGCACGAGCTGGCCGTTCTGAGTGAACACGCTGGTCCCGGTAATGCCTCTGAGCTGAATCGTGTTGGCGTTGAGCACCGTGACAAGGAATGTTCCGTTGGCTGCCGTGTTTCCACCGACACCAGTGATGCGTACTTTTTCACCTGTCTTAAGGCCGTGGTTGGTCACCACAAGATCGATCGCAGATGACTTGGTGACACCCGCGATGATCCGTGGAGACATCCCAGTCGCCGGGGAGTTGCCAACGAGTCGCACCCAACGGCCGCCTGATGTGTAGGTGCCTGTGTTGACCGCGTTATTGAGGCGGAAGACATTCTCTGAGATGACAGTAACGGTATAATCGCCGTTTGCTCCCGTGTTCCCAAGAACGCCGGAGACACGAACCTTATCGCCGGTGACCAGGCCATGGTTGTCGGACGTAATATCGATAAACGATCGATTCACTGCGTTGGAAACGACCTGAGGTGCCGCCCCAATGATGTCCACAGCGCCGTCGAGGAACAATGAGCGGACTTCCTGAAGAACAGGATTTCCTGCACCATCCAGAATTGCATCTCCATTGGCATCGAGCATCTGCACCTGATTCGGGACCGTGTAAATTTTGCTCGTTCGCTCAGTCTGGTTGCTGACGAACACTTCAAACTGAGTCGCGCCCGTCGGGCTGTTCCATGTCACGGTCCAGTCATTGGTTTCGATACGATTGGGAGCGGCAGGATTCGCTGGGTTGGTTGGACCAACAACAACTGGGCGCGCCCTCAACCGAACATCAGCCGGCGTTCCCCATTCGGTCTTCGAACCATCCGCGAGCGTTGCTCGAATCCACATGCGGTTACCGCCCAGACGCAGTCGGTCACCACCAGTGAGTGTCGTGGAGGTTCCAGCGATGCCTTCTTTGAAGACGATTCGTTCCCGTGCTTCAGTGTCTGCGATCCAAAGGTCGTAACTGGTTGCACCCAGGGTCGCCTGCCACGTGATGGTCGGCTGCGAGGTCCCAATGGAGCCAGTCGGACTGATGATGGAAGGACCCGCTGCGGCCAGCAGAGCGCGCGATTCCAGAGATTCGATCATCGCCGGGCTGTGATCAACGGATGTCAGGCGGCGGGAACGTCGATTTCCACTGAATGCATCAAAGTTCATATCTGCTCTGCCATAACTTCGGTCAAGGAATGGATCCGGTGCTTCATTCAGTACCGGAGTGTTCACCGCAGCCTCCGCGCGAAGAATCACCATCTTGATGAATAGCGCGTGGAGTGCCGTTGATGTATCGTCCGGATGAATAACGGTTTTCCGTGGAAGAGTCGTTACGACCCATTGAATCCGCGAAACGTCGGTCAAACTTGTCGTTCATCCAGAACAACCGTGAGACTGTTTTCAAACTTCCCGAATTACCGTGTTTGACCGACGGGAATATTCCGATCGCAATTCTGTACATGAATACATGCAGTTTCTGCCGACAACCGCAGCAAGACGCTTAGCTGGATCGGTTCTAACAATTGCGCCGTAGTTCGACACCTGTATCTGCCTCCTCCCAACGGGATTAGTCGTTCAAATCTGAATGACTGTCAGAAATCGCGCAGAGTCTTCAGTTTCCCGTCGGCAACTTTGATTTGAAGTCCAGTTCTGTGAGACGAACTCGATAACAGCCCCGGCAATCTACCGAATTTCGCTCCGTGCGGTTGCCTGCCTGATGAGACCGTGTGCCTGAGGTTTTCATGTCGTTTTCTTCTCCGATCAACAGCACCGGTTCGCTTTCACGGCGACACGGCGGACCAGAGATTCAGCTCTCGGCCTGCCTCGACACGGGCATTCCGCTGCCGTCAAAGCTGCTGGATCTTGCGCGGATGGACCTGATCTTCATTACAGACAGGCCTCTGCGATTTGGCACCGCGCTGCAGGTTTCTCTTTACAGCGACTTCATTTCGGCTGTGACCCAGAATCGAGCGGTGGTCCACTGGTGCCGCCCTCATCCGCTGGGCTGGCAGATCGGGGCATTTCTCGGACAACCCCTACCGGATCGACTCACAGAGAATCACTGGAATGATCTCCGAGGCACCCTGCGCTATGAATGCAACTGGAAAGCGTGGGTGCTGTGGGACGAGGGCGGTGAACTGGAGGCGGTGAAGATTCTCGATTACTCAATTGCAGGCATGCGACTGCTGCTGCCGCGTCAGGTCGAATCCAATAAGACCTTCTCGCTGTTCGGCTCCTCAGGTTCCCGGGACCGGGCCGTGCTGAACGGACAGGTGCAATGGTGCCGATATGTTGAAACCGCGTATCAGGCGGGCGCGATGGTCTTCGGACAGCGAGGTCGTGAGTTGCCCAAAATGTTTGGAAACCTTGATGCGGTGCATGTTGAAGGTTCTGGTGCCCACCAGATGCAATCTCTGGAGTCGCCGGAAACCCTCCGATTCGAGCAGTCTCTGGAAGAACGTTTTCTTCCGTCGTCGAGTCCGGCAAGGAAACGCACGTTCCGAGTTGATGAAAACTACGACGCGCCTCAGTAGACAAAATCAGAACACGCCGGCTATCGTCTGGCCGTGATCCAACACTGGCAATGGTCGCCCGAATTGATCCGGCAGTCGCAATTCTGTTGAGATCCCCAGAGCTTCGTAGATCGTCGCGGCCACGTCTGCCGGTCCCCACGGCTGAGTCGTCGGCCACGCTGCCTGCTCATCCGACGCACCAATCACTTCGCCCGCGCGAGTTCCACCGCCAGCAAAGAAGATCGATCCACACATGCCCCAGTGATCACGGCCTCCCAGCGAATTGATTTTCGGAGTCCGACCGAACTCCGTCAGAAAGACCACCAGAGTTCTCTCAAGCATTCCACGATCTTTCAGATCGCGAATCAAAGCGGCACAGGCGCGGTCGGTTCCGGCAAGATGGTATCCTCGCCGGCACATCTCGGAGATATGAGGGAAATTCTGTCCCGGGGCATTGTGGTTGTCCCACAAATTCCCGTAATCCGGGTCATAGCCATAGTCGACCATAATAAAACGAGCTCCAGCTTCCACCAGGCGTCTGGCCTGAAGGCATCTCTGCCCAATTTTCGTCTGACCGTAATCCTCCCTTGTCTGAGGTTGTTCCTGAGACAGGTCGAAGGCGTCTCGTACGGTTGGCGAAGTCAGCAGGTTTGCAGCGCCTTCGTATTGTTTGCGCTGAGCTACTGCCTGGGATGTCTCATCCGCCTGCCGCCGCGCCAGATCCAGTTGCTGACGAAGGGAAAGTCGCGAGGTTAATCGGTTCGACGATAATCCCTCTAAAGGCTGCAAGTCTTTTGGAAGCAGATCTTCGTGAGCTTGCGGGCTGGGGTTGACCTGTTTCTCGCCCACCGTGAAGTCCGGTTGCTCAGGAACTCCGCCCACACAAAATGGTGCGTATCCATTTCCAAGCCAACCTCCTACGAAAAGATTATACGGTGGCGGGCCTGGTCGGGTGACCCCGGGAACAGCGATGTATCCGGGAAGGCCATTCCGTGGGCCATTTAGATAAGAAACGACTGATCCCATGTTTGGCTCAGAAAACAGTTGAGCCATCGTGACCTTTCGCCCAGAGAGCGTATAAGCCTGACTCAGCAGATGGTCGTTACTGTCGTGGGAGAAACTGCGAATCAGACACAACTCATCGGCAATGCGGGCCAGCTGTGACATCGGCTCACCAAAATGCACGCCCGGCAGCGATGTCGAAATCGTGCCC
>JBILXT010000323.1:0-8264 GCA_044378235.1 Planctomycetaceae bacterium
TCATCTTCAATTCTCAGCCTGTAGACCAGACAGAGAACGCCCTTTCATCTCCAGTGCCCGAGATAGCTTCTGAGCCTGAGCGAGTCTCTCTGAACTTCGAAGCCGCAAGACTTGCTCGCGACAGCCAGACTCCGCTATCCCGTGAAAACACCGGATCCAGCAATCGGGAGTCGGATCGATCATCTCCAAAATTCTTCTCGCTGCCGAATGAAGTTCGCACGCTGGAGTGGGATCTTCGCGGGGACATGCTGAGCACTGATGATGCCGGGCCACTTGCTGATACGTTGGCGTCTTTCAGAGAAGAAGTAACCCGGTTTCAGCAGATGGGGCGAATCACGTCGCCTGATAATGCCGCAACATCACAGTCGACGAACGAAGCCGACGACAGAAACTCCGACGGATCCCTGGCAAGTCTCGTATCCACCGCGAGAAATCGGCTTGAGTCACTCTCTGCCGCCGAAGTTCATACGTCCCCCGTCATAGGCACGGCAACCGATGCAGCAATCCTGATTCAGCCAGTAACACAAACATCAGGCGGTGAAAGTAGCGTATTGCCAGCAGAATCCGCAGTCTTGCCAGAAACGACGTCATCACCGGCAGACAATCGTTCGCCCGCAGGGGCGGCAGAGACGAGCGATTTCAGCCCACGTTATTCTCAGTTGTTCACGAAGCTTCGCCAAGTGCGTTCCCGAGTGGCCGGAAATCGGTAAGAATCCGGCAGGGAATCTCAACCGGATGATATTCGGAGTGTTGTGAAACGCCATGCAGACGGAAACGACTTCGTTGCAGCCGACCGGAAGTTCGCGGGGTGTCAACTCGTTTGATCTGCCTGCCGATGCCTCCTCACTTTACCGCTACTGCGGTGCGCATCTGGTGCCGGGAGGTGTCCGGTTCGCAGTCTGGGCTCCCAACGCCCGTGAAGTCTCTGTCATCAGCGATGGCAATGGATGGACGTCCGGTCGAGACTGGCTGAACTCCAGCGATACCGGGGTCTGGAGCGGAACGATTCGTGGAGTCATCCCCGGCACTCGATATAAGTACGCGGTGCGAACGCAAAGTGGTCATCTGCTGGAGAAGGCGGACCCCGTTGCCTTCTATTCGGAAAAACGCCCCCACACAGCATCCATCGTCTGGAGCCTGCGTGACTTTCAGTGGCACGACGCAGCATGGTTGAAACGCAGAGCTGAAACAGACTGGCTGCGAGCTCCGGTTTCCATTTACGAAGTTCACCTGGGTTCCTGGAAACGTCCTCGCGACGGCCGCACTTTTTTCAACTATCGTGAGCTCGCCCATTCGCTGGCGGATTATGTTGTCGAAATGGGCTATTCCCATATCCAGCTGATGCCAGTCACTGAACACCCGTTCGATGGTTCATGGGGATATCAGGCCACAGGGTACTTTGCCCCCACGTCACGATTCGGGTCGCCCCATGACTTCCAGTACTTCGTGGATCATATGCATCAGCGAGGCGTTGGTGTGCTGATCGACTGGGTGCCAGGACATTTCCCGACCGACGTTCATGGGCTGGCGATGTTTGATGGCACATGTCTGTATGAGCATGCGGACCCGCGACTCGGATTCCATCCTGACTGGAATACGTTGATCTTTAACTACGGTCGCCGCGAGGTGACCGAGTTCCTGATTTCCAGTGCTAGATTCTGGTGCGACGTTTACCACATCGATGGAATTCGTGTTGATGCGGTGGCTTCGATGTTGTATCTGGATTATTCACGCGACTCCGGCCAATGGATTCCCAATCAGTACGGTGGCCGTGAGAACCTCGAAGCCATCGACTTCCTTCGAGGTTTCAATACGCTGATGCACGCCGAGTTCCCAGGTGTCATGACGATCGCTGAAGAATCCACGGCATGGCCTGGCGTTTCACGCCCCTGCTACACCGGCGGACTGGGCTTCACGATGAAGTGGGACATGGGCTGGATGAATGATACGCTGCGATTTATGCGACGAGACTCAATCTACCGCGGCTATCATTTGAATGATCTGACGTTTCGCAGCATCTATGCGTTCTCAGAAAACTTTGTGCTGCCACTTTCTCATGATGAAGTCGTTCACGGGAAACACTCTCTGTTGTCTCAGATGTCCGGCGACACGTGGCAGAAGTTCGCGAATCTGCGATTACTGCTGGCAGGGCAGTACATGGCTCCCGGAAAGAAGCTGCAGTTCATGAGCACAGAGGTCGGTCAATGGACGGAGTGGAACCATGACGCAGAAGTCGACTGGGCTCTCCGAACTTTTGAGACCCACGAGGGCATCCGTCGCATGATGTGTGATCTCAATCGACTCTATTCCAGCGAACCTGCTCTGCATGACGGCGATGTCGTACCGCAGGGATTCGAATGGATCGTCGGTGATGATCAGACCAACGTCGTCATCGCTTTCCTTCGCCAGACACAGGACGCATCAGAGATTATTGTTGTCGTCAGCAACTTGACGCCGGCCCCACGCGAGCAATACCGTCTGGGTGTTCCTCGTCCCGGTTTCTACAAAGAAATCTTTAACAGCGACGCAGCATGGTACGGCGGCGCCGGAATTGGGAACCAGGGCGGAGTTTACTCCAAAGCGGAATCCGCTCACGGACGACCTCAGAGCATTGCGATTACGGTCCCACCGCTGGCAACGTTGTGTTTCAAAGCTATCACCGCAACGGCCGTGCTTCCGCCTGCAGCCGCGGGAGCAGTGGCAGCCGAACCAGCGACGAAAAAGACTGACAAGGCATGATTGGGAAACGCTGTCGATCAGAACTGAAGTCATGGAAACTCAGCAACAGCGATCTACACTTTGTGGGGTTAACCCAACACTTTGGTGCAAACCTTCAAAACCATATTCGATGAGAGATTCAAGATGAAAAATATCGTTCAAGCAGTCCTCGTTTCAGGTTCCCTGTGTTTCACGGGGTGTTCCGAAACGGGAGTCGAGGTAACCACGTCAGCCGTTGGTGCTTCAGAGTTCGTGAATACAGTTTGCCCCATCATGGGCAATCAGATTGAGCCGAAAGAAGTTGAGGCCTCGCTGGTAAAAGACTTCAACGGCAAGAAAGTCGCCTTTTGCTGCCCACCATGTCTGGAAGAATGGGATGAGCTGACAGACGCCCAAAAGACGGAGAAGCTTGCGAACCCTCCAAAGAGTGATGCCCCTCATAGTCATTGATTCATCTGAGTGTTTTTGCAAGGAAGTTCAGAATAAATCTCTGGCGTCGCGAAGGTTGCAGGAACCGGACGTCCGGACATCGGGTGGCATAATGATGAGATCGGCCTTGAAATGAGTCTGCGCAGTCGCCGTTTTTGGCTATTAACTTTCCTGAGCCTCGCAATCCTATCAGCCCTGCTGTACCGAACTCTGTCTTCAAAACCGGCCAACGTCCTGATTATCACGCTCGACACAACTCGGGCCGACCGAATCGGCTGTTACGGTTACAAAAACGCGTTGACTCCGGCCATCGACTCAGTTGCTCGCGAAGGAGTCCTGTTCGAACGCGCCTATGCACCCGCTCCACTAACCTTGCCTTCTCATGCCAGCCTTTTCACGGGTCTCTATAGCCCTGAACATGGCGTTCGAACAAATGGACGCGGTAAATTTGCAGCGCCGAATCTGATGCTGTCAGAGGTCCTGTCGGCTGCAAGTTATCAGACTGGGGCTTTTGTCGCTTCGTTTGTTCTGGACGCAAGATTTGGATTGGATCGAGGATTTCAGACTTACGACGATGATATTCGAGACACATCGCATCCAGATGACGTCCATCATCGCGAAAGAAGCGGTGAAGTCGTTGTCGACTCCGCGCTCCGCTGGCTGAAGAAAACGCGATCAGAACCTTTTCTTTGCTGGGTCCACCTCTACGATCCTCATTTCCCATATCAGGATCATGCAGCTGAGTTCGGTGACCAGTTTAGCGAGCGTCCCTACGATGCCGAAATCGCCTTCGTTGATCAACAAATCGATCGACTTTTGGCCCACCTCAAGGAGTCAGGACTGGACTCAAACACCATGATCGTCATCGTAGGAGATCACGGCGAAGGTCTTGGCGATCACATAGAAGAGAATCATGGATATACGCTTTACAACTCAACACAACACGTGCCATTAATCATCAGGCACCCTGGAGTTTCCAAAGCTGGCCATCGGCATTCTCAGCCTGTTTCGGTTGTTGACGTGTTCCCCACGATCTGTGAACTATTGAGCTATAAGCCCCCCGAGAAGATTTCAGGGCGCAGCCTGGTTGACGCAATTTACGGAAACCCATTCGCTCCCATCAACTGTTATTCAGCAACCGATGATCCTTTCCTGATGGAGGGCTGGTCACCACAAAGAAGCCTGACCACTGAGCGGTGGAAGTACATCCGGACAACAAGGCCCGAACTATTTGATCTGTCTGTCGATCCAAACGAAACACAGAACCTTGCGGATTCGAATCCTCAGCAGCTTCAGCAGATGGAACTCGCGTTGTCTGAGATGGAAGGAAAAATGCTGTTGCAGGAATCTGAGAACATCCAGCTTTCCGAACAGGAACGAAGAACTTTGCAAAGCCTTGGATACCTGGGACACTCCGACTCTCGGCCCGGTGACTCTGCCGTTGGTCAATCGTTAATCGATGTCAAAGACATGCTTCAGCATGATGTTGATGCACGAGTCGGGTACAATCTGATGCAGGCTGGTAAGATCGATGAAGCAGTCGAGAGTCTGCGACCGGTTGTCGAGCGTTCGCCGGGACATGCTGCGTCTCGCCTGTTCCTTGGGCAAGCGTTGGAATTGAAGGGTGACGTCACTGGGGCAATGGCAGCCTATGAGCAGGCGCTGGCCATTAAACCCGACCACCTCGATGCACTCGTTCGGCTCGGTGCAGCCTACGGCAGCCAGGGGCAGTTCGAAAAGGCAATTCAATATTTTGACGAAGCATTGAAGGCCAACCCCGAATCAGTCTCAGCGAGACTCAACCTCGGACGTGCCCTGTTTTACATGAAGAAGTTTTCAGAAGCTTCTGACAATCTCGAGTTTGCTCTGAAGATGGATCCAGAACTTCCCGGAGTTCGATTACTGTTGAGCGAATCACTTCGTTCCTGCGACCGTGGCGAAGAGGCAATCCCTCATCTGACAGAAGAGCTTCGTCGTAACCCTCGCAGTGTTCCCGCAAGAATGAACCTTGCGGCTGTTTGGGCTGCCACTGAACCACGCAAAGCCCTGGAGTTACTTGACGAAGCTCAGCGGTTGAATCCTGGAAATCCGCATATCTTTTTTCAGATTGGACAGGTCCTGATTGCACAGAAACGTCCCGTCGAAGCCATCGAATACTTCAACAGGACGCAGCAAATCATGCCGGACCATCCGGAAGTCGCCTCGGCCATTGAATCCGCGAAGAAGCAACTCAATCAGCAGCCGTAACGTGTTTCGACGTCCGCAAAAGGCTTAACATCTAATCACGTTGAAGATACCTGTTGCTGCCGCGCAGCCAAGAACCTTCGGCCTTTGGCACTCATCGGACAATCCGACACAATGATATGCCTTGAGTGTTTCGCGTCCCGACCTAATGGCCAGACCGTTGCCGATACAACTCCGGGCAAACAACTCCCGACATCCGCTTGAGGTCCAGATCCTGTTCCAGGAAGTCTCTGATAGCCACGGAGGTTGCTGCTGAATCAAAAATGAGTTCCGTGTAAGAACAGTTCAACAGCTTGATGTGGTTCTGCTGTGACAGCCACCCATCCAATTGGTGGAGGTGGCGTTCAAAATGACTGACCATAATCTCGTTACTCGGACCACCCGGCTGTCCAAGCCGGCGGAGCATGGCATCCTGCGAACGGACGACTTCGTTCAGGTCTCGACGCAGAAAAATCACACGATATTCGAAACCATGCGGCAATCTGCCAAGTAGAAACGAAATGATCTTAACGGCTTTCCCTTCTGCCTCATGCATCCACGACGCGTCGCGTTCCAAAGACTTGACCTTGGCCAATTCAAGGTATCCCCGTGGATTGTCGTCGTCTGCCACACGCACCCCGTCAGAAAGAACAGGGTGACCGCCAGCCTCAAGCATTTGCATTACCAGCGACGTTCCAGAGCGCGGCAATCCGGACACAACCGTAATCATGGAATATTTCCGTTCACGCGATTCGTACTCCCAGCGCCCGCCCTAGAACCAGGCTGAAGATCAGCGTCAGGACAAGCAATGCAGAGAGCCAGGAAATCTCTGTTTGCCCAAGTAAGAGCTCGCGACGCGGATAGACGATTGACAACTGTCGTATAGGACAAGATTCCTCAAGAGGCATCTCCGACGGTGCCAACAACTCCGAAACGAAACCACGAGACGTGCGATCCGGAGAGACACGAAGAAGTTCACTCCCGGTGCGCACAGATTTCCTCTGAGCGACCTGAGCAACGGTAACCTCTCCCCAGCCCTCACCAGGAGCCACCGCCAGGACTCTCCACGCTATTTCGTTCGCAGATGAAACACGTACCGGCTCAGCATCGACCTGCAGATTTTCCGACAATTCCAGATCGACCACAACATCCTGAACTGGATAAGCCGCATCAATTCTGGCGGTGAAAACGGTCTGCTCACCGGCCTTCAATGGGCGTCGTTCGAACCAGAATTCAAGCTGAACAAAGATCATCAACAGGGGAATAAACGACACCAGCACCGGAAGCAGGTATCTGCCCAGATAGGCAAGATTCGCAATTAGAATGCGCCCACAAGCCGTAAAGCAAATTCTCAGATCATGCTGGTACAGGAGCAGTTCCAGCGTGCGAGCCACAAGTCTGTTTCGAGCTAACAGAATCGCCGAGGGATCAGTAAAAATATAGAAGGTGGCTACCAGCAGCACCGAGATGGCCAACGAAGCTGCAACGATTCCTGGCCATGGCGAGCCCCCTTGAAAGGGCCACATCATCAAATTAAACAAACCATTCAAGCTTCGATTCAGCCACCAGATCATTCGATGTATCCCAGTCCCTGTAGTCGCTTGCGGATCTCTTCCTCTGACTGCGCCTGCGACAGGTCAGCAACTGTTTTCTCAAGAATATGGGTGACGAATTCATCGACTGAACTGTATCCGGCAACTCGGGCCGCATCCTTCAGTGCTTCGTAGAGCGTTCTCTCGACTTTTATCCTGGGTTCAAACATTAACGAGTCCTGTCAGGCAATTCAGAATCATCAATCATCAGCAGCAAACAACCCTCATAGGATCTTACTCCAGCGTTGTCCCGGTCATTGATGCAGGAACCGACGCATGAAATGCCGTCAGTATGGTTGGTGCCAGGTCCTCAAGACGAGGAGTCTGAGACTCCAAACGACGACTGCTCAGCAATACTCCGGGAACAAACTGCGGATCAATACAATGATCACCACTCCACGCGTCTCTATTGTCCAGAACCAGTTCTCTCGGAAATCCCCCCAAAATCGTATCCCATGACGCTCTATAGTTGCGGTTGTAGCCCACAATCAGATCCGGCGCAAGCGTAACATGTGGCCCGGAATAAATTTCCGAAGCCCGAAAAACATTCGTAATGACCTGATCTCCTGTCTCGGGATCTCTCACCTGTTTCAACTTCAGGACGAGTTCCTGTTCCAGACTCTCAGCGTCAGCCGGTTCAACGCATCCATTCTTTTCACGGCCCTTGCGATTGAGATAAAGGCCATTTAACCCTAGCCCAAAGGCGCGAGTCCGGCTCCAGTCAACATCCTGAAAATTGGAAGATCCCGCACGGACCGGTGGCCCATTTGTTCTCATGAACCCGTTCTCCAACAGCCATGAGTTCAGATTGAACTGTCGACGAAAAGAGGCGAAACCATGATCGGACATCACAATCAGCCAGGATCTCTCATCTAAACGGTCCAGGGCAAGCCCGATTGCGTGGTCGACCTTCTCATACAACGTTCTGATAAAGTCACCCTGAGACGCCGCCAGATCAGCATCATATTCCGGATGCTCCGGATCAATGGCCCGCCAGAAAACATGAGAACTCAAATCCAGTGTCGAGAAGTAAAAGAACAGGAACCCGTCTTCAAAACGTCCCAATTCATGCTCGAAGAAACGCATCCGCTCATCATGCACGAACATTGCCTGTTGACGATACTCACCGGCATCAAGAACATTCGCGGATAACGCATGTGTATCTTCGACCATCCCCTGTGTGTAATAGTATCCCAGTTCCTTAACAAGTTGCTTCGAATAATCTGGAGGAGTCGATAAGGGCAGCGAAGGATTCGCGGGGTCGATGTTCATCGGAGACACATAGAGCCCGAACGGCTGTCG
>JBILXT010000324.1:0-8257 GCA_044378235.1 Planctomycetaceae bacterium
CGCAGCGGCGAGGATTTCTTTCGGGCCGGAGATGTTCCCAAGTCGTCTGACGTTCTCAGTCAACAGCGACAATTCTTTGCTATCGAGCTGGCCGTTCTTATCGACATCCATTTGAGTCGCCACAAAACGACTTACCCAGGTTCGATAGGGAATCTTGGCGACTGAAATCCGCAGATCAGCAATGACTGGCCCGAGCGGTGCCATAATGATCATCGTGGCATGATCGGCCTGCGGAGGTGATGGGGCAGGACGTTGAGCATTTGCTGGAGCGGCATTCCAGATGGCGATCAGCGCGGTCAGAGCGTGGAGTCGTAAAAATGAACCATGCATAGAGAGAATGCTCCGTGAGTTCCGGAGTAAGGCAATTGCGAGATAGTTGTGATTTGAGTGTTTGCGTAAGGCTCTGTCCACCCAGTTTCGCACGGACAATGGAGACAGTGTTTGTTTTATGGGCGTTCTTTGTCACTGCTCCGTGAGTCAGGCCGCCCGACGTTTTGTCTCATGAATTGCCAGATACGCTTCGGATTATCAGTGTACCGGCATGTTCGGTTCATCTCCCTGGGCAGTGCTGTGTTTCTGGCGGGGTGTGGTAACGCTCGCATCGAGTTCGCTTCGCAAGTAAATTGAACACAGGTCAGGGGTTTGCGTATTGCATCCGTTCTCTGATTGCCGCCCTGAAAATGAAGGAAGGCCAGCGGGTTTTGTCGCGGCGAAGATTTCGCATGGCCATGGTGCGTCCTTCATGGGGGTGGTCGACGTACGTTACATTATTCAACTGGTAAAGAATCCTTTATGGCGAATCGTCTTCGTGTTTACATCCAGTGTTTTCTGGGGTCCTGTTTTCTGTTGAACGGAATTGGTTTCTGTAGTGAAGTCACCGTTCCAGCGTTTACAGCGTATATGCTCCCTGATCCTTCTGCTGCACGGATTTCGGAGGAGTCGGGTGTTACCGATTGGGATGATCCACGTCAGACTGTCAATTGGTACGGAAAGTTTCAGACCACCGGGGCGGTCGCGGCGAAGGTTATGTTACGAGTTCCAGAAGGTGGGGAATCAAGACTGCAGCTTTCGATCGGGAAGACATCACGCGAGATTAAGGTCAAGGGACTCGGAAGTGGGACTACGATCAAGGCCGAATTCGGCGAGTTTGAAATCCCTGACGTGGGGTACGAGAAAATTGAACTCAAGTCACTGAACTCTGAGGGGCATTCTGCCGGGGATATCGAATCGCTGGTGCTGGAAGGTCCTGCAACAAAGAACGTTCACTTCAATATGAAGGAACGCCGCAATGCGGCTTCTGTGCATCTGGCCTACCCCGTCGATCAGAATGTCAAGGTTGAGGCGTTCTACTGTGAAGTCACGGCCATCGAGGAACCTGTGACAACGTTCTACATGGCCTGCGGCTGGCATCGGGGATATTTTGGGATGCAGGTTAACAGTCCGACCGAGCGTCGAATCATTTTCAGCGTCTGGGACAGTGGAGATGAAGCGGTCGATCGCAAGAAGGTTGTCGATGAGAACCGTGTGCGACTAATGGGAAAAGGAAAGGGAGTCTATTCGGGTGACTTTGGCAACGAAGGGACCGGCGGTCATAGCCATTTGAAATATCTGTGGAAGACCGGCGAGAAGCAACGTTTCCTCGTCACGGCGGAACCGGTCGACAAAACGTTTACAATTTTCTCCGGATACTGGTTTCATCCGGAGACGAAGGAATGGATGCTGATCTCGTCATGGAAAGCGCCGAAGGAGGGCGGCTACCTGCGAGGACTTCATAGTTTCAGTGAGAACTTCGGGGGTGAAAACGGACATCTGCTGCGTAAGGCTCGCTACGGAAATCAGTGGATCAGGACAGCCGAACAAAAGTGGGTAGAATTGACAACCGCGACTTTCAGTCATGACCCGACCGGAAAAGACGATCGCTTCGATCGCTACATGGGCGTCGAGGACGGGCAGTTCTTTCTGAGTCATGGCGGATTTCTCGACGGCTACTGTGACTTTGGCGATAAGTTTGAGCGTCCGAACACCGGGGCTGCTCCGGGTGATCTGAAACTTCCAGCGATTCGATGACGGGCGAACCTAGACGGGCTGGAGGGATGCGTATTGACTGAGGCTGCTCTATGCTTGGCCGATGCCGGCAATTTCGGCACGAACAGGCTTCCGAAAGGCGTCCATGACTGGCGACGTGACGTTGCCAGGAGTGCAATCTGGGAAAGAATGCCCATGTGAAAGCAAAGAGCGGGAAAATCCGGCAGACACAACTCACGACCGGATCGTCAGTCTATAATGTGCTGAAGGGCCACAGATTGTGTCAGTGACTCACTTTGGCCGAGCTCCATTGTGAAGTGCGTGTGACCTCGGCACTGCTCACGGAAACCTTCCTGAAGAACAAGTATTTCCTCATGAACGCTCTTCGAATGTCTGGACAGCCTGAATTTTCGATTGAGAAAACTCGTCGTCGCTCCGGTATGTCGACGTTCAGTTTTCTCTTAGGGGGTGTCTTGTGGCTGCTGGTGCTCGCGGCCACGTGGAAACTGCTTCTGCAGGAGCCGGACAAATCAAAACCTTCTTCCACAGACGCGCAGAAAGCAGCCTCATCGGACAGTCAAGAGACAGACACGGCTTCCACATCTCCGATCGTGATCAGTTTTCCAAGACGCGAATTGCCGGATTTTGAGTTTCCCGAATGCATGGGAGGCACAGTGAGCCGAAAAAGCCTGCTTGGCAAAAGGTGGCTGGCTAGTTTTGTTTTCACACGCTGCGTCGAAACGTGCCCGATGATTACAAGGAATGTTTCCGACCTGCACCGACGTGTGGCGGAGTCGAATCCTGATTTTCAGTTCGTGACTTTTTCCGTCGACTCCAGCTACGACACAGCAGACGTTCTTAAGGCTTATGCTGAAACTTTTCGAGCTGATCACGGGCGATGGAAGTTTCTGACGGGCGATGAGAATACGATTCATGAGTTGATCCGTACCGGGTTTACTCAGTACGTGAAACCGAATCTTGGAGAAGCACGCAAACCGGGTTTTGAGGTAGCTCATTCCAACCGAGCCGTGCTCATGAATGAAGAAGGCGTGCCCGTGGCCACATACCTCATGACAGACCCTGATCATGTGGTAAAGCTACGGCGGGTCATCGAAGGCAAGGACGATTTTCCGGTTCCCGGCCCGGCGGTTTCAGGTGGACCTGTCAGCGGAACTGTACCAGGGTTGTCGTTCTCCGTAGTACCGACTGGCGGAGATGCAGCTGGTGATGAGGCCGTGATGGAAGAGGGCTCTGGAGCAACTGCTACTCCGGAGTCAGGAGAAGCGAAGTCGGAGGAATCCAACTCCGACGAAAAAAAAAACAGCAGCGGGAGTAAATCAGCCTCGATAGAAGAGTCCGATGGCGATTCAACACGGTCGCAAGTCGCAAGCGAATCCGGTGCACCCGCGGGCGAAGCTTCGGAACGAAACGAAAAGATCCAACAGAAACTTCCACTTTGGGTTGCTTATCTTCCGTCGATCAACGCAGCGCTGAACTCCCTGAGTACGGTACTACTGGTGACCGGATTGATCGCGATCCGGCGTCAGAAAAGAATTGTGCATCGGAATCTGATGATTACGGCGTTCCTGGTTTCTGTCGTCTTCCTGGGCTGTTATCTGACATATCATCAGGCTTTGCATCATTTTACGGGTGAACGGGGAAGAGCCTTTGTCGGTTCTGCGGCGGCGACCCTCGTTTACCGCAGTATTCTGATTCCCCATGTGATTCTGGCGGTTTTTGTACCCATTCTTGCGATCAGGGTTTTTGTGCATGCGTGGCGAGAACGCTGGCCAGAACACCGCCGACTGGCAAAAATCACTTTCCCGATCTGGTTGTTTGTGTCGATCACTGGTGTTGTGATCTATGGAATGTTGTACCATTGGCCGAAATGACTCTGCTTCTCCAGGTTTGGAGTTCAGAATCATGGCGGTTGAGGACTCAGTCGGAATGAATGGCCCCCTGCACATCCTGTGCGGTGGCTGAGTCAGGGCCTGTCGAATTCGGAGATTGTCGTTATGAAAAAGCTGATGCGAATCATCATGATGACCATGTCGATGATCATGGCCAGCGGGTTGGTGTCGTCTGAAGCTCAGGCGTGCCCAGGTTGCAAAAACGCCAACGAGACTGATTCACTCCGCCCTCGCGCATACATGTACAGCATCCTGTTTATGCTGGGGATGCCGGCAACTGTCTTCACCGGCTTTGGTATCGCCTTCTACCGAATGTCTCGCCGCGCGATGCAGGAACAGCAGGAACAGTTGGCTCAATTGAACTCGGAAGTTGCGGAGTAAGTTTTCATTCCGCTTCGTTGCCGACCGGAGCTCCCGAAGGAACGGCATCCTTGAGGAGTTCGCCGAGCCTGGCTGACATTGTGGCGACTCGATCCGGTTCCTTGTCCGCGAGATTTGTTGTTTCGCCGATGTCAGAGGTCAGATTGTAGAGTTCGATCGGTGCAGCTTCCTGCTGACGTTTCTTTCCGCGAGTTTTGTTTTTCGCGGCCTCTCCGCCATTGGCCTGCAGATCATTGCGACTGATCAGTTTCCAGTCACCCATTCGAAGTGCCGCCTGCGTCGGTGATCGGACGCTGAGAATCGCATCGTGCGGGGATGGTGTGTTCTCCGTGAGCATCGGCCAAACGTCCTTGCCATCAATCGGGAGCTTTTGTTCCAAACTTCCCCCCGCGAGTTTTACCAGCGTTGGGTACCAGTCAATCACATGCATCGGCTGAGTGATTCGCTGCCCGGCGGGAATCTTTCCGGGCCAATTGGCGAACGCACAACCTCGAACACCGCCTTCGTAGATGCTCCCTTTGAAATCGCGAAGAGGAGTATTCGTTCCGGGTTTCGGACCTCCATTATCAGACGAGAAGATAATCAGAGTATTCTCTCGCAATCCGGCCGTTTCGAGGGAATCGACAATCTGGCCAATCGCTTCATCAACCGCCGCCAGCATTCCGGCCAACTTCTGACGAGGGCCTGTCAGGCCCGGATAGGGTTGCAGATAACCATCCGGCACCTGCATCGGACTGTGAACTCCGTTGAATGGAACGTATAGAAAGAGCGGTTTTGTCGTGTCCTTTTCAGCAATCAGTCGGCACGCTTCTTTTGCGACCAGATGCGTGCTGTAGCCTTCTTCTTTCGATTCCTGATCGTCACGATACCAGTCGTGTGAGCCATCTCGGAGATGAGTGAAGTAATCGATCGCACCGAAGTAGTGTCCATACTGATGATCGAATCCGCGTGAGGTTGGAACGTAGGCTCGGTCGAACTCACCAAGATGCCACTTGCCGGTGATGGCCGTTTCATATCCGGCTTCCTGCAGGGCATTAGCCAGCGTGCGTTCCTGCAGCGGCAAACCCCACTTCGCATGCGGGCGCACGATGGTGTAGACACCGGTTCGTGTCGCATAACGCCCGGTCATCAGAGCTGCGCGAGTTGGCGAGCAAACCGGCTGGACATAATGAGATTCCAGAATGGCGCCACCGTTCGCCAGTTTGTCGATGTTTGGAGTCCTGATTTCCTGACCTCCGTTGAAGCCGCAGTCGGAATACCCGAGATCATCAATCAGAAAGAAAACGATGTTCGGCTTCTGTGACAGGTCATTGTCAGCTTTCAGCACCGACGGGATCAGCAGAACCAGAAATGCAATCAGACGTGGCAGGCACTTCATGTTATTCATTCTTCTTTCCCTTTTTGCCTTTGCCCTCCCCTTTGGACTTTGGTGCAGAGGTCTCGCCGTCGTTCTTTGTGGGCATCGGAGCATTGACTTCTGTTCGCCAGGCAACAAGGCGATTATGCAGTTCTTTGGCTTTGTCAGGCATCTCGCCGGCGAGATTTTTCGTTTCGCCGATATCGTCGCTGAGGTTGTAGAGTTCCAGACGACCGTCTTCGAGATACTCCATCAGCTTCCAGTTGCCCGCCTGAATCAAACTCACGGGGGTTGTTCGCCACAGTCCAGGGCCTGATCCCAGATAACCGGGAAAGTGCTGAAAGATGGCGTCTCGCTGCAGTTTTGCTGAGCCATCGCGGAACAGTTTTACGAGGCTTTCACCATCCAGTACCTGCCGAGGAGCTGGAGCGTTGGTGATTTCCAGAAACGTCGGAAAGATGTCCACATGAATGGTGGGCACATTGCACGATGAGCCAGGCGTCGTCACACCCGGCCAGCGAACGATGAATGGTTCACGCGTGCCACCTTCATAAAGACTGCCTTTGCCGCTGCGCAGTGGAGCATTATCGGTAATGCCTCCACCATCAGAGTCTGCCCCTTTGGGCTTTTTCCCGATCGCTTCCAATCCTGGATCACGCAATAGGCCATCGGGCCGGTTGTAGCCACCGACGCCACCATTGTCGCTGGTAAAGATCAGAACTGTATTGTCAGCAAGCTTCAGTTCATCCAGAGTCTGCATGACTCGACCAACACTGTCATCCACGGATGCGACCATCGCGGCATATGTCGGATTGTTATGCCCGTCGACGCCCGGTTTCGGCTTGAACTTCGCGACCAGTTCCGCTTTTGCGTCATGAGGTGAATGAACGCCGAAGTGAGGCAGGTAGAGAAAGAATGGTTTGTCTTTGTGACGACTTATGAAATCCACGGCCTGGTCCGTCAGAAAGTCCGAAAGGTACTGACCCTCGGGATATTCGGTCTTCGGACTGGTTTCAAAGTCGAAGTGTTTTCCGGCACTCACGATTGCTTCATCAAAACCGCGTTTCCCGGGAAAGTATTCGCCTCGTTCACCAATATGCCATTTTCCGAAAACCCCTGTGACATATCCTGCGGCCTTAAGTTGCCTGGCGATAATGTCACGATCCAGAGGCAGATTCGTGATGTTCTCAACCGGCCGCAGCGGACGCATGCTCCAGTCAAAGCGATCCGTTCCACCGACTGTATAGACACCAGTCCGAGCACCATATTGACCGCTCATTAAGGCTGCTCGGGTCGGAGTGCAGTTCTGGCAATGATGATGATTCAGCAGCTTCATACCCTGAGCCGCGAGACGGTCGATATTTGGTGTCTCGTAGTATCGGCTGCCAAAACATGCGACGTCCGTATATCCCAGGTCATCGGCCATGATGAAAACGATATTTGGCCTGGATGATGGCGGAGCCGCCGTAAGTTCTGAGCCAGCCAACGCTGCGATCAATGCATAGCAAAGCAGCGTGGAGAAAAGTCTATTCATTGATGTCAGATTTTCGAAACAAGTGGGTGGAGATTAGTGATTCGCTTCGCGAGTCCCTGGCAATCAGATATTGAGCACGGAACCGTTCAGACGGCCTTCACAAGTTAACGATTTCCCACGTGGCTACTTCTTCGCGGGATTCAATTTGGGGCTTTCAAACAGGGGAGGCACGTTGAGTTTGTTCCAATTGTCATAGGCCAGTTTTAATCTCGCGAGAATCTCTGGATGCTTCGCTGAAAGGTCAGTGGACTCGCCGACATCATTGGCCAGATTAAACAACAATGGCTTCTGTGGATTTTCGGCAACCAGTTTCCAATCTCCCTCCCGCACAGCAAACTTGACTCCTCCGCCGGTCCGCCAGAACAAATGATCGTGTGGAGCAGACGCTTTTTCGCCGGAAAGATATGGAACCAGATTGCGACCTTCGACTCGCGCCGGATCCGGAACCGTGGCCGTCGAAACAGCAACGGCGGTGGCAAACGCATCCAGAGAAACGACAGGGGCGTCAAAATCTCGTCCGGCCGGAACATGACCGGGCCACGAAACCAGAAAGGGCACTCGGATCCCGCCTTCAAACACGTTCCCTTTCGCACCTCGAAGCGGTGTGTTCCGACTATGAGTCACTGCAACGGGGCCACCATTGTCACTCATGAACCAGACCAGTGTATTCTCCGATTGACCACTGTCTCTGATCGCATTCAGCACGTTTCCGACGGCATCATCAAGCCCGATCACGAGTCCCGCATATTTTCGTCGAGTCTCATCCGGGATGTGGCGAACTCTCTCAAGTTGTTCCTCAGTCACCTGCAAAGGTGTATGCGGCGCGTTGAACGCAAGATAAAGGAACCATGGTTGCGATTCGGATTTGTGCAGGGTCACGAACGCCGAAGCTTCTTTGCCAAGAACTTCCGTCAAATGGCCTTCCAATGGTTCCTTCTTGCCATTGCGATCCAGGGGAATGGAGTACTCTTCGCCCAGTTTGGCTCCATTGAGATAGACGTGCCCACCGCCCAGCGCCCCGAAGTACTCGTCGAACCCTCGTTGATTTGG
>JBILXT010000325.1:0-8220 GCA_044378235.1 Planctomycetaceae bacterium
ACGGCAGCAGTCCCTGAGATTTCGCAAGCACATGCAACAGCGTCTTGTTGTCCAGAAACGGTTCGTTTCCGACAGCAGCCCAGATGACCTTTCCGCTTCGGTCAACCACAAATGTCCCGTGCTTCACGAACTCCGGCTTGTCATCCGTCTCAGGCTGATACACGCCCCACTGAGTTGAAACCGCGTTGTCGGTATCGGCCAGAACCGGAAAATGAAACTCTCCGTACTCTTTGTACTTCTCTGCGGTGTGCTCAGTAGTGTCAGAGCTGATCGCAACAATATCGGCATCAAGCTCTCGAAAGTAATGCTGATCTTTGTCGAGTGCGAGTAACTGAGCGACGCAATGACTGCAACCGTAGCCCAGGTAAAAGACAACCACGACAGGGCGGTCTTTCCCCAATTGACTCAATTCCCGGGGCACACCATTCACATCGGGCAAAGAAAAATCCGGGGCCGCCTTTTCCAGCAGCGAGTTTGACTGAGAAGCCTCCGGAACGAATGTGGTTTCCGCCAGAACGACAGAGAGCCCTTCGGTCAGACGACGCTTCTGGGCAGCTCGGAGATACGCTTCTGCATCATTCCGAATATGGCCAGTTGAAACAAGGCCATACTGCATACAGATTTGACGGCACTGTTCCAGCAACCCGCTGTCTTCGGACACGGCCTTCGGAGGGTTCGTCGTGTGATAAACAAGAATCACCCCATACAATACGGCAATCAAGCCGAGGAACCCGAGGAATATTCGGGTACTCATCTCACGCGGCCTGGCTCGGCTCGTTTCAGCGGGCTCCGACGCATCACTGACCATTAACGTGACCTCGCCCTTGCATCATCCTGAAACGCTCCAACCCCTTACACTGGCCTCGGTAAAACGAAAGTCGTCGAATAACTGAGCACTACTTTTGTTCCGCTGGAGCGGCTGGCTCAGCAGTCGGAGACGCCGCGTCCGAATTTGCCTCGGGTGGGTTCGATTCGTCTTTTTTCGTGTCACCTGATTCAGACGTCTGCTCCAACAGGCCGGGCAGACTAGCCAAAGGCGGCAATGTCGAAAACAGATTGTCCTGAAGAGTCGACAGATCAGAGGATTTTTCGGGGTAGGCGCGTGTCATCGACTGATAGATTGTCATCGCAAAATCATACTGTCCTATCTCTCGAGCAAGCTGCGCCAACTTGATGCGATCATCGTAACCGTCCTGCGTTGCGGAGACCTGGGTCAGTTGACGATTGTATTCCTGATCCAGCAATTGAAGCTGCTCAACGTTTTGCTGCGCCGCCACTGCCATTTTTTCGTCGCCGGCAACGCGAGCAAGCTCAGCCACAACCTTAAACAGCTCAACGTTCCTCGTGATCAACTGCAGATTCACCTGGAGACCTGCAAGACCTTCCGCAGCTTTGTCGGCTGTCCCTTCCTTGAGCATCATTTTTCCGTAAAGGACATGCCCTCGAGGATCATACGACGCATTGCTGCGAATTGTCTCCAGCGCGACGGCCAGCTTCTTAAGATCACCTTCTTGCAAAAGCTTCTCAGCCTCAAAGAAGCCTTTCCCAGACGATTGATCAAGTAATTCCGCGTATTCCTCGGCTTTCTTCAGATCACCGACCTGGACGAGACTGATAACCAGCCGCTCCGCAATCAGGGAATTCGTCGGATTATTCTTGTCCGAATTAATGGCCGCTTCGTAGTCCTTTGCAGCCAGGCCAAACTCCCTTCGGTCAAAGCGAATGTCGCCTCGCATTTTCAATGTTGCAGCAGGCCTGAAGTTGTTTGTGATCAGCACGTCCAGATTCGAAACAGCCAGGTCCAGAGCCAGCAGATCTTTGTAGATCGATGCAAGCCTGAATCGGGCATCTTCAGCATTCGCATCTTCTTTCAGCACACTCTGAAAAGTCTCAACCGATGCCTTCATGTTTTCAGCCTGAGCGTAGGCTGTTCCCAACATCATCAAAGCACGAACTCGAATTCCGGGCTCCTCCGAAGCTTCCTTCAGCAAATCAATCGCTTTCAGCGGCCTTGAGTTTCCAAGCATCAGGATGCCGTCAAGAAACTTCTTCTTCGTCGCAAAATCGGGATACCCGGACAACTTGTCCGCAACCGACTTTAGAGTGTTCGCATCCTGCTTGTCCGCTGCCACCAGGGCCTGCTCAAACAACTCCGCAGGATCCTCCGGAATGGATTTTTGAATCAGGGCAACAATGATCCCACCTCCGAGGATGGCCATGATTCCCCAGATCCACCAGGGCACGCCGCCAGAAACTCGAGGCTTGGGATTTGTCTTTGAAGGAGATTGATTGGACATTGGTCTTTGTCTGATAATGACGGAATCGAAATCGGCTGGTATCAGAAAACGTTCACGATGATGAAGATCACCAGCATTGCACTACCGTGAATACCCTCGGAGTCTTTTCAAGGATCCTCCGAAGCACAGTATAGCCGAACAGCAGCAAACGTCAGGAATTCTGGGCATCACGAGTTGTCTTCGAAAAGCCTATTCTCCTGAACTCCTCGGTTCACTACGGACTTTTCCGGTTTTGTATTGGAAAATCTGCACGATCGGCCAGGCTTTTCATCACACGGCGGATCGGCCTTGCAAGTCGGGTCTGTTCTGCGGATGCTGTCGAAATGTCCGAACCACGCCTCACCACAACTCGACGACAGGTGCTTTCTGCCCTGAAACCCGGGAAGATTTCCGAAGAAATCCGTCCGACAACACGGGTCCAGCCGTCGGCCGGCATCACGGTTCGCCTGACAACACGAGCCATGGCCTGCGATTTCTCGGTGATCATGAATCCAGGGCCGACCGAGCAAATCGAGGCAGCCGGAAAAGCTCTCGACGCCATCCACGCTGCTGAAGCCTGGATGAGCATTTACCGTGAAAACAGCCAATTTTCTGAGCTAAACCGCAAAGCAGCCGACGCCCCCCAGACCCTCCGGGGGGATATGTTTGAACTGCTGCAGACGGCCCAGAAAATCCATCTCGGCACCGACGGTGCGTTCGACATGGCCACGGGTGCCCTGACTCGATTGTGGCGAGCCTGTCGCCTTGAACAACGAATCCCCTCGCTGGACGAAATTGGTGCGGCTCTGGAAATCTCCGGGATGCAGCATCTGTCCCTGAATTCTCAGCAAAACAGCGTCGCCTTTAGCCGACCTGGACTTCTTCTGGATCCCGGTGCTATCGGAAAAGGCTTCGCACTCGATGACGCGGCCCTGCAATTGATGCAGACTGAGCATTCTCCGCAATCATTTCTCCTTCACGGAGGCCACAGCAGCCTGAAAGCCATCGGCCCCCACAATGGTCACCCGGGGTGGCCGATTGGAATTGGGAACCCCCTTTTCACGGAACAGCGTCTCGGGACACTGCTGCTTTGCAACAAAGCCATGGCAACCAGTGGTTCAAACATCCAGTTTTACAGGCACGAAGGCCGCCGATACGGCCATATTCTCGATCCTCGGACTGGCTGGCCTGTGGACGGAATGCTGTCCGTGACCGTTCTTGCCCCCTCTGCAGCCGTCGCAGACGCGCTATCGACCGCGTTTTTCGTCATGGGCGTCGAAAAAGCCTGCCTGTGTTGTAAGAATTGGCCGGAAGTTGGTGCTATCCTGATTCCTTTTCCGGACAAGGGCCGGAAAGTTTGCCCAACGGTGATCGGAATTCCTGATGAGCAGATCGTCTGGGATGATGATCAGGTAGTGCTTCAGGAAGGTTCTTTCCCCCCGAAGCAAGCCAGTTCTGAAGCACCGCTCTAAAATTGATCACTGCGAATCATTTTTTCCGACTGCTTCAAGATCCCTGATTCAGATCAATTGTGCGGCATCCCAGCTGAAAAATTCCCGCCGAAACCACTCTCCCGGAGCCCGTTTCCTGTGACTGATATTCGTCGATATTCATTCGCCTCCGTGGTCCTGCTGGTCGTGCTACGACTCGGACTGGGTTGGCAGTTGCTGTACGAGGGACTCTGGAAGATCGACACCCTCGGCACTTCCTATCCATGGTCCTCGGATGGCTATCTGAAGAGCGCGCAAGGTCCGATGCGCAATGTCTTTCGCGCGATGACTGGTGACCCGGACGACAAAAACTGGCTGGATGAAGAACTGGTCGCTCAACGATGGGACCAGTGGAAGTCTCGCTTCATTGCTCATTACGGTCTCGATGACAAGCAAATCGGGCGACTGAATGCATTGATCGATGGACCATCCGCCTTTGCTTCACCATTGGAAGCTCTGCCTGCAGGTGTGGACTTCAAAGCCGCGAAACTGGACAGCACAATCAGCTTCGATGCCAAAGCCAAACAACTGCGAGTCGACGGCAAGAAACATCTTCTGGCGACAGAGAAGGCAACTCTGGAAGAACAAGTCGCTGACAAAGAAGGTCCTGAGTACGACAACTACCGCAAAGCTCTGAACGATGTCTTCACTCGCGCGAGCAAGCTATCTTACAAAGAACGCACGCGAGCCCACTTGATGGGGAACCCGGATAACTCCGGAAACATCGACGGCCGCATCAGCCAGCTAGAACTCTATTCGGAAATGGTCAAACGCTATGAAGACAAACTGTCTGCAGCGCAGATCGCATTCGAAATGGATCACCTGAATCGTGTCTGGTCTGATGCTCGTGCCAAAGCGCGGGAGCTGGCTGGGCCAATCATGGCGATGGATGTGGAACTCAAAGAAGACGCCATGGATATTCTGTCTGTGGACCAGCTTAAGCGAGGACCACTGCCAGCGCCGTGGACTCCTATCAAGATTGTGGACACGCTGACGATTGCTGGCCTGACGGGCCTCGGCATTCTGCTGATCATCGGACTGTTTACTCGCTTCGCTGCATTCTCAGCCGCTTTCATGGTGTTTGGCTTTTATATGGCCATGCCTCCACTACCGGGCGTTCCTGACGCACCAGGCCCGGAGCATAGCTTCATCGTCAATAAGAACCTGATCGAAGTGCTGGCCCTGCTGGCTCTGGCCTGCGTTCCGAGCGGTCAATGGTTTGGAATCGACAACCTGCTGGGCCGACTCTTCTCCGGAAAAAGCAAAGCAGCGACGAAGTAGAACGATCAACCGAATTCAAAAACATCAAAGACTAAATGTAAAAATATTGGAGACGAATTATGGAACTCACACCGGAACAGACACAGATCGGGAAGGACAACTTCAACGAAGCTGTCGGGTTTACTCGACGAGATGTCCTGAAGACCGCCGCCGCCGGCAGCATTGGCCTCGGCGCTTTGTACTTCGACTATCAGAAGCTGAACGGTACGCCGGTTAAGGCGGCGTTCATTGGCTGCGGTGACGAAGCCAACGTGCTGATTACAGAACATCCTCCGGAATACATGGAGATCGTGGCCATCGCAGATCCACGACCTGCCAACATCGAACGCACATTCAAAGGCAGCCATCCGGAAGCACGCATCGGCCTGAACAAGAAGCTGGGGCAGGCCAAAGCTTCAGAAATCAAGGTCTATAAAGATCATCTGGAATTGCTCGAAGCCCGCACAAAGGGCGAAGTCGATTTCGAGATGGTCGTCATCGCTGTACCACTCAGCCAGCACGCTCCGATCTCCATCGCCTGTCTTGACGCAGGTCTGCATGTGCTGACAGAAAAGCTGATGGCTCACAATATTACTGAGTGCAAGCAGATGATTCGCAAGGCCGAAGAGAAGAGCCTTCTGCTGGCTGTCGGACATCAGCGTCATTACAGCGTGCTTTATGACAACGCGAATGATCTCATTAAGAAAGGTCTACTGGGCGATATCAAGTTCATCCGTGCTCAATGGCATCGCAACAACAGCTTCCCGGGCCGCGACAGTTGGCGAAAATGGGACCGCGACGCAGATGCGAAGAAGGACAAAGAAGTCCTGCTGGAGATGGAAAAATCCGGCCGTCTGAAAGAGCTGGGTTACGAAAGCGCCAAACAACTGATCGACTGGCGTTTGTACAATTCCACGGGCGGCGGTCTTATGGCGGAACTGGGCAGCCATCAGATGGATGCCTCTAGTATCTTCCTGGGCAAGAAGCACCCGCTGGCTGTTCAGGGTTACGGTGGGAAGAACTTCTACGGTGTCAAAGGCGTCGGTCCGGAAGAAAACTGGGTTGACGATCGCGACATCGACGACCACATCTATGTGACGCTTGAGTTCCCCGGCAAGCACTACGAAGAAGACAAGAACGACATCGCGATTGTGACTTATTCTTCGATCAACACAAATCGCCAGGAGCCTTACGGTGAGACCGTCTTCGGCAGCCGCGGTACGCTGATTATGAAGACCGAAATGGAAGCTCTGCTGTACAAGGAAGAAAGTCCTTCCAGCGGTGGCGGTCTGGAACAACGCCTGTGGGTCATCGACAATTCCAAAGGTGGCGGCCCGGCACTCGACAGCTACAACACCGCAGCTCCTTCAGCAGCGGGTGCGATGGCGAAGGGCACAATGGGCGATAAAGTCAGCCGCGGCTATCGCGAAGAGATGGAACACTTCTGCTACTGCATTCGCAATGGCAAGGGCTGGCAGGAACTGCGTTGTAACGGTCGAGTCGCCATGGCTGACGCGATCATGGCACTGACAGCCAACCTGGCGATGAAGCACAAGAAGCGAATCGTGTTCAAGGAAGAGTGGTTCGATGCAGCGAGCGATGCTGTTCCTGAAACCGACGAACAGATTCCATCCTGAGATTCGGAGACGTTGGCCATTGGTGCCGGAGTGCATTCTCAGGCCATGACTATTCAACACTGACACAACGGCGGGATCTCCTCACAAATCCCGCCGGGAACCCAGACCATGGCGCGCTGGCCTGACAATCCTCGTTCCAACTTTATCGCTCTCGGGCTGATCTTTGTTCTGTTCCCGCTGCTGGCCTGGGCGTGTGTGTGGTTTATGAAACGGTAGGTGCTGGATGGCCGTTGCCAGGAAAGGCACCCGCAAAATAACAGTCGACGGAAAAGTGTTTGTATGGAAGTTGACATTCAACTGGGAAGAGTTTGAACAGTTGATGTTGGTAACAGTGGAGCTTCTCGCATCACCTGCATCGAAGTTGCTCGTTTATCCTATTCGATTGAGTGTCAACTTCGTTGACTTCAATCGAGGAGAACCCATTACTCCGAAAGCCGTTGAATCGTTTATTCGACAGGGACTCAGCAATGGGTGGCAACCACAAATACGTGGACCAGCCTTCGTTCTAGGCCGCAAGTCAGTGAAGAAGCCATGACGAAAAACCAAGGAGCACACGGCACTACGTTTTCCCTCCCCTGGAAGCAACTTGCAGACTTCCGGATTTCTGGTGTCCGTGCAGTTCATCTCCATAAAGATTCACGGAGGGCTGATGCCCTGCCGCTCGCCGTCGCATTTTGAACTCGTGATGTTCTGAAAGATCTGATTGTGTCTAACGCTGATCCTGCCGCCAAACCTGCGGTATCGTCCGTCAATAAAGCCACGCTGATGATCGTCTTTCTGACGGTCTTTATCGATCTGCTGGGTTTCGGAATTGTTCTCCCGCTGCTGCCGAGATACGCCGCATGGTTTAACGCCAGCAAAATGCAACTGGGCCTCCTGATGGCCTCGTTTTCTGCCATGCAGTTTCTGTTTGCTCCGATGTGGGGCGGTTTGTCCGACCGAGTTGGACGGCGGCCAATTCTGATGCTTGGGCTTTGCGGCTCTGCATTCTCATACGGGCTCTTCGGCTTCGTCTCGTCGCAAGGCCGTGATTTTGTATGGCTGGGCCTCGGTGCTTTGCCCTGGCTGTTTATCACGCGTATCGGTGCCGGGATTGCCGGAGCCACGATCTCCACCGCTCAGGCCGTCATCGCCGACTGCACGGGTGCTGAAAACCGTGGCAAAGGCATGGCTCTGATCGGCGCGGCATTTGGTATCGGCTTTACCTTTGGGCCGCTGATTGGTGCCGCCTGCGTCTCCGAAGACGCCGCTGTGGCACTGAGTGATTCGCAATTGGTGATGGTGAAGTCGTGGAAGGATAATGACTCCGCAACGATCAGCTCCGAAGAATTCATCGGCCTGCTGAACAACGCTGATGCTTCCTCTACGACGAAGAAGCCCATTGATGGTGCCAACAAGGAAGCCATCAATCTGCTTCTGCCCGCTCCGCTCGCTCGCAATGAACTCAAACGACAATTGCTGACGCCTCCTTCAGGTCTGCCGGGCTACGTCGCGTGTACTCTTTCTGCAATCGCACTGATGCTTGCAGCGATGAAGCTTCAGGAATCACGACGGCCG
>JBILXT010000326.1:0-8214 GCA_044378235.1 Planctomycetaceae bacterium
AATGTACTTCTTCTCCATGGCACACCTCCTTGTGGCCAGCAGTCTCCCATGATCTTCGAATGCAACCAACCCCACTTTCAGAGCTTGACGCTCCACTAGGTTTATGTTGTCGAATGACACCAGACACTCACTAACACCATGAACGACAGCTTGAAATGGTGACTTCGACCCGTGTCGTCTTCACATGTCTCACAGGAGCGTATCCAATGTCCGTCGCAAAGAAACGCAGTGGCTTCACACTGATCGAATTGGTAATTGTCGTGCTTGTCCTGGGCATCATCGCTGCGGTCGCTGCTCCTAAGTTGTTTGACGTGACGACGGACGCCCGCGAGAACGGAACTCGGCAGTCGCTGACCACCATTCGAAATGCAATTGAACTCTATCGAGCTACGAGTGGCGTGTATCCACCTGCCTCAACGCTGGCGACTTCGCTGCGTGCGTCGTTGCAGGGCGGAACATTCCCTTCGCCTCAGGTTGGTTCTAATGTGGATGACAACAACGTTCGAAGTTTCACCGGGCCTTTCTCCCAAAGCGGCACTAATGGCTGGGCTTACAACGAGACAACCGGAGAGTTTTACCTGAACGATCCGAACTCAGAATATTCTGCCTGGTAGTTTCGATGAACTACAGAACAAAACTAAGGACGCGAACCGGCACCGGTTCGCGTCTTTCTTTTTGATCCCATGCAAACATGATTTTCAGGGAAACCTGTGGTCAATCCCGCATGTTGCAAATTGTGAACTAGAGTTGATCTGGAGCAACATCGCGCAGGAGCCCGGGACATTGTTAACGTAAGGCCGCTTGAGCCATCGATCCACCAAAAGAACGTCTTAGGACCAGGCAAGTGAAACCCTATCGAGTCATCGTTGCAGAAGACAACCGCGTTTTGCAGGATGTCATACGGTTCAACCTGGCACGAGCTGGCTTTGTGGTCAGAACGGCTGTTGAAGGTACTCAGGCCCTCAAACTTCTCGAAGAACAGCCGGCCGACGTGCTGGTCACCGACTGCCAAATGCCCGGCATGTCCGGACTGGAACTATGTGCAGCCGTTCGAAGCCATGCCATCTACAGCAATCTCCCGATCCTGTTCTGTTCGGCCAAAGGTCTGGAGATAGAACCCGAAACGCTTGAAAAACTTCGGCTGCCCGAAGTTCTTTGCAAACCATTCAGTCCCAGGTCGCTCGTCGAGAAAGTCCAGGCCCTTGCGGAATCCGCAATAGAAACTTTGGCCTCAACAGCTCCCGCGGAACTCGTTCATTGATAATTCTTTTGGCCGCCCTAACTCGATAATCAACACGTCACGTCCATCAGGCAGTCCTTCCGGTGTCAACAGCGTCCATTAACAATTCCGGCAGCCCACTCCTGCGAAACGCAATCGCATTACATGCCGCGTTTGGACTAACCGGACTTTTGATCGCCGCTGGATTCAGCAGCCTTGGACAGGGATACGCCGCCTGGCTCTTCAGCGCACTCATGGCGTTTATTCTGGTCGGCAGCCGCCTGATGCAGAAACGCCTGGCGACAAGCATTGAGATCGATCGGCGTCTCAATCAACTCGCCGACTGCCGCGAAATCAAGACGGAAACACTCAGCCCCGTCAGTGCCAGAGATCACGCGGCGCAGGGATGGAACCGCCTTGTCGAGACGGCGATTGTGCAACGACTACTGGATCAGGCTGATTCGAGCCTGCATGAATCTACCGGGGCTGCCGACGACTCACTGATTCATCGCATCATCAATATCCTGAACGATGGCCTGGTTGTTGCGGACAGCAGCGGAACGGTTTTATGGCAAAATGATTCGCTGAATACACTACTGTTCATGGACCGATCCGAAGATGGCCAGCAAGGCCTGTTACGCTTTCATGAACTCTTCCGCACCTTCGAGAACTTCGATGAACAAATCGGAGTGCTGACCGACACTCAAACGTTAGCCCCCGTCACATTCGAAATGTTCCGCGGGCACGAAACGAACGAAGGCGTGCTGCGTGTTTCACGTCAGTGTCTGTCCGAGAATGATCGCTCGCATGGCGGAGTTACTTTTCTCTGGACGATTCGCGATGTCACACAGCAGAAACTGGCCCTCGAAATGCGAGACTGCTTTGTTTCAGCCGCGACCCATGAACTTCGCACACCACTGTGCAATATCCGAGCCTATGCGGAAACACTGATTGCTGCCGAGGAAATCAATGCCGAAGAAGAACGTCAGTTTCTGAACGTCATACTTTCCGAAGCTGGTCGGCTGGAACGCACAATCGACAATCTGCTGAATATCAGCCATATGCAGGCTGGCGGTATGACTCTGGATCGCCACGAAACACAAATTGAACGTCTGGTGAATGAAGTTCAGGAGACGATTCGACCACTGTTTGAGAAGAAGACTCTGAACTTTGAGACGCTGGTTCCGCCGCGTCTGCCTGACCTGAACGTTGATAAAAACAAACTGGCTGCTGCCCTCGTAAATCTGCTGGGCAATGCCATCAAATACACGCCGGACGGAGGATGTGTTCGACTGGAAGCAGAATTCGAAGGCAACGAGATTCGCTTCCATGTGGAAGACACCGGGATTGGCATCGCGGACGAAGAGATCCCTCGACTCTTCGAACGATTTTTCCGCAGCAGCGACCCGCGCGTTAATGACATCCAGGGCACTGGACTGGGACTGGCGTTCTCCCACGATGTCGCTCGACTACACGGCGGTCGAATTGAAGTCGCCAGTGAGCTGAACAAGGGAAGTCGCTTCTCACTCATCCTCCCGGCATCACTCGCGCGACTCACACCCAGCTAAATCTGACCATTTACGAACAGTAGCAAAGCGATGAGATTCAGCTTCAGCCAACAAGGTGCTGTGAACGTGGTTCAGGTCGAAGGTGCAATGACCACCGCCGAACTGAAACCATTGGCCGATGCTTTGCAAAGCAAAGTTGAGCGTGGTCAGCCAAAACTTCTGATGGATCTTGTTGCTGTTCCCACGGTCGACAGCGCGACTCTGGAAATGCTGGTGGAAACTCAGGAATCCTGCCGTCGACGGGGTGGTGTCCTGAAGCTGACCGGTCTGAATCCACTGTGCAGAGAAGTCCTTTCAGTCACAGGCCTCGAACGACGATTCGAGTTCTTTGATAATCAATTAACGGCCCTCGGGAGTTTCGCAACATGACGAACTCCGTCTCTCAAATGCCCCCTCGCAGAATCTCAGATCGGCGGGGACGAACGAATCTCACTTCGCCGACCGAATCTGTGGATTCTGCAAACATTCCACTCGGCGAAGCTCTGGTCGCCGCCGGATTGATTCGACGGGAAGATCTTGAAGGATCGTTGACTCGTCAAACGTCTTCTCGACGGCGACTCGGTGAACTGCTGATCGAAATGGGGCTCATCGACGAGGATCGGCTGCTGCCGTTTCTCGGCCGTCGACTTGGATTGCCCGGAACGCGCCTGCGCGAGGGAATGGTTGACCCGGCCGTTGTGCGGGAGATTCCTCGTAACATCGCCGAGCGACTCTGCGTTCTGGCGATGTTTCGAGTTCATCGAACGCTGACCGTGGCCATGGCAGATCCTCAGAATCTGCTGCAAATCGATGAACTGGAACGTCTGACCGGATGTCGCGTCAACCCGGTTCTGGCACTGAGAACGACAATCGAGAAACTCCTGCCTCGATGTTATGAGGAAGATTATCGTGTCGATGACGTCACCGCCGGCATCGAAGAGAACGCGGTTGAAGTTCAATCGGATGTTGTCCGTGTCGACCTCGATACCGTTGCCGATCAGGCCGACGGCAGCCCGATCATCAGCCTCGTTAATTACATTCTCGTCCACGCAATTCGTCAGGGCGTGAGCGATATCCACATTGAAGCCGGCCGAAAACATTCGTCCGTCCGTTTTCGCGTCGACGGTCAACTACGAGAAGTCCTGAGACCTCGCAGCGACTTTCATGCGGCATTGGTATCTCGAATCAAAGTTATGGCGAGAATGGATATCGCCGAGCACCGTCGCCCTCAGGACGGACGCGTGCATGTGATCATTGAAGGCAAAGAAATCGACCTGCGTGCTTCAACGCTGCCAACTGTGCTTGGCGAAAAGATGGTGCTGCGAGTTCTGGACAGCAGCAATATTTCGTTTCGCCTGGCCGACCTTGGCGTGCCCCCGGTGCAATTGAAACTCATCGAAGGCATGATGCACAGGCCACATGGACTGGTGCTGGTGACCGGACCAACGGGCAGCGGAAAGACGACTACGCTGTACTCAGCACTGGAACTGATCAAAAGCGTACGAACCAATATCGTCACCGTAGAGGATCCGGTTGAATACTCACTGGAACTCGTCAACCAGGTTCACGCTGCTCAAGGCAGTCCGATTACATTCGCCAGTGCTCTCCGCGCGATTCTCCGTCAGGACCCGGACGTGATCATGATCGGGGAAATTCGAGATGCGGAAACGGCCGAGATTGCGATTCAGGCGGCTCTCACGGGACACCTGGTTCTGAGCACTCTGCACACTAACGACAGTGCTGGAGCTATTACTCGTCTGCGCGACATGGGCATTGCCATGTATAAGATCTCGGCCGCGCTGATTGGCGTTGTCGCTCAGCGGCTTGTGCGAAACGCCTGCCCAAAATGTAAAACCAACTATTATCCCACGGCCGAAGTGCTGGATCGCCTCGCATATCAGGGTGACCGACGTCGCCAATTCGTGCGGGGCGAAGGCTGCCCGAATTGCTTTGATACCGGATTTCGTGGACGCACCGGCATTTATGAAGTCCTGTCAGTCACTTCAGAACTGCGAGATCTCATGACTCCGGATCTGAACAGTCAGGATGTGCGTCGCTGGTATCAGTCCAAAGGTGGGCAGCTGCTGATTGATCAGGGAGTCGCACTGGCCGAAAAGGGAATCACAAGCCCTGAAGAAATCCTGCGTGTTGCGGGAGTTGACTGATGTCAATGGACTTCGCATACACGGCTCGACGAATTGATGGCACCTCGAGTACCGGGTCACTTCAGGCCGAGTCACTTCAGGAAGCAAGGCAACTGCTGAAACAGCAGGGGCTTTTTGTCCTCGCGTTGAACGCAGCCGGACGAACTGCAGTCACAGAGGCCGTTGCGGCGACAACTGCAGCTTCATCGGGACTGTTTGCGAAGAACCGTGTTACTCGCAACGACATCATGATGCTGACTTCGCAGTTGGCGATCATGAGCCAATCTGGCGTCGAGTTGGCGGAGTCCATCGAGAACCTCGCCACGACAACAACCAATCCGAAACTGGCCGAGACTCTTCGCGGCGTCAACACAGCGCTGGAAGAAGGGATTCAGTTATCCGCTGCGCTCAGAGCCTATCCGAAAATCTTCGACGAAGTCTTTGTGTCGGCGATTAAGGCCGGCGAAGCATCTGGTCGCATGACACAGGTACTTCAACGCCTGGCAACAATGTTGAGAAACGAAGAACGCATGCGATCCGCAATTCGCGGTGCTTTGGCTTACCCGGCCGTGTTGCTGGTCATTGCGTTCGCAGTCTTGTTCGCGGTCGTGTTTTTCGTGCTACCGCAGTTCTCTCAGGTGTTCAAGGATATTGGGCTTGTTCCACCAGCCACAACAGCGGCCTTGCTGGCAGTCGGCTCGTTCATTCGTGAGCGATTCATTCTCTGCTTTCTGGGCAGCGGTGCTGCAATCATCGGGGCTGCACTGTTTGCGAAGACACCGACGTTTCACAAACTCTTCGATCAGATCTGGCTGAATAGTCTTGTCACCAAATCAGCAGCACGAAGCCTGGCCACTGGTCGCGTCTTCAGACTGTTGGGCATGATGCTGAGCAGCGGCATTCCGTTGTTGGAATCTCTGCAGTTATGCTCACGATCTGTCTCCAGCCTGCAGTTCCGAGATCTCATGGATACACTGGAGAAGGAAGTCACGCTGGGACACATGGTCGGACCAATTATGGCACGTTGCCACTTTCTTCCTCCAGGTGCTGCTCAAATGGTGATCACCGCAGAACGCAGCGGTAAACTCAGCGAAGTCTTTGACCTGATCGGCGTCCACTTTGAAGAGGACGGTGAACGACAACTCAAGGATCTGGTCAAGCTTCTGGAGCCCGCTGTCATTGTCGTGATGGGCGTACTTGTCGGCTTCATTGTGGCCAGCGTAATGCTACCGCTGCTGGAATTCTCAAGTGCTTCCAGCCATCGATAATCGCCAGCAATCTGAACATCGCGAATGCAAAAATCACACTTCCCGGACAAACAAAAAACGCCCGACCTATTCCAGATCGGGCGTGTCGTAAGTTGTCGTCTTGAAAAAACGGTCCTAGAACCGAGCAACACTACCGCTTGAACTCGCAGGAGCCTCCAGAGACCGTCGTGAAGGACGGTTCCATTCGTTCGAGTTCATCCTTGAGCGTGGATCATTTCCGAAGTACTCATTTCGCAAATTCAGATCATCCTGACGGTATCGTGAGCTGAATGCATCATCCAATGGTGCCAACACAGGTCGTGACGTCCGCTGAGTCCAGCCGTTGCGATCATCGAATTCATCCGATCGGCGGTAGGGATCAGCAAGGCCGGTTCGCGGACTACGTGGAGACCAGTCCGTCTGTGCTCCAACCGGATAACGGCTGTTCGTGTAAGAACCTGTGCCACAATTTCCATTGGGACAGTTTCCGCCGCGATAGGCCCCCGTCAAACACTCCCCTGTCGTGCACTGACCATTCACGCAGCAACCATTCGGGCAATTTCCCGACGCACATTCTCCATTCAGACACTGTCCGTTCGGACAATTCGACATCGCCCCACGATAACTGGTCGCACAATTTCCGTTCGGACAATTTGGATTATACCCGGCCTGGCGATAGCCATAGTTGCTCGCTCCGCCATTCATTCCCATCGGACGAGCTCCGGACCATTGCTGAGGCATCGGCAGACCAAATAAACCACGGTTCGGAGTACTATTGTAACTTCCTCCGAAGCGAGGATCGGCTGCAGAGGCCGTGAAAGAGCGAGACATCAGGACGAGATACAAACCGGCAGTAAGCAGAGTTGAGAGCTTCATAACAGCACCATTCCTTTGTAGAAAACAGATTGAGGATTCAGGCTGTCAAATTCCGCGATCGTCGGATGTTGGCCGCCACCGAACTCGTCTCGAGTCCAAACCAGAAACGTTCGGTCATGCTTTCAATGAATTGCGAAGACCGTGCCACGACCTAAACAAAACGCATTTGCCGCGTTTTTCGCTTTATTCGGCTCAAAAGGCATAACAGGCTTCCGTTTTTGACATCAGCGTGATTACACATGACGTCGGAAAGATGTCGACAGAGCCAGAAGGCGTTGGCGAAATTGCAATCACGTGGATCACAGTCGTGTAAATACTGCAAAGTTGAAGCAGCGGAATGTTCGAACCCAACCCGCAGAAGATTCCACATTTGTTGGGGAGCCGCTGAGTAATCAGCGGCCTGCGGGAGGACGAAGGCAGGACAGAAATATTGAGTGACCGAAAAATTCTTGCCCTCGATCTTTGATTTGCTGTCATCTTTCGGTCGGCCAAATTTTTCGGTCGAGTCTCTTCGTGTTACGCCTCACCAACGAAGGCGGCCCGATTCGGAACTGAACAGCGTCGCTCGAACGCGAACATTCACCCGATAGTCAACGCTTTTCTCCTCGGTGGCAATATGGGGCTTCTGCCGATACCCGCTCAAATCTCCGCTCTTCGATTCAGGAATGGAGCCGAGGATTCCGATAACACGGGGTCAAATCGCCGGCCTTTCCAGTGGGAATCTGAGGGCCGTCAGACTCCATTTCGGGCAGAAAAACGCAGACTTTTCCTCGTCACAGCGGAATTTTCGCGACGACAAACGAAACTTTCTTGGCCGCCCGAAGAGAAGACTGAACGCGAAATAGCTGGGCAAATCGAGGTCACCGTCGTCAAACGCCGTTTGACGGCCACGGTGCACATCGATATCCTGCCCCGCTTCGAATTTACCGGGATCTTTGTGGATCCCGCCGAGTTGTGGTCACCCTCGGATTGTTTAGGTGACGTGCTGCGTGTCGGATTTCGATTCATCGTTTTTCGGCATTCACACAATTGTTCTGTGCGAGCCCCAATCATGGTTGCTCGCTGCGGCTTGCCGCCGCAGATCACAGGAGATCGGCAATGGCTGAGATTGTGGTGAAAGACATTCTGGATGCTGGTGTTCATTACGGACACCGATCCAGTCGTTGGAACCCCAAGATGCG